>NZ_JARWOJ010000089.1 GCF_029868625.1 Nocardia neocaledoniensis | reverse complement strand
CGTGCGACCGGGACCGCGGCACTGATCAACGTCCAACCCGGCGAGGCCGAGCAACTGTGGGGCCGCAGCCCCGGCGCCTGGCAACAGCTGGCGGAGCTGACCGCGGCCTCCTACACCGATGCCGAACTGCGGCAACGGTTCACGGAAATGTCGTGGAAAGGTGTCGAGGCCGACGTCTCGCGTACTTTCGACAACCTCGCCACCACGACCGTCACCGATCTCGGCCCGCCCACTCCCTGGGAGTTTGCCCAGCGTGCCGAACACGCCTTGGCCGCAGTCAGCTTCACCGACAACCTAGGCCCGGGCGCGGGGCACGGTATCGGCACCGCGGTCGAAGCAACCGGGATCCGAACAGCAGCACAGTGGGAGCCAGACCCAGACCTGCAACCCCATCCGCCTGATCGAGGGCCGGGGTCTGGTGTGGATCAGGGGGTGTGGTGATGACCACGAGCGCTCCAAGGCCCGGTGAGTCGGTGGCCCAGTGGCAAGGCCGCATCTTGCGCCGGATCCAGCAATTGGCCGCTCAGCATCGGGAGGTCGCTGATGCCGGGCCTTCCATGTTCGACGACGGTGTCTCCGGTGGCAGCGAGCAGGTGTGGAACGAGCGACTCGAGCTGCTCACCGTGCAGCGTGAGCACGCCGAGTACACGGCCTTGTTGGGTGGGGTCGACCCGGGTTGGGTCGTCGATGCCCGCGAACTCGGGCAGCGCGGCGCGGACGCACCGAAGCCGGGCGTGGTGCGCCAGCATCCCGCCCGCGCGAACCAAGCCCAAGAGTTCTACCTCGACATGCTCGAGCTCGACTTGTGGACTATGGAACGCATGGCCGGCCTGGAAGCCGCCCGTATGGACCGAATTGCTTCCGGGAGATGGGCTTTCGATGCCGACCCGATCGCCGTCGCCCAGTTCGCCGACAACATGACGGCACTGCACACCCGGGTGACCGTCCTGGCGGCCGCCGCCCAGCTCACGCCAGCCGAAGGCGAGAGCTTGTGGGGGGCGAGCGTGGAAGGGATCCGCCGCGTACACGCGGTCACCTTCGCCGCCTACACCGAACAAGACCTCGCTCGAGCCTGGAATGGCTATGCCCGCGCCGATCCGGCGTTGGCGGTGCCGCCGTATGTTCCGCGAGGTCCCGACGTCGGCGCCGCCCTGCTCGAGCCGCCGACACCGCGCACGATGATCGCTGATGCGACGAGCGCGTTGCGGTCCCAGCTCGTCGACACCGCCA
>NZ_JARWOJ010000088.1 GCF_029868625.1 Nocardia neocaledoniensis | reverse complement strand
GGCCCGCGCTCGCCAGAACCCGGGCGAGGGGGCGCGCGCGGCGTGCGCCGTGGGGAGCGGCCCCAGCCGGGGCGCGGGCGCGCGCACCGGCTACCCGGTCGAAGATCAGGCCTTCCAGCAGGGCGAGGAAATCGGCGGCGGTCTCCTGTGGTGCGGTCACGCCGAGCGCGATGAAGAGGTCGGTCGCCCGGTCGAGTGAGAACAAACTGCCTGCCAGCCGTGCGTGCAGATCCGGCTCGGAGAGCACCTCGATGATCAGCGCGTGCCGGGCGATCAGCTCGCTGCGGCGTCGCGTGAGGAGCTGATCGAGCCAGGTGGCGATCGCGGCCGCGAGTTCCGGCCGCCGCACCGCCGGGGTGTCGGGCAGGGCTCCGCCGCCGGACATCGTGGTGAAGTCGGCCGCCGAGCGCGCGGTGATGCCGTCGGCCACCGCTTCGATCAACGCCTGTCTGGTGCGGAAGTAGTAGGACGTCGAGCCGAGCGGAAGCGCGAGGTGGGCATCGAGCGCGCGGTGGGTGAGGGCGCGGATGCCGCGCGTCGCGATCAGCTCGATCGCGCCCGCCACGATCAGCGCTCTGCGGTCTGTGGACATCGTCACCTTCCCTGGTCGCCCGGCGGTTTCGTCCTCTACAAATGTAGAGGACGAGGAGGGCGATATGACGGTGGCACTCGATCCGGCGCAGGTCGCGGCGGCGGACACGCTCGCGGCACTACTCGATCGGCACGGCAGGCCGCGCCGTGGCGGGCGCGGCGTCTACCTGTACGGCAGACCCGGCCGCGGCAAGACGATGGTGATGGACCGCTTCTTCGCCACGGCCGACCCGGAACACAAGCGCCGCTTCCACTTTCACGCCTTCTTCGCCGAACTGCACACCGCCGCACACGCGCTCGGCTCGATCGAGCGGGCCATCGAAAGTCTGCTCGGCCCAGCGGAACTGGTGTGCTTCGACGAATTCCACGTCAACGACATCGGTGACGGCATGCTGATCGCCCGCCTGCTCGAGGCCCTGTTCGCGCAGCGCCGCAGCCTGGTCGTCACTTCGAATCAGCCGCCGCGCGAGCTGCTGCCCAACCCGTTGTTCCACGATCGGTTCGTGCCGAGCATCGAGCGCATCCTGGCGCACCTCGACGTCGTCGCACTGGACGGCCCGCTGGACTACCGCACCCTCGGCGCCCGGCACGACAGCGGTTTCGGGTCGGGCGCGTATGTCCTCGACCGGCGGGAGTCGAGTGGGGGAGACAGCGTGGTCGAGCTGGGGGAAGGCCGTACCGTCCTGGCGGAGCGGGTCGACGGCGACGCGGTGACCTTCGATTTCGCCCAGCTGTGCGGCGCGCCGACCAGCGCCGCCGACTACCTGCGCCTGACCCGCCGCTTCCGCCGCTGGACGCTGCGCGGTGTCCCCCTGCTGCGCGAGGTGCCACCGGACTGGGTGATGCGCCTGGTCAACCTGGTCGACGTGCTCTACGACGCCGACCTGCCCTGCACAGTGCACGCCGCCGCTCCGCTCGCCGAACTGACCGCCGGCGTACCCACGGTCCCCGACCTGGCCCGGACCGCCAGCCGGCTCAGTGAAACGTCACATATCGCCGAGCCGGCCATTCGTACCGTGTAACACCGGCGGAGAGGACAATAAAAGGGAGGTCATCCGAAGTATCGATTTCCTCCCGGGCACACCACCCGGCGTGTAACTATGTGGCTGTTTTGTGCAGGCTCTTGGGTTTGGTGGTACAGCAGTGATCGGGGTGAGTCAGCCCATTACGCGGGCGATCGTCGTGATCGCGCTACTCGTCGCTGCCACGATCGCGCTGCACGGATATCTGCCCGGCGCCGAATCCACCGAATCCGCGAACGGCGCGCCCTCACCGCTCCTGGTGGCGGTGATGCCGGTGTTGCTGCTGGTGTCCATCGTCATCCTGGTCGCGGGGGTGATCGCGAGCCAGCATCGGCTACCGCTGGCCATGCCGCACGTCGAACGCGAGGTGACACCGCCCTTCAACTGGCGGCGCCTGGCGCTGCTCGGGCCGCTCATCCTCGCCGCCATCACGCTGGTCTTCGCGGCGGGTGTCGCCGCGCTGTTCCTGCTGCCCGGTGCGCGGACGCCGCGACCGGGTACCGAGACCAGGCCCGAAGGGTCGGGTCCCGTCCCGACCCCCACCGACGCGCCCGCCCCCGACCCGGGTACCGGTCCCGCCGAGCTGACCGGCACCGCGCTGCTGATCGCGGCCGCGCTGGCCATCGCGCTGATCGTGGTGGCGCTGCTCGGGCTGATCGTGGTCGCGGTCGCCGCGCGCCGCGAACCCGCCACCGCCACCCCCGCGCAGCCCGAGACCCCGCCGAGCGCTGTCGACTCGCTCACCAGGGCCGCCGAGATGGGCCTCGCCGCGATGAACGCGCCCGGCCAGGATCCGCGCACCGCCATCATCGCCTGTTACGTGGCCATGGAGCGCGGCCTGTCCAGCGACCGCGCCGCCCGCCCGCTCGCCTCCGACACCCCGATGGAAGTGCTCGCCCGCGCGTTCGAAAGCGGTGTGCTGCACGATGCTTCGGCCCGCGAGCTGGTCGCACTGTTCGAGGAGGCGCGGTTCAGCCCGCACTCGATGCTGGAATGGCAGCGCATGCGCGCCGAACAGCTGCTGCGCATCGTGCTCTCGGATCTGCAGCGAAGGTTGGTACCGGTATGAGCGGTCAGCGCTGCGACACACCAGCTTGCGTGACCACGCACGGCGCCCGAGCATGCCGGAAGGACGCAGCATGAACCGATCCGGCGTCGTGTGGACCGCGGTGATCGTGGTGGCCGCGCTCGAATTGCTGCTGGTGCGGATGGACCGCGACGCCGTGCTGCTCGCGGTGGCACTGCCGGTCGCGGTCGCGCTCGCCGTGCTGATCTGGTCGATGCGTCAGCGGGTGGTCCGCGAGGAACCGCTCACCGAGTACATCGACAACGGCCCGGCCGAGATGCTCGGCCGCTGGCACGCGCGCGCGTCCATGCTGACCGCGCGGGCCGACGGCACAAGGGCCGACTGGGACCGGCACCTGCGGCCGTTGCTCGCCAAGGAGTTCGAACTGTCCACCGGCCTGCGGGTCGCCAAGAACCGGCGCGCCACCGAGGCCGCCGGACAACTGCAGTTCGGTCCCGAATTGTGGCGCTGGGTCGACCCGGCGAACTCGGCACTGGGCGGCCCCGGGGGGGGCGCCCCCGGGGGGGGGGGGCGGGGTGTGGTACAGGGGCGGATTGAGACGAAGTGTGGGGGTTATTGGCACCCCAGACCCAGACCGTGAAAGTTAACCGGCACCCCGCCGCCCCCCGGGAGG
>NZ_JARWOJ010000087.1 GCF_029868625.1 Nocardia neocaledoniensis | reverse complement strand
CACTATCTGATCACCGACTCGGGCCGCGGGGCCCCCGCCGGGGGGCCCCCGCCAAGGGGGCGGGGCGGTTGCGGCTGGGCGGTTCCTGCTGGGCGTGGGCGCCCCTGGGGGGGGGCCCTGGGGGGGCGTCGCCCCCGGGGGGGGGGGGGGGGGGGGGAGCGCCCCCCCCCCCCCCCGCGACGGCGAGCAGGGCCAGGGCGGCCAGCGCCCCTCGGCGATTCAGGACTGTTCGATGCGACACCGGCGCGACTCCTCGGTCCAGGGCGGCGTGTCCCGCTCGGCCGGTCGATGCCGCCCGCGCGGTCACGCTCTCGGGGCACGCCGAAATCAGCGCGGCACCGTCCAGCGCCGGAATGTCCGATTGGTACCGAATATCCCTCTGGTGCAGGCGATTTCGCGTGCGAGAAACCCAGGCTAGGCCGGTGGGTGCGACCGGAACCAGGGGTCACGGCGGCGAGATACGTCACATCGAGGGCACTACCCGTCCCCTCCCCCACGATCCATCGGCCGGGGAGGGGACAGCGGGGTCACGCGCCCACGTAGTCGGCGAGGTGTTCGCCGGTGAGGGTGGAGCGGGCCGCGACGAGATCGGCGGGCGTGCCCTCGAAGACGATCTGACCGCCGTCGTGACCGGCGCCGGGGCCGAGGTCGATGATCCAGTCGGCGTGGGCCATCACGGCCTGGTGGTGTTCGACCACGATGACGGACTTGCCCGCGTCGACGAGGCGGTCGAGCAGACCGAGCAGCTGTTCGACGTCGGCGAGGTGCAGGCCGGTGGTCGGCTCGTCGAGGATGTAGACGCCGCCCTTGTCGGCCATGTGGGTGGCCAGCTTCAGGCGCTGGCGCTCACCGCCGGACAGGGTGGTGAGCGGCTGACCGATGGTGAGATAGCCCAGGCCGACCTCGGTGAGGTGGGTCAGGATCTTGTGCGCGGCGGGGGTGCGGGCCTCCCCTGCGCCGAAGAACTCCCGGGCCTCGTCGACGGGCATCGACAGGACTTCGCTGATGTTCTTGCCCGCGAAGGTGTAGTCGAGGACCTCGGCCATGAACCGCTTGCCCTCGCACACCTCGCACACGGTCGACACCCCGGCCATCATGGCGAGGTCGGTGTAGACGACGCCCGCGCCGTTGCAGTTCGGGCACGCCCCTTCGGAGTTGGCGCTGAACAGAGCCGGCTTGGCGCCGGTGGCTTTGGCGAAGGCCTTGCGGATGTGGTCGAGCAGGCCGGTGTAGGTGGCGGGGTTGCTGCGCCGCGAGCCCTTGATGGGGGCCTGGTCGACGGAGATGACGCCCTCGTCGAGCGGGATGGAGCCGTGCACGAGCGAGCTCTTGCCGGAGCCGGCGACACCGGTGATCGCCACCAGCACGCCGAGGGGGATGTCGACGTCGACGTCGCGCAGGTTGTTGGCCTTCGCGCCGCGGATCTTCAGCGCGCCCTTGGGCTTACGCACGGTCTCCTTGACGGCGGCGCGGTCGTCGAAGTGGCGACCGGTGACGGTGTCACTGGCCCGCAGTCCGTCGACGGTGCCCTCGAAGCAGATGGTGCCGCCCTTGGAACCGGCGGCGGGGCCGAGGTCGACGATGTGGTCTGCGATGACGATGGTCTCGGGCTTGTGTTCGACGACGAGCACCGTGTTGCCCTTGTCGCGCAGGCGCAGCAGCAGGTCGTTCATGCGCTGGATGTCGTGCGGGTGCAGGCCCGCGGTGGGCTCGTCGAAGACGTAGGTGACGTCGGTGAGCGAGGAGCCGAGGTGGCGGATCATCTTGACGCGCTGGGCTTCACCGCCGGACAGGGTGCCCGAGGGTCGCGACAGCGACAGGTAGCCGAGGCCGATTTCGACGAAGGAGTCCAGGGTCTGGCGCAGCGATTCCAGCAGCGGCGCGACCGACGGGTCCTCGACGCTCTTCACCCATTCGGCGAGATCGGTGATCTGCATGGCGCAGGCGTCGGCGATGCTGACGCCGTCGATCTTGGAGGAGCGGGCTTCGGCGGACAGGCGGGTGCCGTCGCAGTCCGGACAGGTGCCGAAGGTGACGGCGCGTTCGACGAAGGCCCGCACGTGCGGCTGCAGCGCTTCGACGTCCTTGGACAGCATGGACTTGCGGATCTTGGGGATCAGGCCCTCGTAGGTGAGGTTGATGCCCTCGACCTTGATCTTGGTGGGTTCCTTGTAGAGCAGGTCGGCGAGCTGCTTCTTGGTGTACTTCTTGATCGGCTTGGCCGGGTCGAAGAAGCCGCTGCCCTTGTAGATGCGCCCCATCCAGCCGTCCATGCTGTAGCCGGGGATGGTGAAGGGACCCTCGTCGAGGGACTTGTTCTCGTCGTAGAGCTGGGTGAGGTCGATGTCGTTGACGGTGCCCTTGCCCTCGCAGGTGGGGCACATGCCGCCGGTGATGGAGAAGCTGCGGCGTTCCTTGACGGTGACGCCGTTCTTCTCGACGGCGACGGCGCCGGAACCGCTGATCGAGGCGACGTTGAAGGAGAACGCCTGCGAGGAGCCGATGTGGGGATCACCGAGGCGGCTGAACAGGATGCGCAGCATCGCGTTGGCGTCGGTGACGGTGCCGACCGTGGAGCGCGGGTCGGCGCCGAGGCGGGACTGGTCGACGAGGATGGCGGTGGTGAGGCCCTCGAGGACGTCGACGTCGGGGCGCGACTGGGTGGGCATGAAGCCCTGCACGAAGGCGCTGTAGGTCTCGTTGATCAGGCGCTGGGATTCCGCGGCGATGGTGCCGAAGACCAGCGAGCTCTTGCCGGACCCGGAGACGCCGGTGAACACGGTGAGCCTGCGCTTGGGGAGCTCGACACTGATGTCGCGCAGGTTGTTGACCCGGGCGCCGTGTACCCGGATGAGGTCGTGGCTGTCGGCCGGTTCCACGGTCGGGGTGGTGGTCTTCGTGGCCGTACTCATGGGTCTCCTAGGTCGTTCGGCGTCGCCGGTCGATCGTAGTCTCGGTGTCCGACTTACTTCGTCTGCTGAATCCGGATCATGTTGCCCGCGGGATCGCGGAAGGCGCAGTCGCGCACGCCGTAGGGCTGGTCGGTGGGTTCCTGCACGACCTCGATGTCACCGGCCTGCAGTTTGGCGAAGAGCCCGTCGAGGTCCTCGGTGGCGAGGTTGACCCCGGCGTAGGTGCCCTTGGCCATCATCTCGGTGATGACGCGGCGTTCCTCGTCGGTGATGCCGGGGTCGGCGGCGGGCGGGTGCAGCACGATGGCGGTGTCGGGCTGGTTGGCGGGGCCGACGGTGATCCAGCGCAAGCCGTTGTAGCCGACGTCGTTGCGGACCTCGAAGCCGAGTGCGTCGCGGTAGAAGGCGAGGGCGGCGTCGGGGTCGTCGTGGGGCAGGTAGGTCTGGTGAATGGTGATGTTCATGACGACCACGCTAATGGCCGCTGGTGGTCGGTGCTTCTCGATTCCTGATCGGTCTGGTCACCTTCTTGGCCACGCACGACGGCATCCCCTCGGTGGCTTCGGCCTGTTGCTGCCGGTAGACGCTGGGCGGCACGCCGACCAGTTCGGTGAAGCGGGTGCTGAAGGTGCCCAGCGAGGACGAACCGACGGCGAAACACACCTCGGTGACGCTCATGTCGCCGCGGCGCAGCAGCGCCATGGCGCGTTCGATACGGCGGGTCATCAGGTAGGAGTACACGGATTCGCCGTAGGCTGCCCGGAATTGCCTGCTCAGATGCCCTGCCGAGAGGTGAACGCCGCGGGCGAGGGCTTCGACGTCGAGGGGTTGTGCGTAGTCGCGGTCGATCCGGTCGCGGACGCGACGCAGCAGCGCGAGATCCCTGAGGTGCTGGGGCCGGTCCGACGTGCTGGTCACCTGCGTGATCGTCTCACGACGGCGCGGATACGCACAGCCCGGTTACCGCTCAGCGATCGTGTCGTCCCGGCGGACGGCCGCGATCCGGTCGCGGAAGTGTGGGCAGGTGCGGAAGTCGTCGGCGTCGCAGTCGAGGACGTGGGCGACCGCGTCGAGGGCGGCCCTGGTGCGGACCAGCTGTGCGGCGAGGCGGGCGTGGTGGTCGCGCAGCACCTGGGTACGGGTGACCCGGTCGGGGGCACCCGTGAACAGCAGGGCCAGATCATCCGGGGAGAGCCCGGCCTGCTTGCCGAGGACGATCATGGCGATGGTGTCCAGGTCGGTGTCGCGGTAGCGGCGGCGGCCCGCGGCGTCGCGGTCGGGGGTGAGCAGACCGCAGTCCTCCCAGTGCCGGAGAACGTGGGTGCCCAGTCCGAAGTGGGCCGCCGCCGCGCCGATCGTGGTGTGGGTCCCCGTCATTCGTCGAGCCTAGGCGGCGGCATGGTAGCGGGTGACGAGCGCGAGCGGATGCCACGGCAGGCGGACGGCGGCGGTCCGCACGGTGCCGAAGTGGGTGGCCAGTGCGCGCCGGGCGGTCGTGGTGCGCGCGAACCGGAAGTCGTAGACGGTGAGGGCGCCGCCGGGTGCCAGGACGCGGCGCAGTTCGCGGGCGGCGGCGTCGAGGTCGGGCCATTCGTGCATGCTCAGGCTGGACACCGCCAGGTCGACGGAGGCGTCGGCGTAGGGCAGGTCTCCCACGTCGGCGACGGCGAGTGCGACCGGGTGCCCGGCGAGGTTGCGGTGGGCGATCTCGATCATGTGTGGGGACAGGTCGACGCCGTGCAGGCGCAGGTCGGGGCGGCGGGCCGCCAGACACGACAGCAGCCGTCCTGGGCCGGTGCCGATGTCGGCGACGCGGGCGCCGGGAGCGGTCGCGGTGTCGATGTCGGCGGCGATGCGCCGGTAGAGGCTGCCGAGCAGGCGGGTGGCGCGGCGGTCGTAGCCGAGGCTGGTGGCGTGGTCGAAGGTGGTCATGCGTTCACGGTGCCGCTTCAGGTCGACCTGAAGTCAAGTGCCGCAGCGTGGTTCACAGGGGGCGCAGGACGACGATGCCCGGGGTGGTGCGGATGTAGTCGGCCAGTGGGGTGTCCACGACGCGGTATTCCGCGAGGGAGGAGGCGTTGCGGAAGACCGGCCCGCTGGGCGTGTGCACGACCAGGCCGACGTGGGTGACGTCGAGTCCCGTGTCGGGCGCATAGGCGCCGAGGAAGTCGCCGGTGCGCAGGCCGGCGATCACTCCCCCGGCGCCCGCGGGCGCGGGGGTTTGGGGGGGGGGGGGGGGGGGCCCGGGGGGGGGGGGCGGGGGGGGGGGCGGGGCGGCCCCCCCCCGCGCGGGGGCCGGGGCGGGTGTGGGGGGGGGGGGGGGCGGCCCCCCCCGACGGGGATGCCGGGCAGGTAGGTGCCGCCGTCGGCCTTGGCGTTGAGGTGCTTGGTGGTGGTGACCGCGGCGGGGCTCAGGGTCGCGGTGATGTCGGTGGCGGCGCGGCGGCCGGTGGCGGCCCAGTCGGTGAAGAAGTGCTTGCGCTGGGCGAATTCCACGCGGCTGTCGACGTAGCGGGTGGCGAGCAGGTTGGCGACGAACTGGTCGCGGTCGCCGGAGCGGGAGGCGGCCTCGAGGTAGTCGAGGTAGGTGAAGCAGTCGACGCGGCGCAGGTCGATGACGAGTTGTTCGGGTTGGGTGGCGGACCCGACGAGCATGTTCGCGCCGTAGGGGGTGTCGAGCAGGCGCGCGCCGAGCCGGGCGAGCAGCTCGCCGCGGTCGATGCCGCCTGCTTCGGCGCGGACGGCCAGCAGTTCGTCGATCTTGCGGCTGGTGACGTCGTCGAGGGCCGGTGCGCTCGAAGCGGGTGCGGTGGCGCCGAGGAAGGCGGCGAGCACGAGCAGGATCGGGACGATGATGCGCAAGACGCCTCCAGCAGCCGACGGTCGATCGGTGTCCACCGTAGCGTGACGGTTCAGCTGCCGGGAACGATGACGGCGCGGCCGGTGATCTTTCCGGCGTGCAGACGTTCGTAGGCCAGTGGCGCTTCGTCGAGTGTGAAGGTCTCCACGTGCACCGATACCTCGCCCTGGCGCGCGATGTCGAGGACCTCGATGAGTTCGGAGCGGGTTCCCCAGTACGGCGAACACACGGTGGTCTCGTACGGCAGGCTGCCGAACCCGACCTCGACCGTGCCGCCGCCGAGCCCGACGACGGTGATGTCGGCGGCCACGCCCGCGGCGGCCGCCGCGGTGGCGGTGGTGGGTGGGGCGCCGACGAAGTCGAGGATCACCTGCGCGCCGTCGCCGTCGGTGAGGGCGCGGATGCGCTCGGCCGCGTCGGCGTCGGAGAGGACGGTGTCGTGGGCGCCGACCTCTCGGGCCAGCTCGAGCCGCTCCTCGGACAGATCGAGGGCGATGATCCTGGTCGCGGTCATGGCGCGCAGCAGCTGGATGGCGACATGGCCGAGCCCGCCCGCGCCGATGACGACGCAGGTGCTGCCGGGGACCAGTTTGGGCAGCGACAGGCTGATCGCGTGATAGGGCGTGAGGCCCGCGTCGGTGAGCGAGACGTTCTGCACGGGGTCGAGGTCACCGAGCGGCACGAGGTGGCGGGCATCGTCGACGATCAGGTATTCGGCCATGGCGCCGGGTGCGCCGAGTCCGGGTGGGAAGATCCCGAGTTCCTTCGCGCGCAGGCAGTAGTTCTCGATGCCGTTGGCGCACATGCGGCAGCGGCCGCACCCCCACGGCCCGTAGACGGCCATCATGGCGCCGAGTTCGATGCCTTCCACGCCGGCGCCGAGCGCGGCGACGGTGCCGGCGCCTTCGTGGCCCAGGGTCAGTGGGAGCGGGAAGCCGAGCTGGTCGGCGGGCATGCCCATCACGGCGATGTCGGAGTGGCAGACACCGGCGGCGGCGACCTTCAGCAGGACCTGGCCGGGGCCTGGTTCGGGGTCGGGCACGGTGACGACTTCGGGGGCTGAGCCCGGGGTGCGATATTGGACGGCCTGCACTGTTACCTCCCACGTCGTGGTCGAGCAGCTGTCGGCGGCTTCCTCGATCGTGGCAGCATTCGCCGGCACATCGCAAGCTATTCGCGATCTTGTCGATACTGCGTGACCGGGCGGGGTTCCCGTAGCGTTGTCGCAGGTATTCGTGCAGGTTCCGACAGCGTCGCCGAGGTGGCGGAAGGGTTGCCGACATGCGTGCATTGACCGTGATTCCGAATCGGGCGGGCTCGTTGAGCATCGCGGAGGTACCGGATCCGGAGCCAGGGCCGGACGAATTGCTCGTCGACGGAGTGGCGCTGGGCATCTGCGGCACCGACCGCGAGATCGCCGAGGGCAGCTACGGGTGGGCACCGCCGGGCCGCGAGCGGCTGGTCCTCGGACACGAATCGCTGGGGCGGGTACGCACGGCGCCCGCCGGAAGTGGTTTCACCGCGGGCGATCTCGTGGTCGGCATCGTGCGCAGGCCGGATCCGGTGCCGTGTGGCGCGTGTGCGCGCGGCGAGTTCGACATGTGCCGCAACGGGCAGTACGTCGAGCGCGGGATCAAGCAGATCGACGGGTTCGGCTCGACGAGCTGGGTGGTGCCGGTCGACTACGCGGTGAAGCTGGATCCCGCGCTCGAACAGGTCGGCGTGCTGATGGAGCCGACGACAGTGGTGGCCAAGGCCTGGGACCAGATCGAGCGGATCAACCAGCGCGCCTGGTTCGAGCCCAAGACCGCGATGGTCACCGGAGCCGGCCCGATCGGGCTGCTCGCGGCATTACTGGGTGTGCAGCGTGGCCTGGATGTGCACGTGCTCGACCGGACGACGGAGGGACCGAAGCCGGGTCTGGTCGCCGATCTCGGCGCCACCTTCCACACGGGTTCGGCCTCGGAGCTGGCCGAACGGATCGATCCGGACGTGGTGATCGAGGCGACCGGCGCGCCCGCGGTCGCGCTGAGCGCGGCCGAGATCAACAATCCGGGCGTGATCGTCTGCCTGACCGGTGTCTCGACACCGGGCACCGACGCGCCGGTGGATGTGGGCGCGCTCAACCGCAATATCGTGCTGGACAACGCGCTGGTGTTCGGGTCGGTCAACGCCAACCGGCACCACTACGAGCTGGCCGCGCAGGCGCTGGCCAAGGCCGACGCGGCGTGGCTGGGCCGGCTGATCACCCGGCGGTTGCCGTTGGAGCGGGCGCTCGAAGCGTTCGATCCGGGTGATCACGCCGACATCAAGGTCGTCATCGACCTGTAGGGCTCAGCTCGCGCAGCCGTCGGGGCCGCAGGCGGGTGCGTCGCCGGCGGATACCTGCACCAGCGGTGCGGGGCGGTCGTTCCACGCGGTGGTCAGCGCCTGGGTGAACACTTCGGTGGGCTGGGCGCCGGAGACGGCGTACTTGTTGTCGAACACGAAGAACGGCACACCGGTCACGCCGAGCTGATCGGCCTCGCGTTCGTCCTGGCGCACCGCGGCGGCGTAGGCGTCGGGGTCGGCGAGGACGTCTCTGACCTCGGTCTCGTCGAGTCCGGCGCGGACCGCGAGGGCGACCAGTCGTTCCCGGTCACCGAAGACGGGTTCGGGGTCGGCGAAGTTGCCCGCGTAGAGCGCGTCGAGCAGCACGTCCTGTTTGCCCTGGTCGAGGGCGAAGTGCAGGAGCCGGTGCATGTCGAAGCTGTTGCCGTAGTCGCGGCCGCTGCTCTGGTACGGCAGGCCGAGTTCGGCGGCCTGGGCGGCGATGGCGCGCTCGTTGGCGGCGGCCTGCTCGACGGGGATGCCGTACTTGGCGGCGATGCGCGGGATGACGGGGCCGGTCTCGTCGGCGGGCAGGGTGGGGTCGAGTTCGAAGGAGCGGTGCACGACGTCGACGTCGTCGCGGTGCACGAATTCGGCCAGTGCCGCCTCGAATCGGGCTTTGCCGAGGTAGCAGAACGGGCAGTTGATGTCGGTCCAGATCTCTACTCTGGTGCTCAAGCGGGCCTCCTCTCGGCGGCGGTCCGCCGAACATCTCTGACGAACATCAGCAGTGACGCCGCTATTCCCTGGCGCGTCCGAGCACGACGGGACGAGCACGGAGGGGGTCCGGGTGGCGATGGAGCAGCGAAGGGGGTGGGTGCCGGTGACGGAGGGACTGGCGGTGCCGCGCGCGCTCGGGGGTCTGTGGGCGGTGCGGCACGCCCAGAGCGTGGCCAACGCCTGGTACGCGGATCCGGCGACCGAGCAGCGTCCGATGCGTGGCACCGACGCGGAGGTGGACCTCACCGAGTACGGGCAATGGCAGGCCCGGTGCTTGGGCGAATGGCTGGCCGGGCTGGCGAGCGCGCAGACGCCGACGTTGGTGGTGTGCTCGCCGTATCTGCGGACGCGGCTCACGTGGGCGGTGATGGCCGAGGCCGCCGCGACCCGCAATCGGCACCTGCGCCCGATTCGCACCCTGGTCGACGAGCGGCTGCGGGATCGCGAGATGGGGGTGTTCGAACTACATCCCTACAAGGCGATCCGGCGCCGCGCCCCGGAGGAGGCGATGCGCCGGGAACGGGTCGGCAACTGGGTGTATCGCCCGCCCGGCGGGGAGTCGCTGGCCGATGTGGCGGTGCGGGTGCGCGGTTTCCTCGACGAGCTGGATGTGGTGGCAGCCGGCGAACAGGTCCTGGTGGTCACCCACGACGCGGTCGTGGCGTCGATGCGCTACATCCTGGCGGGAATGGGTGCGGCGGTACCGGATTCACTCGAGCCGGTACCGAACGCGTCGGTGTCGCAGTGGCGCCGCGAGGGTGCGCGACTGGGTTTGCGGGTGTGGGGCGAGGTCGCCCATCTCGGCGGGGCCGAGCACGTGGGCTGAGTCCGGCGTGTGCGGGCCGGGCGGCCGCATGCCGACAGTAGATTGTCGAGATGGCGACCCCCGCGATCGATCATCACCGGGTCGAGGCGGCGCTGCGCTTCCTGACCAGGCTCGGCGCCTCGATGCTCGAATCCGGGTACGCGACCGAGGCGATGGAGCTGATGGTGCTGCCGTGCGCGGGCGCGCTCGGACTCGACGACGTGCGCGTGGTCGGGATCGGGCGGGTGGTGCTCGTGGAGTGCGCCGACGGGAGCGGCGGGTCCACCTCCCGGCTCGGCGAGGCGGCGGCGCTGGACAGTTTCGACTGCGACCGGATGCGCAGGCTCAAAGATGTCGCGCGAGAGGTGGTGGTGCGGCGGCTGGACCCGGATTCGGCCTGCGCGCGACTGGATTCGGCCGATGTCGGCCCACCGCCGTTTCCGTGGTGGTCGGTCCAGGCCGGTGGCATGGTGCTGGCATTCTGCATCTGCGTGCAGATCGGCGGCAAGCCGCTGGCCGGTGTGCTGGCGGCACTGAGCCAGCTGGTGGTGAACCTGAGCGCGCGCGGCTTCGGCGCGGCGCGGGTGCCCAAACTGTTCGCGGTGGCGGTGCAGGCGGCGCTGGCCGGATTCTTCGGCGGCGCGTTCCATCTGCTCGGCTGGCTGACGGTCGCGCAGGCGGCCACCGTCGTCGCCACCACCTGGGTGCTGATCGCCCCACTGCCCCAACTGATCTCGACCGCGATCGATCTCATCAGTGCCGACAGTCTCACCGCGCTGGCGAGAGCGGTGAGCGCGGCTTCGATCATCGCCGGAATCGCGCTGGGCGGGGTGCTGATCCTGTCGCTGGCGTGGCGCTTCGATCTGGGTGTGGCGGCCGATCCCACGCTGCCGGTGCTGCCGATCTGGCTCGGCATCGTGTTCGCCGTGCTCGGCGCGGTGGGCAACGCCCTGTTCAATGTGGGCGGGCCCGCGCTGCTGGTGCCCGCGGCCGTCGCCGGGTTGCTGACCGCCGCGGTGAACCAGACCCTCATCCATGCCGCGCATCTGCCCGGCGCGTGGGCGGGTCCGCTGGCGGCGGTGGTGCTGGGGTTCGTGGCGTCCTCGGTGTCGGAGGCGTTGCGGTTGCCGATGTCGGCGCTGGCGCTGGTCGGCATCACCGGGGCGTTGCTGCCGGGTCTGATCGTGTGCCAGGGGTTGATCCTGGCGGTGTACGAGGTCGCGGGCGTGAGCTATTTCGTGCAGGCGGGCGCGGTGTGCGTGGGGTTGGGCATCGGCGCCGGCCTCGGGGTGTATCTGTGGTCGCTGGTGGCGCGGTTCGCCTCGGTGCCGTTGCCGAAGTAGTCCCGGTGGAAGAATGCTGGTCGTGCATGTGGCGATCGGCTTGGTGGTCCTGATCGGTTCGGCGACCGCGCTGGCGGCGCTGGCCCGGCGATTCGGGGTGTCGGAACCTCTGGTGCTGACTCTGGCGGGGGTGGCCGCGTCCTATCTGCCGATGGTGCCGCAGGTGCACCTCGAGCCGGAGGTGGTGCTGCTCGGCCTGCTGCCGCCGCTGCTCTACACCGCGGCGTTGCGCACTTCGCTGGTGGACTTCAAGGACAACCTGCGCACGATCGCCTCGCTCTCGGTGGGGTTGGTGCTGTTCACCACGTTCGCGGTGGCGGTGGTGGCGTGGTGGCTGTTGCCGATCCCGTTCGCGGCGGCGGTGGCGCTGGGCGCGGTGGTCGCTCCCCCGGACGCGGTGGCGGCCACGGCGATCGCGCGGCGCACCGGGATGCCGCGCAGTATCGTCACGGTGCTCGAGGACGAGTCGCTGTTCAACGACGCGACGGCGCTGGTGTCGCTGCGCAGTGCGATCGCGGCGATGGCGGGCGCGGTGACGGTGGTGCAGATCGGCGGTGACTTCCTGCTCGCCGCGGTCGGTGGTGCGGTGATCGGTGCCGCCGTGGCGGCCGCGCTGGTGCTGGTGCGCAAGCGCATCAGCGATCCGGTGCTCGACACCTCGGCGTCGCTGCTCGCGCCGTTCGTGGCGTATCTGCCCGCCGAGCACTTCCACGCGTCCGGGGTGATCGCGGTGGTGGTGTGCGGGATGATCCTGGGCCACGGTGCGCAGCGCTGGCAGGGCGCGGCCTCGCGGGTCGCCGAGACGACGAACTGGCGCACCATCCAGTTCATTCTCGAGAGCGCGGTGTTCCTGGTGATCGGCTTGCAGGTGCGCTGGATCGTGGAGGGTGCCTGGCACAGCGGTCTCGACCGTACGACTCTGCTGGTCGCCGCGGCGGCGGTGCTGGCGGCGGTGATGCTGGCCCGCCCCGTCTGGGTCTTCACTCCGGTCGTGGTGGCGAGGTTGTTCGGGCGCGGCAGTGAACCGTGGAGCCATGCCGCGGTGGTGTCGTGGGCGGGCATGCGCGGTGTGGTGACCCTGGCCGCGGTGTTGTTGCTGCCCGCTTCCACCCCGCACCTGCCGGTGCTGGAGTTGCTGGCGCTGGTCGTGGTCGGTGGCACCCTGCTGGTGCAGGGGACGTCGCTGCCGTGGCTGGTGCGGTTGCTGCGGTTGCGTGGTCCCAGCCGCGCCGAGGACGCGCTCGCGAAAGCCGATCTGCTGCAACAGGCCTCGGCCGCAGGCCTGGCCGAGCTGGACAAGCGGATCGGCCCGGACACTCCGGAACCGGTGATCGAATCGCTGCGGCAGCGGCTGATCTGGCGCACCAACGCCGCCTGGGAACGGCTGGGCCGCCCCGAGGCCGAACAGGTGACCCCCACCGCGGAGTACCGGCGGCTGCGGCTGGCCATGCTCGGCGCCGAACGCGACGCGGTGCTGCGGGTGCGCGACGCGGGCTCGGTCGACTACGAGGTGCTCCAGCACGTGCTGGCCCGGCTGGACCTCGAGGAGTCGATGATCGATCGGTTCGACGAGCGCGACGACGAACCGCGGATCGAACCGCTGGCCGGCGCCGCCGCGGCCGACGGCTGCGCGCATCTGGAACACGCTCCGCTGCTGCGTGAACCGGCCGGCGCGCTCGAATGCCGCGCGTGTGTCGAGGAGGGGCTGACGTGGGTGCACCTGCGGATGTGTGTCGCGTGCGGGAACATCGCCTGCTGTGAGTCCTCACTGGGCAATCACGCGACCGGTCACTTCGCGGCGACGGCGCATCCGGTGATGCGCAGTGTCGAACCGGGCGAGGTGTGGCGCTGGTGCTACGTGGACGAGTTGCTCGGCTGACGGCGGTGTGAGTAGATCAGCCGGGCGTATTCGGCGAGCAGCCGGTCCAGTTCGGTCGGTTCGCCGGTGGCAGCGAGCTGCTGGTAGCCGATCAGCATGGCTATCCCGAGTTCGGTGACGACGCTGGAGGTGTCGGCGTCGCCGACGACACCGTCGATGACACGGTGCACGGTGCGGCGGCGGGATTCGTCGACCCGCTTGACCGTCACGTGGACCGATTCGTCGTTGGCGGCCCAGGCGCGCAGGGCGGCTTCGGCGCCGTGTTCGAGGCCGCTGGCCAGTGCCGACATGGCGCGCACGTCGGCGTCGGGGTCGCCGTGGCCGACGTCGAGGGCGCGTAGCTCGAGCATCTGCCGGTTCTCCCAGTGTTCGAGCAGGGTGTCGACGAATCCCTGCCACGAACCGAAGTGGTGATAGAACGAGCCGCTGGTGACCCCGAGGCGACGGCACAGCACTCCGATGTTGAGACCTTTGAAGCCGAACTCGGCGAGCACCGTGACGGCGGCGTCGTAGTACTGCTCCTTGGTGACCACTCGGGACATCGCGATGCCGATCTGTTCGTGCGGACAGGACCGAAGAATGCGAACAGTACCCGATCACAACGAGGGCTCGCGCGAGCATAACGAAGACTACTCTGTGCCCGAATCCGTGACGGCGAGATCGAAATCCCAAGGGACGGAACATAATCGGTGCCCTACCTGCCGACATGACCTCCCGAATGGAATAACAGAGCAGACGCTCTGTAAACTATTGTTCATGCCGAGACCCCGCACCCACGACCCGGAGACCGTCCTCGACGCCGCCGAGCGCATCGCCGCGCGGTCGGGTCCGGCCGCCGTGACCGTGCGCGCCGTCGCCGCCGCGACCGGGGTGTCCAACGGCGCGCTGTACCACAGCTTCGGATCGCGACAGGAAGTGCTGGCGCGCACCTGGTTACGCGCGGCGCGCCGGTTCCTCGCGCTGCAAGCCCTCGATGTCGAGCGTGCCGTGGCCGCCGCCGACCGGGCCGCCCGCATCGCCGCGGTCGTCGACGCCGCCGAGACGCCGGGGCGCCTGGCCGACACGCACCCCGACTCCGCGCGGCTGCTGCTGCTCGTCGACCGCGCCGAACTGCTCGCGGGCGCTTTGCCGCCCGACCTCGCCCACGACATCGCCGCCACGGAGAAGGCGTTGCTGAGCGCGCTGACCCGGCTCGCACGCGCCCTCTGGGGCCGCGCGGACCGGCGCGGCGTCGCCACCGTGACCACCTGCCTGGTCGACCTGCCGACCGCGGTGCTGCTGCGCCGCGACCGGCTCACCGACCCCCTGGCCCGCGCGCAGCTGCGGGCCGCCGCCCGTGCCGTCCTCGAACTCGGCCCCCGCTGAGAACTCGGCCGCCCGAAAGGAAATCCACCATGCCCACCCTGCGCCACCACGACGCGATCGCGATCCTCGACCTCGGTGACGGCGAGAACCGCTTCTCCCCCGACTTCATGGCCGAGGTGCACGCCCACCTCGACACCGCCGTCGCCGAGGGCGCCGCGGCGCTGGTGACCACCGCGACCGGCAAGATCTACTCCAACGGTCTCGACCTGGACTGGTTGTCCGCCAACGGCGATCGGGCCGCCGAGTACGTCGAATCGGTGCACCGGCTCTTCGGCCGGATGCTCACCCTGCCGATGCCGACCGCCGCCGCGATCGGCGGCCACGCCTTCGGGGCGGGCGCGATGCTCGCGATCGCCCACGACTACCGGGTGATGCGGGCCGATCGCGGGTTCTTCTGTTTCCCCGAGGCCGACATCCGCATCCCGTTCACCAACGGGATGGCGGCGCTGATCCAGGCCAAGGTCCCGCCCCGCACCGCGATCGCGGCCATGACCACCGGACGCCGCTTCGGCGGCACCGACGCGGCCGCCTACGAACTGGTCGACGCCGCCGTCGCCGAAGCCGAGGTACTCGACGCGGCCCTGGCGATGGTCGCGCCCCACGGCGGCAAGGACCAGCCGACGATGACCGCGATCAAGTCGGTGATGTTCGACGGCGTGCTGGCCGCGCTGCGCGGCAAGGACTGACGCTCACGGCAGCCGGGGGCCCTTGCCCAGATAGACGTCACCCCGATCGTCGCTGGCCCAACCGCCCCCGGTGTAGTCGCCGAGCACGAAACACGCGTCGCAGAACTGCTTTCCGAACACCGACAGATAGATGCTGCGGTAGGAGCTGATGGCGCGCATGTTCACCGACTTGTAGGCGGCCTGCGCGCTGGGCTGGGCCTCCAGGAACGCGTAGCGGCGGAAATCGGCGACCGGCTCGGTGGAGAAGCGCACCAGTCCCAGCCTGGAGAGGTTGCCGAGGTAGTGGTGATCGCGTTCGGGCAGCGCGCAGCCGGCCATGTAGGCGATCATGTTGATGCCGTCGGCCAATCGTTGCGATCCGATCCCGAACGGTGTCTTGGTGCGGATGTCGATGGCCGGTTGCGGCCCGGCGACGGCGAGGAACCGCAGGATGCGGGCCTCGTCGGGGGTCAGGTCGTGCAGGATCGGCACGAACGAGGGGTGCAGATCGCGTGGCTGCTGGGCCGAGTCCCAGCCCTCGGTGATCATCGCGTCGCCCATCGCCTTGAGATCCTCGGCGCCCACGGAGTTCTCGCCCGATCCGTACACCCCCGAGGCGGTGCTCGTCAGGCCGAGCGCGGCGAGCGCGATCTTGCGCAGCGACTCGACTCGCTCGTCGATGATCTGGGAGATCGGCTCGCCGGCGCGGATGTCGTCGGCCAGGTCGGTGGCGGTGTGCAGGGCACCGCGGGTGACGGCGCCGACGATGTGGCGCAGCGACAGTCCGGCGATGCGCGCCAATCCGGCCAGGTCCGTGGGGATTCCGGGCTCGGGCTCGGGGGCGGGGAGGTTGTCGCGCTCGTCCATGGTCACACTCCGAAGACCAGCAGGTGCAGGGCGCCGACGAGCACACCGAGGACCCCGCCGTGCAGGTAGAGCAGCCAGGCGTCCTGTTCGATAGCGGTGTACAGCATTTCGACGAATTCGTCCGGCGGCAGTTCGCGCAGCTTCTCGGTGGCGAGCCGGTCGACGCTGGCCGCGGTGGTCTGGGAGAACTCGACGTCCTCGACCAGCCACGGCTTCATCTCCGTGGCCAGGCTCGCGCCCGCGGTGGCCTGGATGGCGTCGAAGTGGGCCGGGCCCACCGCCAGCCTGGTGACCGAGCGCAGCGGCCCGAGCACCCGGTCGATCTCCACCTTGAGGAAGTGGGCGATGACCGCGCGGGTCTTGTCCCCGCTCGGCCCGTCGAGCAGCTGTTCGGTGACGACGTCGAGGGTGACGATCTGATACCCGATGGCGTGCCCGAGATCGGCGGCCGCCTGATGTTGCCGCTTGGCGAATTTCGCGACCCGCCACGGGTATTTGTAGCGCGGCTGCGGTGACGCGGGCTCGAAGACCACCTTGATCGCGATGATGTTGACGAGCACACCGACCACGGCGCCGCCGAGCAGCACCCACAACCAGGCGGGCAGGAAGTGCAGGATGTCGTAGAGCCAGCCGGGCAGCGTGATCATGGCCGGGGTGTCCCCGTGCGGGGTGCTGTAATGCAGCAGCGACAGCCACAGCGCCACGATCACCCCGAACGGGAAGCCGAGCACGCCGCTGCGGGTCATGAACCGCAGCTCCGGCGCGCCCAGCCCGTAGATGACGTCCTTGAGCAGTTCGGGGCGGCGTCGCAGGTAGCCGACGACCATCAGCTTCACATCCAGCAGCTGATCGATGTTGGCGCCGATGAAGTCGAAGGCACGGTCGGTGATGGCGGGCAGTTCCGATTCGACCCGGGTGTACACGACTTCCCGTGCGCGCGGCGGCATATCGGCCCACAGCTGCGGATGTTCGGTGGTCATGATCGAATCCACCATCGACCGCACGTTCGGCAGGGCGACGTGGGCGACCTGTGCGGAGATCTTGCGCGGATCCATCTGGTCGAAGAAGTCCTTGGCGGTGCCGATCTTGGCGACCGCGTTGTCGACCATGAGGCTGGCCATCTTCTCCGCGCGCGCCGGAATGAATCCCTGGAAGCCGAGGATGCCGCCGGGGGCGAAGGTGGGCAGGATCTGCACCTTGCGTGGCAGCAGCGGGAAGATCGTCTTGAGTCCGGGCACGTAGAAGCCCGTGAATCGCACCGGCGCGAACAGCATGATCACGCCGGTCCAGTTGGTGATCAGACCGGCCATCGCACTGAAGATCGGAATGCTGATCATGTCGACCCAGAACTTGCTCAGGCCGGTCGTCTTCTCCCAGTCGAGCAGGCCGAAGAAGCCCGCCGCCTCGATCCCAGCATTCATCCGGCGTCCACTCCGTCGTGTTCCGAACCGCGCGCGTCCGGACATCATAAGTGACCGACCCGTAGGTTTCGGGCGGCTTTCGCGGTTACCCGCTAAACCGGAGCAAACCCGCAATGCGGGCTCAGGGCTCCACCGCCCCGTGCGTCGTGTTGACCAGCAGGAGATTGGTGTCGATATCGTGGGTCACCTTGTTGGCGACCGAACCGAGCAGCCGTGCGGGGCCGCTCATTCCGCGATTGCCGATCACGACCAGATCGTATTTCCAGGCCGCGTTGCAGATCGCCTCCGCCGCCGGAACACCGGTGAGCACGTCGCGGCCGAACAGCGCGGGATCGTCGACGCCGGCGGCGCCTTCGACCTCGACGAGGGTGTCGGCGCCGTCGTCGTCGGTCTTGGCGGAAGTCACCAGGAACGGGCGGGCGCCCAGGGCGACCGCGACGTCGTAGCCGCGGCGCACCGCGATGATCGAGCTGGCCGATCCGTCGGTGGTCAGCCCGACCGTGGTCCAGCGCTTCGGGATCTTGTGGGTGAACACGACATCGGATTCGCTGTGGTGCGACACGTGATTGGCGGTGGAGCCCAGCAGCCGGGCCTTGGAACTGCCCAGCCCGCCACCGCCGATGACCAACAGCGTGTCGGGTTCACGTGCGGCTTCCTCCAGCAGCATCGTGCCCGCGGTGCCGGGGATCTCGCGGCGCACCACCTCGGGGACACCGGCCTCCAGCAACACCTCGGCGGCGCTCCCGGTGACGGCCTCGGCCCACGGGGCGTCGGTGCCCGCCTTGAGCGTGGCCTCTTTCCACACGCTGACCACCGTGATGCCCAGTTCGAGGCGTAGCGCCAGCTCGCCGGCCACCGCGACGGCGGTACGCGCCGATTCCGAGCCGTTGGTCCCCACCACGATGCGCTGGTACCCCATGTGACGCTCTCCGATCGACGGCGGGTCAGCTGCGCTTGGCCCACAGTATAAACGGCGCATACTCCCAGCAACCGGGCCGCCGGGCCACCATCGCGGCACCCGGACACCGCGCGAGCGCGTGCTGATCCACTGGTGGCTGTCGCGGTGCGCGCCCGACAGCGGGTGTCCGCGGAGCTAGGTGGTCGATCGTGAACCCGCGCTCGCCTCGGCTCCGCGGTGTCCGGCCGGCTGCTGATCGGGGGCTTCCGGCAGTGGAAGGCGTTTCAGGCGCAGCGCGTTGAGCGCGACGATCAGGCTCGATCCCGACATCGCCATGGCCGCGATCTCCGGGCGCATCGTCAGGCCCCACGGTGCGAACACGCCGGCCGCGATCGGCAGGGCCAGACCGTTGTAACCGACCGCCCAGGCGAGATTCTGGTGTTCCTTGCCGACGGTACCGCGCCCGATCCGCAGTGCGGTCGACACCGTGAACGGGTCCGAGCGCATGAGCACCACGTCGGCGGTCTGGATGGCCACATCGGTGCCCGCGCCGATGGCGATACCGAGATCGGCGCGGGCCAGCGCGGGCGCGTCGTTGACGCCGTCACCGACCATCGCCACCTTCCTGCCCGCCCGCTGGAGTTCGGCCACGCGGTCGGCCTTGTCGGCCGGGAGCACCTCGGCGATGACGGTGTCGATGCCGAGATCGTCGGCGATGCGCTGGGCGGTGGCCTGGTTGTCCCCGGTCAGCATCACCACGTCCACACCCAGATCGTGCAGGGCCGCGACGGCCGCCGCCGAGCTCGGGCGGGGCGCGTCAGCCAGGGCGATCACCGCGGCAGCCGCGCCGTCGACGGCGACCAGGACCGCGGTGTGCCCGGCGGCCGCCAGCTCGTCCCGGTGGCGGGCCAGGTCGCCGAGCGCGACCTGCTCCTCGTCGAGCAGCCCGCGGTTGCCGACCAGGACACGGTGGCCGTCGACGGTCGCGCTCGCGCCCCGGCCCGGCACGTTCCGGAAGTCGGCCACGGAGAATGTCTGCGCGTCATGGGCTTTCGCGTAGTCGACGATCGCCCGCGCGAGCGGATGCTCGGATTCGCGTTCCACGGCGGCGGCCAGTGCCAGCATCCGGTCGGTGCCGATCCCTGGCGCCGTCACCACGTCGGTCACCTCCGGCGCACCCCTGGTGAGGGTGCCGGTCTTGTCCAGCACGACCACGTCGATGCGGGCCGAGTCCTCCAGCGCCGTGGCGTTCTTGAACAGCACACCCCGTTTCGCGCCGAGCCCGGTGCCGACCAGGATCGCGGTCGGCGTCGCGAGGCCGAGCGCGTCGGGACAGGTCACCACGACCACGGTGATCGCGAACAGCAGCGCCCGGCTCAGTGACGCGCCGGCGAGCAGCCACACCACCAGCGTCGCGACGCTGCCGATGAGGGCGACCAAGGTCAGCCAGAACGCCGCCCGGTCGGCCAGCCGCTGCCCCGGTGCCTTCGAATTCTGTGCCTGCTGCACGAGTTCCACGATCTGGGCGAGCGCGGTGTCGGCACCCACCTTGGTCGCGCGGACCCGCAGGCTGCCGGTGGTGTTGATGGTCGCGCCGATCACCGCGGACCCGGGTTCCTTGCGCACCGGCAGGCTCTCCCCGGTGACCATCGACTCGTCGACCTCGCTGGAGCCGCCGACCACCGTGCCGTCGACGGCGATCTTCGCGCCGGGGCGCACCAGCAGCACGTCGCCGACGGCGACGTCGGCCGTGGGGATCTCGATCTCGCTGCCGTCCCGCACGACCACGGCTTTCGGCGGGGACAGATCCAGCAGGGTGGTCACCGCGTCGTTGGCGCCACCGCGCGCCCGCATCTCGAACCAGTGGCCCAGCAGCACGAAGGTCGCCAACATGGTCGCGGCCTCGTAGAAGACCTCGCCGCCGCCGGTGAGAGTCACCCCCAGTGAGTACAGCCAGCCGGTGCCGATCCCGACCGCGACCAGCACCATCATGTCGAGGGTGCGTGCCTGCAAGGCCTGCCACGCGCCGGTGAAGAAGATCGTCGAGGAGTAGAAGATCACCGGCAGGCTCAGGATCAGCGTCCACACGTCCACGCGCAGGCCGAACGGGACCGGCAGGTGAACGCCGAGCATGTGGGTGGCCATCGGCGACCACAGCATCACCAGGGTGGAGAAGACCAGGGCCACGAGGAAGCGGTTGCGCATGTCGCGGGCCATGTCGTCCATGGACATGGCCGCATGCCCACCGTGGTGCCCAGCGTGCGCATGATCGTGCTCGGCCCCGTCCCCGGCGTGCCCGGTGGACGCACCATTGCGCGCGCCCGCGTGGTCGTCGTGTGGGTGCCCGGACGTGTCGAGGTCGGGCCGCGCCTGCCCGCCGTCACCGGTGGGTGCCGGTTCGGACAGCGGGTCGCACAGGTGGTTCGGTACCGCGCGACCCGCGCAGTGGTAGCCGCAGTCCCGGACCCACCCGCGCAGGTCGGCGACCGAGGTCCGCGCCGGATCGTAGGTGACCGTGGCGGTCTGCGCGGCCGGGTTGGTGTCGACCGCGAGCACGCCGGGGCGGCGGCCGAGAGCACGGGTGAGAACCAGATGGGAGCTGGCCCGCAGTACCCCGCCGACGTGCAGTACGGCGGTCGCCGTGGGGGTGGCGGGGTCGTCGCTGTCTGGCATCGCCGCTCCTGTCGCCGGTCGAACGCACGACGCGACAGCGCCACGCGCCTCACACGATCGCGACAGTACTCCGCGGGGATCGCGGGTCGACGGACCCGCGATCGGTCAGATGCTGACGCCGAGCAGCGCGTTCACCGCGTCCCGCACCAGGCCGGGCGCCGCGGTGTCGGTACCGCCGTAGGTCAGTGCCTGGGTGGCCCAGTTATCGATCGCGTCGAGCGCCTTCGGAGTGTCCAGATCGTCGGCGAGGTGCTGACGCAGGCGGGCGACGGTGTCGGTGGCCGAGGGGCCGGAGCTCAGAGCCACGGCTTCGCGCCAGCGGGCCAGCCTGGCCTGTGCCTCGGTGAGGACCTCGTCGGTCCACATCCGGTCCTGCCGGTAGTGGCCGGTGAGCAGCCCGAGGCGGATCGCGGCGGGGTCGACACCCGAGCGGCGCAGCTTCGACACCAACACCAGGTTGCCCTTGGACTTCGACATCTTCTCGCCGTCGAGCCCGATCAGCCCGGCGTGCACGTAGTGGCGGGCGAAGCGGCGGGTGCCGGTGATGGCCTCGGCGTGCGCCGCGGAGTATTCGTGGTGCGGGTACATCAGGTCCGAGCCGCCGCCCTGGACGTCGAACTCGGTGCCGATGCGGTTGAGCGCGATCGCGGCACACTCGATGTGCCAGCCGGGGCGTCCGTCTCCGAACGGCGCCTGCCACGACGGCTCACCGGGGCGCGCGGAACGCCACAGCAGCGCGTCGATGGTGTCGCGCTTGCCGGGGCGGTCGGGGTCGCCGCCGCGCTCGGCGAACAGGGTCTCCATGGTGGCGCGGTCGTAGCCCGATTCGTAGCCGAACTGTTCGGTGGCATCGGTGCGGAAGTAGATGTCGGGGTACTCGGCGTCGTCGACGATGTAGGCGGCGCCGGCGGCGAGCAGCTTCTGCACCAGCTCGACGACCTCGTCGACCGATTCGATGGCGCCGATATAGTCGCGCGGGGGCAGCACGCCGAGTGCGGTCATGTCCTCGCGGAACAGCGCGATCTCCGAGCTGCCGAGGTCGCGCCAGTCGACGCCGTCGCGCGCGGCGCGTTCGAACAGCGGGTCGTCGACGTCGGTGACGTTCTGGACGTAGTGCACGTCGTGGCCCGCGTCGCGCCAGAGCCGGTTGATCAGGTCGAACGTCAGGTAGGTGGCGGCGTGGCCGAGGTGGGTGGCGTCGTAGGGAGTGATGCCGCAGACGTACATCTTCGCGGTCGCGCCGGGGGTGACCGGGCGGACCTGGCGATCGGCGGTGTCGTACAACCGCAACGGCGGCCCTGCTCCGGGGACGGTCGGTAGGGCGATATCGGACCAGGACTGCATGATTCGAGGGTAGAGCCCCCGCGGAAGTGGTCGGTCCGCGGGCCGGTCAGGGGGTTGCTGACGGTGTCGTGGCAACGGCCCGCTACCTGCACACAAACGTGTCCGGCCGGTTCGGTCAAGGGTTGTACTCAGCCGGATTCCCAGGTCACAGCCCTGGACGCGGCTCCATCCGGGTGGCGGGCCGCGATCCTGGGCGAACAGGTTGCCACGCTCGGGCGACGGCGACAATGCTCACACATCACAATTACCTTAACTTCCCTATTTATCCCTATAAATACGTTCGTTTAGGGTCGGTTTATGACAGATCGTCTCTACTCGGTGGAGCAAGTCGCCGACCTGCTCGGACTGCATGTGCGCACCGTGCGCAGCTATGTGCGCGACGGCAAACTGCCCGCGGCGCGCATCGGCAAGCAGTACCGCATCGCCCACGACGACCTCGAGGCGTTCACCGGACTGCCCCTCACCGCACCGCCGCCCGCGGCCGCCGCCGACCAGGCCGATGTGTCCTGCATCGTCGAGGTGGATGCCGTCGACCGCGCCACCGCGGACCGCATCACCACCCTGCTCACCACGACCGCCGCCACCCGGGGTCCGGGCGGCCGGGCACTGCGCGTGGAAACCGGCTACGACCCGGAACGCTCGCGGCTGAAGGTCATCGTGCTCGGCGGTCTCGCCGACACCGCCCGACTGCTCGACTACATGGACGGAGTCCTCAGCTCATGACCGGCATCTACAAAACCCCCGAGGGCAGACGAGTCGTCGAGCAGCGCTATCGCGCCCACCTCGACGCCTGGCCGGTCCCCCGCGACGAGTTGCGGGTACCGACCCGCGCGGGCGAGACCTTCGTCGTCGCCTCCGGGCCCGTCGACGCGCCACCGCTGGTCCTGCTGCACGGATCGGGATCGAACGCGTCGGCCTGGCGCGGGGACGTCGCCGACTGGTCGCGCGGGTACCGGGTGTTCGCGGTCGATCTGCCCGGTGAGCCCGGTTTCAGCGCACCGGCGCGATTGTCGCTCGACACCGACGCGACCGCGGGCTGGCTCGACGAGGTCATCGACGCGCTCGGGCTGACGACGGTCGCCATGGTCGGGATGTCGCTGGGTGGCTGGACGGCCCTGGACTACGTGCTGCGCAGGCCGGGGCGCGTCACGGCGCTGGCGCTGTTGTGCCCGGGCGGCTTGGGGCCGCATCGATACGGGTGGATGGTGAAGGGCCTGCTGCGGCGATTGGCCGGCCGCGGCACCGTGCGCGACATGGCGCGCGCCGGGCTCGGGCTCGACGAGGCGGTGGCGGGGCCGATCCTCGATGATGTCGAGGTGACGTTCGCGCATTTCTCGGCGCGTTCCGGGCGGCTGCCGATCTTCTCCGACGAGCGCCTGCGCACCGTGGCGATCCCCGTCCTGGTGATCGTCGGCGAGCGCGACGCGCTCTTCGATTCGGCGCGTACCGCGCGGCGGGCCCGCGGGGCGTTCACACGGGGCGAGGTCCACGTCCTGCCCGGCGTCGGTCACGCCATCCTGGAGCAGACCGTGCCGATCAGGCAGTTCCTCGACGCGCACGTCGAGCGGGACGCCCGGCGGTGACGGGTTCGGTGTCGCCGCGCGTCGGGAGCGGCGACACCGACCTCATCGCAGGATCAGGCCTGCTCGTAGCACTGCACGTTCAGGGTGTCGGCGTTCTGGCCGAAGTGGGGCAGCGCGTAGTAGGCGGCGCCGACCTGGTCGGCGGCCTCCACGGTGACCTCGGGCAGCGCCGCGCCGGTGTTGCGGTCGGTGGCGGTGCACACGAAGGTCTTCTCGGTCCACCAGCCGGCGGGGAACGCCTGGGCGGGCGCGGCGACGGCGGCGGCCGCTCCGGTGAGCAGCATCGCGGCAGCGGTGGTGGTGACGATGGATCGGGTCGACATGAAATTCCTCTGATCTCGCGTGGTAAGACGAAAGTGCTTGCAGCACAGTAGCACCGGCCCCGACCCGGAAACAGCGTCACGATACCCCACGCCAGGGGGTGCGCGCACCGGAACGGCGCTACCCGCGGATCAGAACGCGGGCCAGGGAATCGGGCGAGACGAGTTCGGCACCGGCATCACCGGATGTTCGAGCAGCCCCTTCGTGCGTTCGATCAGCGCGGTGATCTCGGCGTCGGTGATGTGGGCAGCCAGCGAATCGGCCACGGCGCCGGGCAGATTCGCGGCGAACGTGGTGATGTCGGTGATCAGCGATTCGTGTACCGGGCGTCCCGCCCACCCCCACAGCACCGTGCGCAGCTTCGGTTCACTGTGTAGGCAGATGCCGTGGTCGACGCCGTACACCTGCCCGTCGACGCCTTCGAGCGCGTGTCCGCCCTTGCGGTCGGCGTTGTTGAGCAGCAGATCCAGCACCGCCATCCGTTGCAGGCGTGGATCGTCGGCGTGGACGAGCGAGACCTCCTTGCCCTCGCCGTCGAGGGCGCGCAGCACTTCGCAGAAGCCGTCGGGCACCGTGCCGGGCCGCACCAGATCGACCAGGTCCAGCCGCTGTCTGGTGTCGGTGTGGTTGTCGACGGCGGTCACCCAGCGCTGCACCATGCCTGGCCCGAACGGACCGTCGCGCAGCACCGTCTCCGGGATGACGCCCCAGCCCAGATGTTCCGAGATCAGATACGAGGCGACCTCGCGGCCGGCCAGGGTCCCGTCGGGGAAGTCCCACAGCGGGCGTTCCCCGCGCACCGGCTTGTACACCACGCGCAGCGGGGCGCCGTCGGGTTCGGGCGCGGCGATCTCGCAGACCAGCGTCAGATTGCTGGCGATACCGACCCGGCCGACGATGTCCAGCTCGCCCTCGGTGAGCACCGGCACGCGATCACTCCTCGTCGAGCTCGGCCGCGCCGAAGATCTCGCCGCGCTTGTAGCCGTTGGTGCGCACGCACATGTGCCCGCGCGAGGACAGCGGTTCACCGCACAGCGGGCACGGCGGCCTGCCCGCCGCGATGACCCGGGCCGAGCGCAGCGCGAACTCGCGCGCCTGGATGGGGGTGAGGAACACCCGCACCGCGTCGGGCCCCTCGTCGGTGTCGTCGAGCACCACCGATTCGTCGACCTCGGTCTCGGTGATCGCCAGCAGTTCCACCACCACGGCGCCCGCGTCGGCGTCCCAGCCCAGACCCATGGTGCCGACCCGGAATTCGGTGTCGATGGGCGTCACCAGGGGGTCGACGTCGCGGACGTCGTCGCCCTGGGGTGGCACATCGGCGCCGAAGCGGCGCGCGACCTCGTCGAGCAGCAGTCCCATCCGGTCGGCGAGCACCTTCACCTGCTGCTTCTCCAGCAGCACGCTGACCACGCGCGGTTCCTGCACGGCCTGCAGGTAGAACGAACGATCGCCCGGTTCACCGACGGTCCCGGCGACGAAACGATCGGGGGTGCGAAATACATGGATTGCGCGTGACACATGCACCTCCTGATACGTGACCCTGATCGACACTCACGAACAACATTCCCTCTAAGGAGAATCGCGGTGTCCCGCATTCCCATTATCCGCGCCGGGCGCGGGTGACACCTCCCCGCCCGGCACCGGTGCGGCGGTGACGGCGAGCGCGGACAGGTCGGCCCCGGTGTCGTTGAACTTCCACACCGACGGCCCCATGGTTCCGTATCGGACCACGCTGATCGAGGCGGGTTCGACCGCGATCCGCTGGAAGCTGTCCAGATGCAGGCCGAGCGCGTCGGCCAGGATGGCTTTGATGATGTCGCCGTGCGCGCACGCCACCCACAGCACGTCGCGGCCGGCCCGGTCGGCCAGCCTGCGCTCGATGTCGCGGATGGCGGCGACGGCGCGCTGCTGGACCTGGGCGAGTCCCTCGCCGCCGGGGAAGACCGCGCCGGAAGCGTGCCCCTGGACGACCTTCCACAGCGGTTCGGTGAGCAGTTCGGCCAGCGGGCGGCCGGTCCACTCGCCGTAGTCGACCTCGATGAGCCGTTCGTCGTGCTCGGGTTCGAGGCCGAGTTTCTCCGCCAGCGGGGCGACGGTGCGCTGGCAGCGCAGCAGCGGCGAGCTGGCGATGTGTTCGATCGGCAGCGTCGCGAGCCGGTCGGCGACCGCGGCGGCCTGCTCGGTGCCGCGCTCGGTGAGCTCCACACCCGGGGTGCGCCCGGCCAGGGTGCGACCGATGTTGGACGTGGACACTCCGTGCCGGAGCAGGATCACCGTCATGGGACCAGCCTAACCATCGCCTGCCGCCCGCTCAGGTCGCCGAGATGACACCGGCGGCGAGCAAACCCATCACGACCAGGCCGATGATGATGCGGTACCCGACGAACCAGTACAGCGAATGCTTGCTGACGAACTTCAGCAGCCAGGCGACCGAGGCGTAGCCGACGACGAAGGCCAGCACCGTCGCGACCAGCAGCTGCGGGCCGCTGGCGTTGAGTCCCTCACCGGCCGGTTCGAAGGCGTCGGGCAGGCTGAACAGACCCGACGCGGTCACCGCCGGGATGGCCAGCAGGAACGAGAACCGCACCGCCGCCTCCCGCTCGAGTCCCAGGAACAGACCCGCGGTGGAGGTCGCGCCGGAGCGGGACACGCCGGGGACCAGGGCCAGGCACTGCGCGAAGCCCATGATCAGGCCGTCGCGGGTGGTGAGCTGCTCGATCGAGCGCTCCTTCTTGCCGAAGTGCTCACCGGCGGCGATGACCAGCGCGAACGCGATGAGCATGAAGGAGACCAGCCACAGGTTGCGGGCACCGGTGCGGATCTCGTCCTTGAACAGGAAGCCGAGCACGCCGATCGGGATGGTGGCGATGATCACGTACCAGCCGATGCGATAGTCCAGTTCGCGCTGGGTGTCGCGTTCGTGGGCCTCGCGCGCGCTGCGATCCATCACCGGCAATTTCGTGGTCACGCGGTCACCGACGGCGATCGACTGCTGCGATCGTTCCCGCCAGCGCATGGCCAGCGTGGTGAACCAGGCGATGACGATGCGCTGGATGTCCTTGGCGAAGTACACCAGCACGGCCGCTTCGGTGCCGAGCTGGGTGACCGCGGTGAACGACGCGCCCGCGTCGCTGCCGAAGAACACCTCCGACACGATGCGCAGATGTCCGGAGGAAGAGATCGGCAGGAACTCGGTGAGTCCCTGTACGAGCCCGAGCAGCAATGCCTGGAACCAGGTCATCGACTCGCCCACCAACTGTCCTCCTGCTGCTTCATGCCCGAAAGATGTCGTCCTCCTGGGCTTTTGCCACGTCGGCCCGCCCCGTGGGCGCGACCTCGCAGCGACCCTACCCGTCCACGGCCCCTGCGCGCTGTCGGCGGGTCGTCGGCGGAGAACCCGGCGGTGCGCCCATTAGGCTGGGCGCCGTGACGAAAACACGGGCGCGGTGATGGAACAGCGAACGGTGGGGCGCAGCGGCCTGCGGGTGTCGCGAATCGGCCTGGCGACCCATACCTGGGGGACCCATACCGACGCCGACGAGGCCGCGGTGCAGTTGGCGGCGTTCACCGAGGCCGGTGGGACGCTCGTCGACCTCTCCCCCGTCTACGGCGACGGCAAGGCGCAGCGGATCATGGCCGACCTGCTCGGTGATCTGGTCTCGCGCGACGAACTGGTGCTCAGTGGCAGCGCCGGGGTGGTGTGGCACGGTCCCGGCGCGGGCGTCGGCGACACGGTGCCGGCGCCCGCGGCGACCGGTCCGGTCGTGGACGCGTCGCGGCGCACCCTGCTGGCCCAGCTGGACCAGACGCTGCGCGAACTGGGCACCGATCATCTCGACATCTGGAGTATCGCGGCCTGGGACCCCTACACCCCGCTGGACGAGGTGGCGGCGACTCTGGACACCGCGATCAGCTCCGGTCGCACCAGGTACGCGGGCGTGCGCGGGTTCTCGGCGTGGCAGTTGGCCAGTCTCGCGGCGATCGCGCCGGTGACGGCGGCGCAGACGCCGTACTCGCTGCTGGCGCGCGGCACCGAGGCCGAGGTGATTCCGGCCGCTCGGCATCACGGGGTCGGGGTGATCGCCTCGGCGCCGCTGGCGGGCGGCATCCTCACCGGCAAGTACCGCGACGGGGTGCCCGCCGACTCCCGGGGCGCCGACGAGGCGACGGCCGCGGAGATCCGCCGCAGGCTCGACGACGACCGGGCGGTGCGCGTGGTCGACGCCCTGGTCACCGCAGCCGACGGACTCGGCACCTCGCCGCTGGCGGTGGCGCTGGCCTGGATCCGGGATCGGCCCGGCATCGCGAGCATGATCGTCGGTGCCCGCGACATCGGCCAGCTCACCGGGGTGCTGGCCGCGGAGACACTCGAGTTGCCGCGTGCGATCGCGGCGGCCCTGGACGACGTGAGCGCGCGTTCGGAATGATGGCTAGCCTTACCTGCATGAGACTGCGCGGTGTGCTGACGACGGTGATCGCGGCGACGGTGCTCACCGGCACCGTCGCCTGCACGACGAGCAACCCCGCATCGACTGCCACTTCCGGTGGCCCGGCGACCGCCCAGCTCGCCGACCTGGACCCGGTCCCGATCGGCCCGCCGCCCACGCCCCGCCTGCCTGCCACCGCGAAGTCCTTCGACGGCAGCGACGTGACCGTCACCGACGCGTCCAGGATCATCGCCGTTGACCGTTACGGCACCCTCGCGCAGACCGTCTACGCCCTCGGGCTCGGCGCCAACCTGGTCGGCCGCAGCACCTCGGCTTCCTTCCCGGCGGTGGCCGATGTGCCGAACGTCGCGGGCGGCAACGGCGCGCTCAGTGTCGAGGCGGTGCTGGCGCTGCGGCCGTCGGTGTTCCTCACCGACACCACCAGTGCCGCCCCCGCGGTGCGCGACCAGTTACGTGCCGCCGGCGTCAACGTCGTCTATTTCGATCCGGACCGCACCATGGACGGTGTGGTGCCGCAGATCGAAGCGGTCGCCGGCGCGCTCGGCGTGCCCGACGCGGGCACCCGGCTCGGGCAGCGCACCCGCGACGAGATCGCCGCCGCCACCGCGCGCGTCCCGAAACAGGACCCCGCGCCCAAGATCGCCTTCCTCTACCTGCGCAGCACCGCGATCACCATGATCGCCGGACCGGGATCGGGCGCCGACTCGCTGATCACCGCGATCGGCGGCGTCGACGCCGGCACCGCGGCGGGCATGAGCGAACCGTTCACCGCGATCACCAGCGAGGCCATGATCGCGGCCGCCCCCGACGTGGTGCTCGTGATGTCGGACGGCCTGAAGTCGGTCGGCGGCGTCGACGGACTGGTGAAGATCCCCGGCATCGCCCAGACCCCGGCCGGGCGCGGCAAGCGAGTCGTCGACATGGCCGACGCGGTGCTGCTGAGCTTCGGCCCCAACACCGGACGCGTCATCTCGGCACTGTCGGAGGCCGTCTACGGCAAGACCGCATGAGCGAGACGCCCGACCTGACCGAGCCCGCCACCGCACCGCGGATCGACGACGCGACACCCGATCCGCTGCCCTCGCCGCGGCACCGGAGGACCCGGGTCACCGTGGTCTTCGCCGCGGCCGTGGTCGCCCTGGTGGCGCTGGCGGTGGTGTCGGCGGTGCTGGGACAGGTGCCGACGACAGCCGCCGAGGTGCTCGGCAGTGTCGCGCACCGGATCGGCCTGGATCTGGGCCCGATGCCCGCCCATCCCGCCGGTGAGGTGACGTTGTGGGAGGTGCGCTTCCCGCGTGTGCTGCTGGCAATACTCGTCGGCGCGTCCCTCGCGACAGCGGGTGCGTTGTTGCAGGGTGTGTTCGCCAACCCACTGGCCGAGCCCGGCGTGATCGGGGTGTCGGCGGGTGCCGCGGTCGGGGCGGGCACCGTCATCGTGATCGGTGGCGCCTTCGTGGCGTCCTGGTCGGTGGCCGCGGCCGCGTTCGCCGCCGGACTGTTCACCACGGCGCTGGTCTATCTGCTGTCGCGCTCCGGCGGCCGCACCGAGGTGGTCACGCTGATCCTGACCGGTGTGGCGATCAACGCGTTCGCGGGCGGCCTGATCGCGCTGTTGCTGTTCGTCGCCACGCCCGCGGCGCGCGATCAGATCGTGTTCTGGCAGCTCGGCAGCCTCAACGGGGCGACCTGGTCGGCGGTCGGGGTCGTCGCGACGCTGGCCGCGGTCGGTGTCGCCACCGCGATCGTCATCGCGGGACGGCTCGATCTGCTGGCGCTGGGTGATTCCGCGGCCCGCCACCTCGGCGTGGACGTGGAGCGGCTGCGCAGGCAGGTGATCGTGATCGTGGCCGTGCTGACCGCGGCGGGCGTCGCGTTCAGCGGCATCATCCTGTTCGTCGGGCTGATCGTGCCGCACGTGGTGCGCATGCTCGTCGGGCCGGGGCATCGGGTGCTGGTGCCGCTCAGCGCGGTCCTCGGGTCGGTGGTGCTGCTCGGCGCCGACGTGCTGGCGCGCACGCTCGTGCACAATGCCGACCTGCCGCTGGGCATGCTGACCTCGCTGATCGGCGGCCCGTTCTTCTTCTGGCTGCTGCGCCGCACCAGGGCCAAGGCGGGAGGCTGGGGATGACCGACCTGCGCGAGACCACCGGCGCGAGGCGGACACTGCGGACCCTGTTCGCCAGGACCGCGGACCTGCCCACCCGGCCCGCACCGGGCGCGGTCACGCTGCGGGCGCGAGATCTCACCGTCGCGCGTGGCCACCGCACGGTGCTGGAGAAGGTCGACTTCGAGGTGGCCGCGGGTGAGATCGTCGCCCTCGTCGGTCCCAACGGCGCGGGCAAATCGAGTCTGCTCGCGGCCCTGGCCGGTGAGCTCACCCCGAGCAGCGGGACGGTGGAGCTGGAAGGCCACGCCCTCACCCACTGGACACACGTCGAGATGGCGCGCAGGCGGGCCGTGCTGCCGCAATCGCACTCGGTCGGATTCCCGTTCACCGCACAGGAGGTCGTCGCGATGGGCCGCGCGCCGTGGCTGCGCACGCCCGCCGCCGGCCGCGACGAGGAACTCATCGCGGCCGCCCTCGCCGCGACCGACGTCAGCCACCTCGCCGGCCGGGTGTTCCCGTCCCTGTCCGGTGGCGAACGCGCCAGGGTCGCCCTGGCCAGGGTCCTGGCCCAGGACACCGCCACCCTGCTCCTGGACGAGCCGACCGCGGCCCTGGATCTCGGCCATCAGGAGGCCGTCCTGCGCCTGGCCGCCACCCGTGCCGCCGAGGGCGCCGCGGTGGTCGTTGTCGTCCACGACCTCGGCGTCGCGGCCGCCTACGCCGACCGCGTCACCGTCCTCGACGAAGGCCGCGTCGCCGCGGACGGCCCCCCGCGCGAGGTCCTGACCCCCGAACTGCTCACCGCCGTCTACCGCCACCCGGTCGACGTCTTCGACCATCCGAGCACCGGCGCCCAACTGGTGCTCCCCGAGCGCGGCCCCGCCGGTCGTTCACGGTGAGCGGCACTCACCGCCAGATGATCTTGAGCAGGGCCGGGGTGAGGACCATGCGGATGATCGTGGCGTCGATGATCAGCGCCACGATCATCCCGTAGGCGATGTATTTCATCAGCACCAGATCCGAGAATCCGAACGCGCCGGTGACCACGATGAGGATGGCGGCCGCCGAGGTGATCACGCTGCCGGTGTGGGCCACGCCGTAGCGGATGGATTCGGTGGCGTCGGCGCCCGCGGCGCGTTTCTCCGCGATCCGCGAGAGCAGGAACACCTCGTAGTCGGTGGACAACCCGAAGATCACCGTGACGATCAACGCCACCACCGCGAACATCAGCGGCCCCGGCGTGAAGTGGAAGACCCCGGATCCGTGTCCCTCCACGAAGATCCAGGTCAGCACACCCAGCGTCGACACCAGGCTGAGCGCGCTCATCGCCACGGCCTTCACCGCCAGGATCACCGACCGGAACGCGATCACCATCATCGCCATCGCCGCCACCATCAGGATCAGCACCAGCAGCGGCAGTCCCTCGATGAGACCGTTGATGCTGTCGCGTTCCAGCGCCGGGATCCCCGCGACCATCACCCGCACCCCCGGCGGTTCCGGGAGCGCGCGCAACGCGCCGATCACCGCGTCGGCGTCCCGCTTGTCGGCCAGCCCCGCCGAGAGGACGTTCATGTCGTTCTTCGTCGGCGACGCGGGCTCGAACCGCCCGGTCAGTCCGGGAATCCGATTGGCCTCGTACCGGATGTCGCCGAGTTGCTGCGGGGAGGCGCCCACCACGATCAGTTTCACCGGTTCGGTGCGGAAGCCGGGGAAGAGCCGGTCGAAGTCCTCCTGCGCCACCCGCGCGGGGTTGTCCTGGGCGAGGTACTTCTCGCTGATGCCGCCGAACTCGATGTGGCGCAACGGGATACTCAGGGCCAGCAGGCCGAGCACGATGGGGATCACCACCGCCCACGGCCGCCGCATCGACCACTGCGCCAGCCGGGAGAAGAACCCGGCGTCGATCTCGTCCTCGGTCTTGCTGCGGGAGAACCGTTTCCAGCCGAGCCAGTCGATGCGCCGCCCCGCGATGCTCAACGCCGCGGGCAGCGCGGTCACCGACAGCAGCGCGGCCAGCATGACCGCCGAGATGCCGCCGTAGGGCACCGAGCGCAGGACGCCGTTGGGGAAGATGAACAGCGCGCCCAGGCTCAGCGCGATGATCGCGGCCGAGAACAGCACGGTGCGGCCCGCCGTCGCGACGGTGCGGGCCGTCGAGTCCTCCACGCTGCGGCCCGCGGCGAGTTCCTCCCGGAACCTGGTCACCGTGAACAGCCCGTAGTCGATCGCCAAGCCGAGACTGACCAGCGTCATCACGGCGCTGGCGAACACGTTGACCTCGATGTGATCGGTGAGCACCCGCAGGATGCCCGAGGTTCCGAGCACGGTGAGCCCACCGATCAGTACCGGCAACAGCGCGCCGATCACCCCGCCGAACACGAAGTACAGCAGGATCGCCACGATCGGCAACGCGATGATCTCCGCGCGCCGGATGTCGTGCTGCATCCCGATGTTGATGCCCTCCACCACGGGCTGCAAGCCGGCCAGCTGCACGGTGGTTCCGCCGGGTCCACCGCCGGGCACCTCGGCGTTCAGGTGTGGCTTCAGCGCGAGGTAGTTGTTGACCGTCGCCGTCCCGCCGCCACCGGCCAGTCCGATGCTGGCGAAGGCGTGCTGTTTGCTCGGATCGGAGGCGTTCGCCGAGAACGGGCTGTCCCAGTAGCTGTCGATCTTGTGGATGTGCTCGCCGTAGCGGGCGCGCAGATCGTTCAACGCGGCGACGACGGGCCCGCGGACCGCGGGATCGTCGACGGTGGTGCCCGGCGGCGCGGTGTAGATGACGATCAGGTCGCCGTCGGTGTCGCGGCCGAAGGTGTCGTCGGCCAGTTTCGAGGCCGCCACCGACTCGCTGGACTCGTCGAACCATCCCTCCTGGGTGTAGCGGCCCGCCAGGTCACGACCGAACCAGCCCGAGATCACCACCGCGAGGATGAACAGGCCGAGCACCAGGAAGCGGTGCCGGTGCACGAAACGGCCCCACCGCATCGAACGCGATTCCCGCATGGTCAGCCGCAGGCGGCGGTGCGGTAGTCGGCCGAGCGCAGAATGCCGCACAGATCGGTGCGCGAGATCTTCCACTTCCCGTCGAGCAGCACGAAATGCACGATGGTCGTGCGGACATTGGTGCCGGAGCCGTCCTTGTCCAGGCGCATCGTGGCGGTCAGGGTGCCGTCGCGATTGTCGAAGACGGGGTCGACGACGCCGTAGACGGCGTGCGGGTTGTCGCGCAGCGCCTTGTACATGTCCGGGATGGCGTCCTTGAACGCGGCGCCGTCCTCGATGAGGTCGGTGCGCTCGACGTCGGGCAGATTCGGGTCGAGCGCGCGCTTGATCTGCGCGTCGAGCTCGGCGGCGGTGGGCAACGGCGCGTTGGCCTTGCTCGACGACACCGCGATGGAGGCGGACAGGGAGGCGTTGGCCGAGGACCGTGCGGCGTCGACCGAGGCCTCGTCGGCTCCCCCGCCGCACGCGGCGGTGAGGGCGACGAGGGCCGTGAGGCAGGCGGTGGCCGCAGCGGCCCTGGCGGAAAGTGTGGAAGACATCACCATCTACATACCATCAATGACGGAACTGATCCGTCCCAACAGCGACCGGACCGCCGTGGCGTCGCGCCCGGCGGCCGGGGCGACGGATACCGCGGTGGGGATCAGGTCGCGTACGAAGGCGGCCACGCTGCGTTCGTCGCCGAGATCGATGTCGGTGACCTGAGCGCGCGCGACCGCGACCACGTCGTCGGCGCCGGGCACGTCCTCGCCCAGGTCGGCGCGGTAGATCTGCAGGGTCAGGATGCCGCGATTGGTGCGGAAGCTGAAGGCGCTGCCCTCGTCGGTCGTGCCGAAACCGTGGGCGAAGGGGCCGACGGAGATGTCATCGATGCCGAAACCCGCTGCTGTCCGGTCGGTCATCGTGGTGATCTCCTGCCGTGGACGGGCGTTCGATTGTCGACACGTCAACAGTAACCTGCGTCACCGACAGGCCCGACGCGCGCCACCCGGTCGAAGCTACCGGTGAGTCATCATGGTCAGATGGTGATCAGCGGTCACCTCGTGAGATTAGGAGTACGGTGCATGCGCCCTCGCGGCTCGGTCGCCTCAGCGTTGTTCGGCGCGGCGGCACTGGTGATGCTGACCGGATGTGCCGGTGGGGACGACGGCCCCGACGTGCCGACGCGCGAGCCGGCCACCGCCGCGGCCTCCCCCGCCACCACGGCCGCACCCGCGGGCCGGGTCGTCCCGCTCGCGGCGACGAAGGCGCTGCTGGCCGAACGTGAGTCCGGGCGTGTCGCCGCACTGGACGCCGCGGGCACCGCGCTCACGCTGATCGACCCGGCGGCGCCGGAGAGCGCGCGCACCGTGACGCTGCCCGCCCCGGGTGCCGCGCTGGCGCAGGGCGGCGCGGGTGAGATCCTCGTCGCGGCGCCGGGCCGGGTGCTGCGGGTCGACGTCGCGACCGGCGCGGTCACCGAGACCGCCGTCGAAGGTGACGTGCACACCGTGCAAACTCGCAGCGACGGCAACCTCGTGGTCGGCACCGCCGACGGCACCGTCCGCGAACTGCGCGCCGACGGCAGCACCGTCCGCACCGTCACCGGCCTGGTCTCCGCCGACGCGCTCGCCCTGACCGGCGACCACATCACCGTCCTGGACCGCGAGCAGACCGCGGTCGTCGGCGTCGGTGACGACGCGCTCGGCCTGATGCTGCGCGCGGGCGACGGCGCGACCAACGCGATCGCCGACACCCAGGGCCGCATTCTGGTCACCGACACCGCGGGCGGGGAACTGCTCGTCTACACGGCCGGTCCGCTCGTACTGCGTCAGCGTTTCCCGGTATCATCGTCGCCTTACGCGCTCGCCTACGACTCGCGGTCGAACACGGTCTGGGTGTCCTGCACGCAGAGCAACGAGGTGGTCGGTTTCGACCTGTCCACCGGGATCGGTGTCGAGGTGGGACGGTTCCCCACCGTGCGCCAGCCCGACGCGGTGACCGTCGACGAACGCACCGGTGACCTGTTCGTGGCCTCGGCCGCGGGCGAGGGCCTGCAGCGGATCGGCGCGCAGGAGCGGAGGAAGGGGCAGTGATGGCGGCCAAGCCTCGCGGGTCTCGCTCGGCGGTTCCGCCGAGCTGGGAGACCAGCAACGACGACTACGAATACGTGCCACTGCGGCTGCCACCCGAGGTCACCCGGGTCACCGCCTCGATGCGGCTGGCCATCCAGGCCGAATTCGGTGGCTGGGAGTTGTCGCGGGTACGCGCCTACACCGACGGCAGCCGCCGGGTGTTGTTGCGCCGCCGCAAGAGTGCCGTCCTTCCTGTGCCCGAACCCGGAGTGTGAGCCGACCCATGTACGCCCTGTTACTACGCCTGATGTTCCTGGTGCCGCCGGAGCGGGTGCACCATTTGGTCTTCGGCGCCCTGCGATTCGCCACCTGGTTCCCGCCGACCCGCTGGCTGGTCCGCAAGCTGACCGTGGTGCGGGATCCGATCCTGGCCACCACCGCCTTCGGTGTCGAGTTCCCCGCCCCGCTCGGCCTGGCCGCCGGGTTCGACAAGAACGCCGACGGCGCGAACACCTGGGGTTCGCTCGGTTTCGGTTTCGCCGAGATCGGCACCGTCACCGCGCACGCCCAGCCGGGTAATCCCGCGCCGCGCCTGTTCCGGCTGCCCGCCGACCACGGCCTGATCAACCGCATGGGTTTCAACAACCACGGCGCCGCCGCGGCCGCCGCCCGCCTGCACGGCGCGCACCCGAGCGTGCCGATCGGCGCGAACATCGGCAAGACCAAGGTCACCGAGCCCGAGCAGGCCGCCGACGACTACGCCACCAGCGCCCGGCTGCTCGGCCCGCTCGCCGACTTCGTCGTGGTCAACGTGTCCTCCCCCAACACCCCCGGCCTGCGTGATCTGCAGGCGGTGGAATCGCTGCGCCCGATCCTGCAGGCCGTGCTCAACAGTGTCTCGGTGCCGGTGCTGGTGAAGATCGCCCCCGACCTGTCCGACGAGGACATCGACGCGGTGGCCGATCTCGCCGTCGAACTGGGCCTGGCCGGCATCGTCGCCACCAACACCACCATCCGCCGCGACGGGCTCAACACCCCGGCCGCCGAGGTCGAGGCCATGGGCGCGGGCGGCCTGTCCGGCGCGCCCGTGGCCGAGCGCTCCCTCGAGGTCCTGCGCCGCCTCTACGCGCGGGTGGGCGATCGGGTCGTGCTGATCTCGGTCGGTGGCATCGAGACCCCCGAGCAGGCCTGGGCCCGCATCCTCGCCGGCGCCACCCTGCTGCAGGGCTACACCGGCTTCATCTACGGTGGCCTGTTCTGGACCACCCGCATCCATCGCGGCATCGCCGCCCGCCTGCGCGCGGAGGGTTTCGCCTCCCTGGCCGACGCGGTCGGCGCCGAGCACCGCGCGCGCTCGGTCTGAGGCGCTACCCGTAGTTGACGTGCCGTGTGCCGCCGTGCCCGAACAGCTGGGTGGCCCGCGGCCTGGTCAGCGGCGGGCGTGGGGCGCCCTCCTCGGCCTCGTCGGTGTCGAAACGGTCGAGCATCCGCTTGTAGAGGCGGATGATCGCCTGCTCCCAGACGATGCCGATGGTGTCGGCGAGGGCGTTGATCTGGGCGTGGGTGAGGCGGTCGTGGGCGGCGGTGAGATCGCTGATCAGCTCGTCGAGTTCCATGCCCGCGTAGGCCTGGTCCCGGTTGAGCCTGCGTTCGGGCAGCCAGCTCAGGCGCCAGATCTCGGGGTCGGCACTCACCCGTTCCGCGTATTCGGGGCTGTGGGTGCTGCGCATGTCGTCCGGGGTGATGTGAATGGTCATCGGAAGCTCCGATTCCACGAAGGGGAGCTGGCGGCTCCGGTGTGCTGAGTGCCGGACGCGCGCGTGGCGGGTTCGGCGTGTGCGTCGGCGGCGCCGAATCGCACCTGAGTTCCGACGGCGATGCCGGTGGAACTCGTTGCCTGGTGGGTGATATCCCCCGTTCCAGTGTGGCATTTGCCCTTCGGGATGGTCAATTGCCGCTGTACATTGATAATTGCCAGCGAAGCGGGTGCATAAACCACCGAAGTCCCGACCGTGGAGGGCCGAACGCGTGCCGATGATTCCGCAGGACGCACGAACCGACGTGGTACGCGGCATCCTCGCCCGGCTGGGGAAGTTCTCCGGCCTCAGCGCGGAACGCCTGCGCCACACCGAGATCGGCGCCGAGCCGATCCTGGACCTGCCGATCGTCGGCGACCGCGCGCGGCGTTCGGGCATCTCCAGGGAAGAAGCCGTGCTGCCGGTCCTGCGCGAGACCGCCCGGCAATTGCCGCCGGCCGACCGGCTCATCGCCGACGCGACCCTGGCCCTGGGGTTGCTGCGGGAGCTGTCGGCCGAATCCGTCGACGTCGACCAGCTCTACGCCGCCAATCTCGGCGCCCGCCGCGAATACCTCGCCCAGTGCTGGGACGCCCTGCACGTCGCGATCGGGGCGCCGCTCACCACCGCGGCGCCGACGGTCAAACGCCTGCGCACCACCGCCGAACGCGGCGCTCTCACCGCGCTCGCCGGACTGCTCACCGACCCGGTCACCACGCCCGCGCGCCCCAGCGAGACCCCGCGCTCGGCCCCGCCCACCGGCCGCACGGTGACCGTGGTCGGTGACGCCGTCATCGACCACCTCTACCGGGTCGACACCTTCCCCGGCCGCAACGCCCCCGTCGACGGTTCCTTCGCCGGCCAGCCCGGCGGCAAGGGTCTCAATCGCGCCGTCGCCGCCGCCCTGCTCGGCCTCGACGTCCGGTTGATCGCGGCCGTCGGCGACGACGAGAACGGCGCCAAGATCCTCGGCCTGCTCGACGAATTCGGCGTCACCCGCGACCTGGTGAAGGTCGTGCCCGCCGCGGCCACCCTGGTCACGGCGGTGGTCATGAACCACAGCGGCGAAGTGCGCCTGATCGCCTGCCGCGACGCGCGTGTGCAACTGCTCGACGAGGACTTCGCCCGGCCCGATATCCGTGCCGCGCTGGCCGGTTCCGACGTCGTCGTACTCACCTTCGAACAGCCCGCGCCGATCATCGAAGGGGTTCTCGCGTTCCTGCGGGAGCTGTCCGAGCGCCCCCAGGTGATCGTCTGCGCGGCCCCGAGTATCGCTGTCCCCCAAGGGTTGTACCTGTACCTGGATGTCGTCGACTACCTGGTGGGCAGCTCGGTCGAACTCGACGCGCTGCTGCCAGAGGTCGATACCGAGTCTCCCGCGGACACCGCGCGCAGGCTGCGCGGACTCGGTGTCTCGGTGGTGTGCGCCGTCGACAACTTCGGCTGCACGGTGTATTCCGATCACGACGACATCGTCATCGACCATTTCCCGCGCGTGCTCAAGGCCGCCGTCGGCGCGGCCGCGGCCTTCGCCGCCGCCCTGGCCCATCGCGTCGCGCGGTCCGACGATTCGCTCACCGCCGACGATTTCCGGTGGGCGACCGCGGCGATGATCCCGACCCAGAAGCTCGGCGCGGTTTCGGCCGGGTTCCCCGATGTCGCCGAGGTGGACCGGATCGTGCAGCTCTACGCGCCCGGCGTCGCCGATACCCGTAACACCGGCGTGACCCCCGGTTGATGTGCGCGACGACACAGCCGGAGTAGAGTCGCGCCGTTGCCCTGCCCCATACCGTCCACGCAGCGGATTCCCGATGCCGACACCGTCTCGGAGGAGCGCTTGACGATCATCGACGCCACCCCGGTCCCGCCCATCGCGGCGCCCGGACTCGGCGCGGACGATCTGCAGCCGGAGCATCAATTCAGCCGCCGCGGCGCCCAGCTACGCGTGCGCGTGCACCAGATCGACGACTCCGACAACGGCGGCTATCTGCTGGTCTTCGGCGACCTCGGTCCCGCGCCCCTGGTCCGCGTGCATTCGCGCTGTCTCTACGGTGACGCGCTCGGCTCCGACGACTGCGATTGCGGTCCGGAACTGGCCCTGTCGATGGACATGATCCAGGCCGAGGGCGCCGGGGTGCTGGCCTACCTCGAGCAGGAGGGCCGCGGCGCCGGCCTGGTGCTCAAGGCGATCGGCTACCGCACCAGCGAACGCTACGATCTCGACACCTTCGACAGCTACGCCAAGCTCGGGCTCGACCCCGACGCGCGCCGATACGAACCGGTCGCCAAGGCCCTGCTGAACATCGGCGTGCATCGGCTGCGGTTGCTCACCAACAACCCGGACAAGCTCCAGGCGCTGGCCGAGGCGGGTATCGAGGTCGAGGTGCTGCCGCTGGCGGTGCGGCTGACCACCGAACGCGGGCAACGCTACCTCGATGCCAAGGTGCGTCAACGCAAGCACATGATCCCGGGCGAGGTCGGCCCGTGGGCGCCCGAATACACCGCTCAGGCGCGGCCCGACGCGGCGGAACGACCGCGAACCCGCAGGCGGTGGCTGTTCGGCCGTCGTCGGTAACCCGCGCCACAATCCCGTATGTCCGGTTACGATGAGTGAGCCGCGCCACTGTTGACGCCCATCGCTCGAGACGATGAGACAGATTCACTCGCATTGGCTCGGTATCCGGCACGGCCTATCGGGAACAGGGATATGACAGACATCGGTTTCGCGCACGCTTCCGGGGTCACGGTGCACACCGTGCCCGCCGCCTTCCAGCAGACCGCCGCGTTGCGGCCCGACCAGGTCGCCTTGCGCACCGTCGGCGGAACCCAGGAGATCACGTGGGCCGAGTACGCGACCCGGGTGCGGGCACTCGCGGCCGGCCTCGCGAAACTCGGCGTCGGCCACGGTGACGCGGTGGGCATCATGCTCACCAACCGGCCCGAGTTCAACCTCATCGACACCGCCGCCCTGCACCTGGGCGCCACCCCGTTCTCGGTGTACAACACCAGCTCCGCCGAGCAGATCGCGCACGTGTTCGGCAACGCGGGCAACAAGGTCGTGATCACCGAGCAGGCGTTCCTCGACGTCATCCGCGAGGCGGGCGGCGAGGTCGAGCACACGGTGCTCGTCGACGGCACCGCCGAGGGCACGATCGGGCTGGCCGAACTGGAAGCCGACCCGGCGCCGGATTTCGATTTCGACGCCGCCTGGCAGGCCGTGCAGCCCACCGACCTGGCCACGCTGATCTACACCTCGGGCACCACCGGCCCGTCCAAGGGCGTCGAGCTCACCCAGAGCAATGTGATCGCGCAGGTGGTCGGCCTGGTGTCGGGTCCGCTGCCGGTCGGTTTCGACGATCGGGCCGTGTCGTACCTGCCCGCCGCGCACGTGGCCGACCGCATCTCCGCGCACGCGATGAGCCTGCTGACCGGCATCCAGATCACCACGGTCACCGACCCCCGCGAGATCGCCGCCGCACTGCCCGACGCCAAGCCCACCGTGTTCTTCGGCGTGCCGCGCGTGTGGCAGAAGATCAAGGCCGGTATCGAGAACAAGCTGGCGGTCGAGCCGTCACCGGTGAAGAAGGCGCTGGCCAACTGGGCGATCGGGGTCGGCGTGGCCCAGGCCAAGGCCAAGCTGTCCGGTGAGGGTTCCTCGCTGCTGCTCGGCGTGCAGCACAAGGCCGCCGACGCGCTGGTGCTGTCGAAGCTGCGCGCGGCGCTCGGGTTCGCCGAGCTCAAGGTCGCCGCCTCCGGCGCGGCCCCGGTGCCCGCGGAGACCCTGGAGTACTTCCTCGGCCTCGGTTTCGCGGTCAGCGAGGTGTGGGGCATGTCCGAGACCACCGGTGTCGGCACCTTCACCGAGATCGACAAGCCGCGCCCCGGCTCGGTCGGGCGCGTGATGGACGGCGTCGAACTGCGGCTCGACGCCGACGGCGAGGTGCTCATCCGCGGCCCGATCGTCACCCCCGGCTACCGGAACATGCCGGAAAAGACCGCCGAGGCCATCGACGACGCGGGCTGGCTGCATACCGGTGACATCGGCACCCTCGACGCCGACGGCTACCTGCGCATCGTCGACCGCAAGAAGGAACTGATCATCAGCGAGGCGGGCAAGAACATCGCCCCGTCCAACATCGAGAACGCGATGAAGGCCGCGTCCTCGATGATCGGTCAGGCTGTGGCGATCGGTGACGCACGCCCCTACATCACCGCGCTGATCATGCTCGATCCCGATGTGGCGGCCTTGCGCGCCAAGGAGTTCGGCGCCACCGACGCCACCCACGCCGAGCTCGCGCGCCGCGCCGAGATCGTCGAGGAGGTCAAGGCCGCGATCACCGCGGGCAACCGCAAGCTCTCGCGAGTGGAGCAGATCAAGCGTTTCGTCATCGTGGAGACGCTGTGGGAGCCGGGCGGTGACGAGCTGACCCCCAAGATGTCGCTCAAGCGCACCCCCATCGCGAAGAAGTACGCCGCCGACATCGAGCAGCTCTACGCCGCGACGCCGCCCGAGCACGTCGTCAATGTGAAGTAGGCCCGACACCGACGGTGGGCCCCCGGGGGTTGTGGGCGGGGGGGCCCCGCGGGTAATGGGAGTTGGGGGGGGTGGTGGGGGAGAGGGGGGGGCCGGCCCGGGGGGGGGGGGGGAAGGTGTTGACGCGGGAGG
>NZ_JARWOJ010000086.1 GCF_029868625.1 Nocardia neocaledoniensis | reverse complement strand
CCCGGGGGGGGCCCCGCCGGGGCCGGCCCGCCCGCCCCGGGGGGGCCGCCGCGCCCGCGCGCGCCGGGGGGGGCGCCCCCGCGACGGTGGCGCCGGTGGCGGCGGCGAGGCCCGCGATTTCGAGATCCGCGAGGACGACGTCCTGCAGCCGGTCGCCGGCATCCTCGACGTCCTGGACAACTACGCCTTCGTGCGGACCTCCGGCTACCTGGCCGGCCCGAACGACGTGTACGTCTCGATGAACCTGGTCCGCAAGAACGGCCTGCGCCGCGGTGACGCGATCACCGGCGCGGTCCGCGCCCCGCGCGACGGCGAGCAGAGCAACCAGCGCCAGAAGTTCGACCCGCTGGTGCGCCTGGACACGGTCAACGGTGGCGAGGTGGAGGCGGCCAAGCGTCGCCCCGACTTCCAGAAGCTGACCCCGCTGTACCCGAACCAGCGGCTGCGCCTCGAGACCACGCAGAACAAGCTGACCACGCGTGTGATCGACCTGATCATGCCGATCGGCAAGGGCCAGCGCGCGCTGATCGTGTCCCCGCCCAAGGCGGGTAAGACCACGATCATGCAGGACATCGCCAACGCGATCGCGATCAACAACCCCGAGTGCTACCTCATGGTCGTGCTGGTCGACGAGCGTCCCGAAGAGGTCACCGACATGCAGCGCTCGGTGAAGGGGGAGGTCATCGCCTCCACCTTCGACCGGCCGCCGGCCGACCACACCTCCGTCGCCGAGCTCGCCATCGAGCGGGCCAAGCGACTGGTGGAGATGGGCAAGGACGTGGTGGTGCTGCTCGACTCGATCACCCGATTGGGCCGCGCGTACAACAACTCCTCGCCCGCCTCGGGTCGCATCCTCTCCGGTGGTGTCGACTCGACCGCGCTGTACCCGCCCAAGCGGTTCCTCGGCGCGGCGCGCAACATCGAGAACGGTGGCTCGCTCACCATCATCGCCACCGCGATGGTGGAGACCGGTTCCACCGGCGACACGGTGATCTTCGAGGAGTTCAAGGGCACCGGCAACGCCGAGCTCAAGCTCGACCGCAAGATCGCCGAGCGGCGCGTGTTCCCGGCCGTCGACATCAACCCGTCGAGCACCCGCCACGACGAACTGCTGATGTCGCCGGACGAGATGGCGGTCGTGCACAAGCTGCGGCGCGTGCTCAGCGGCCTCGATTCGCACCAGGCGATCGACCTGCTGATGGACCGGCTCAAGAAGTCCAAGAACAACCTCGAGTTCCTGATGACGGTCTCCAAGACCGCGCCGGGCGCGCTCGACGAGTGATCGGCTGACGAAACAGGGGCTCCGCCGCGGCGGAGCCCCTGTTCGCGTCTGTGAGCCGGGAACAATTCGGTGGTCGGGGGTGTTTTCGGTACGTGCGGCCCCATCTGGCATACTGGACCGCTGTGTGTCTGCGGCTTCGCAGACATCCCGCCTAGTCGGTTCCGGTTCACGTATTCCGCGCTCCAGCGGCATGCGACCCGGCGACCATTATCGAGAGGACGCCCATGAAGGCAGGAATCCACCCCACGTATGTCGAGACCACCGTCGTGTGTGGTTGCGGCAACACCTTCCAGACTCGCTCCACCAAGGAGTCCGGCCAGATCACCGTCGAGGTCTGCTCGCAGTGCCACCCGTTCTACACCGGCAAGCAGAAGATCCTCGACACCGGCGGCCGCGTGGCCCGCTTCGAGGCTCGCTACGGCAAGCGCGCTGGCAAGAAGGCCGACGCCTCCTAGTTGCCTCCTCCGACGCCCGGTTCTGCTCTGCAGGCCGGGCGTCGGTGGTTTCTGTTGTCCAGCGCATCGCACACCCATAAGGAATTCACCGTGACGCAGCCGTCCGCCATCGACGACATTCTCGCCGAGTACCAGGGCTTGGAGACGCAGCTGGCGGATCCGTCGCTCCACAACGACGCGGGCGCCGCGCGGCGCGTCGGCAAGCGGTTCGCCGAGCTGGCGCCGGTGATGACCACCTACCGCAAGCTGGAATCGGTCCGCGACGACCTCGAGGCCGCGCGCGAGCTGGCCGCCGACGACGCCACCTTCGCCGCCGAGGTGCCCGGCCTGGAAGCGCAGCTGACGGAGCTGGAACAGCAACTGGCCGACCTGCTGGCCCCGCGCGACCCGCACGACGGTGACGACGTGGTGCTCGAGGTGAAGTCCGGCGAGGGTGGCGAGGAATCGGCGCTGTTCGCCGCCGACCTGGCCCGCATGTACATCCGCTACGCCGAGCGGCACGGCTGGAAGGTGGAGACGCTCGACGTCACCTACTCCGACCTCGGCGGCTACAAGGACGCGACGCTGTCGATCAAGAGCCGCGACGCCGCCCGCGACGGTGTGTGGTCGCGCTTCAAGTTCGAGGGCGGCGTGCACCGCGTGCAGCGGGTGCCGGTGACCGAGTCGCAGGGCCGCATCCACACCTCCGCCGCGGGCGTGCTGATCTACCCGGAGCCCGACGAGGTCGAGCAGGTGCAGATCGACGAGACCGACCTGCGCATCGACGTCTACCGCTCCTCCGGCAAAGGCGGCCAGGGCGTCAACACCACCGACTCCGCGGTCCGCATCACCCACCTGCCCTCCGGCATCGTGGTGACCTGCCAGAACGAGCGTTCCCAGCTGCAGAACAAGGCGCGCGCGATGCAGGTGCTCGCCGCCCGGTTGCAGGCGCTGGCCGAGGAGCAGGCCGAGCAGGAGGCCGCGGCCGGTCGCGCCAGCCAGATCCGCACGGTCGACCGTTCCGAACGCATCCGCACCTACAACTTCCCGGAGAACCGGATCGCCGATCACCGCATCGGTTTCAAGGCGCACAATCTCGACGCGGTCCTCGACGGTGACATGGACGCGCTGCTCGACGCGCTCGGCAAGGCCGACCGCGACGCGCGCATGGCCGCCGAGTAGCCGTCATGACCGAGCAGTCGGTGCGGGGAAACTCCGGCGGACGACCGCGGCGGACGGCTGGTCCGGCGGACCCGATCGGGGAAGGCGCGCGAGCATGTCGGTGACCGAACGTGTTCGGCTGCGTCCGCTGATCGTCGCGGCGGCGGAGCGGCTGGCTACGGCGGGTGTGGCGTCGCCGCTGCCGGACGCGGAGCACCTGGCGGCCCACGTGCTCGGCGTCGACCGGATGCGCCTGGCGCTGCACCCGATGATCGAACCGGCCGAGGCCGCGCGGTTCACGGCACTGGTCGAGCAGCGAGCCGCGCGAATCCCCCTGCAGCACTTGACCGGAACCGCCGCGATGGGCGAGATCGACCTCGCCGTCGGCCCCGGGGTGTTCGTGCCGCGCCCGGAGACCGAACTGCTGTTCGCGTGGGCGCTGGCCTGGCTCGGGACGCTGCCGCACGACCACGATCCCCTCGTGGTCGACCTGTGCACCGGCACGGGCGCGCTGGCGCTGGCGATCGCGCACGCCCGTCCCGACGCGGCGGTCCACGCCGTCGAACTCGATCCCGACGCGCTGACCTGGGCCCGCCGCAACGCCGACGACCGCGGCGCCGACGGCGACACCCCGATCACCCTGCACGCCGCCGACGTCACCGACCCGGCCCTGCTCACCGAGCTGTCCGGCCGCGTCGACCTGGTGGTCTCGAACCCGCCCTACATTCCCGAGGCCGCCGTTCTCGAACCCGAGGTCGCCGACCACGATCCGCATCGCGCCTTGTTCGGCGGGCCCGACGGTCTCGACGTCATCCGGGCCATGGTCCCCACCATCGCGCGCCTGCTCCGTCCCGGCGGCGCCACCGCGATCGAACACGATGACACCAATGGCGGGGGAGTGGCCGCGCTGCTGGCCGAGGCCGGGTTCGCCGATATCGTCGAGCATCCCGATCTGGCTGGCAAGCCGCGATTCGTCGTCGCGGCCCGGCACAGCAAACCCTGACCCGGCGGCCGAACCGGGGTACGAGACCGGCGTCGCCGCACGACGTGCGCGCGCGACCACTGTTCGCGTCCCGCCGCACGCTGCGCCAGCACACCCCCAGCAGCTGGGGCGCGGCCGGTGGGGCGCCGCCTCGCAAAGTCCCCGCGCAGGTGAAGCCCCGTGCGGGGGCTAGACTCTTGCCGCACACCGAAGACCGGCAAGAATCGTGGGACCTCGACAACTTGCCGCAACCCCGACGACAACGAGACCCGGGGCGGCGGAATATTGTCGGCCACCGAAGTCCGGCAGAAATCGCGGGAAGGCGAAGCTAAGCGTGAGTACCGTCTACGACTGTGCTGAACCGGCGTCTCGGGCCGCTGGCCTCTCCGCCGCCACCAGCGCGCTGAAGTCCGGCCGACTGGTCGTGATGCCGACCGACACGCTGTACGGCCTGGCGGCCGACGCGTTCGATTCCGAGGCAGTGGCCTCGCTGCTGGCCGCCAAGCGCCGCGGCCGTGACATGCCCGTCCCGGTGCTGGTCGGTTCCTGGCACACCATCGACGGCCTGGTCTTCTCGGTGCGCCCGCAGGCGCGGGACCTGATCCGCGCGTTCTGGCCCGGCGCGCTGAGCCTGGTGGTGCAGGCCGCGCCCTCGCTGGCCTGGGATCTCGGCGACACCCGCGGCACCGTGATGCTGCGCATGCCGTTGCACCCGGTGGCGCTGGAGCTGCTGCGCGAGGTCGGCCCGCTGGCCGTGTCGAGCGCCAACGTGTCGGGTCAGCCGCCGGCGAGCACCGCCGAGCAGGCGCGCGAGCAGCTGGGCGCGCTGGCGAGTGTGTACCTCGACGGCGGTCCGGCCGAGCACGCGGTGGCGTCCACCATCGTCGATCTGACCGCGGATCAGCCGCGCGTGCTGCGCGAGGGCGCGGTGCCGCTGGCCGATATCGCGGAGGTGCTCGGCATGGCGCCCGACGCCCTGGTCAGCTCCGCGCAGCGGTGATCGCACGCATCCGATGAGCACGGTCGTTCCCCTGCGCGAGCTGGTGCTCGTGCTGCTCGTCTCGGCCACGGTGACCTTCCTGGCCACCGGCGGCATCCGCACCCTGGCCATCGCCTTCGGCGCGGTCGCGATTCCGCGTGAGCGCGATGTGCACGTCAAACCCATTCCCCGGATGGGCGGCGTCGGCATGTATATCGGGGTGGTCGCCGCAGTCCTGTTCGCGCATCAATTGCCCGCGCTGCGCCGCGGATTCGATTACGCGCCCGATATTCCGGCGGTGCTGGTGGCGGCCACCATCATCGTGCTCGTCGGCATCGTCGACGACCGCTGGGGACTCGACGCGCTCACCAAATTCGCGGGACAGGTGACCGCGGCCGGTGTGATGGCCGTGATGGGCCTGAGCTGGTATGTCATCTACGACCCGTTCAACGACAGCACCGTCGTGCTCGACGCATTGCAGGGCGGTCTGGTGACGGTCGGCATCACCGTCACCCTGGTGAACGCGATGAACTTCGTCGACGGCCTGGACGGTCTGGCCGCCGGGCTCGGTTTGATCTGCGCCGGCGCCGTTTTCGTGTTCTCCGTGGGTTTGCTCTACGACCAGGGCGGTTCGGTCGACACCTATCCGCCCGCGTTGCTGGCCGCCGCACTCGCCGGCGCGTGCCTGGGATTTCTGCCGCACAATTTCTCGCCGGCCCGAATCTTCATGGGCGATTCCGGCTCGATGATGATCGGATTGATGCTGGCCGCGGTTTCCACCGGCGCCTCCGGCCGAATTCCGCTGCAGGGCTACGGCCCGCGCGACATTGTGGGTTTGCTCTCGCCGCTGTTGCTGGTCGGCGCGGTGATGTTCATTCCGGTGCTCGATCTGTTGCTGGCGATCGTGCGCCGCGTGCGCGCCGGGGTGAGCTTCTCCACGCCGGACAAAATGCATCTGCATCACCGTTTGTTGCAGATCGGACATTCCCAGCGCCGCGTCGTCCTGCTGATCTATTTGTGGGTCGGAGTGCTGGCATTCGGCGCGGTGGGGACCTCATTGATGGATCGGCGGCTGGTGGTGTTGCTGGTCGCGGGCGGATTGGTGTTCGCGCTGGTAGTGACCGCGATCCCATCCATGCGCCGGGTGGAGTCGGCGAAGAGCTGATCGAGGCCCGCAAGGTAAAGTGCGGGCCGTGAGCTTTACACCGCGACCTGTGCCCGGCCCCGACGCCCCGCTCCGCACCGCGCTGCGCTACGGCCTGATCGGGCTCGGTGTGCTCGTGGTCGCCTCGGTGGTGATCGCCACCGCCGTCGCCGGGATGCCCGGCCTCTGGGGCGCGCTGCTCGGCTCGGCCATCGGCGGCGGGTTCATCCTCACCACGCTGCTGTCGGTCATCCTCGGTGCCAAGCTGCCGCCGAGTACCCAGGGCCTGGTGCTGCTGGTCAGCTGGGTCGGCAAGCTGCTGGTCGCGCTGATCGTCGTCGGCGTGCTGAACCAGTTCGACTTCTACAGCAGGCCCGCCCTGTTCTTCACGGTGGTCGGTGCCCTGCTGATCGTGCTCGGCGCGGAAACGTATGGCGTTGTGAGCGTGAAGGTTCCGTACGTCACGACACGCGCGGGAGACGACGAAACGGCTTCCGAGCAGGAATAATCCCACCCAGCTACGCACTGTCGTAGATAGCTTGGTAAAGTGTTGGTAAGCAAGCACCCAAGCTAGGGGCCAGGTCCGGGAGAACTCGGGGCTACGCCTCGGGTTACCAGGGGGGATCACCGAGATCCCACCCGGGGCCGCTATGCTTACTGCCGATCCGGGTGGAATGTGCCCGGTTGAAGCATGTCGACGATGTCGCCGACGCCCGTACAGCAGCTATATCGGTTCACACACCGTATGCGCGGCTGTCGAATTTCGAGCCGACCAGAGTCGACCCCATTGATCGTCAATGTCCGATCGAACCGCGGGGATGACCGTACCCGCGGCCCGAACACGGGAGAGAACGCTGAGCGTCACCACTTTGGCGGCAGGCGAGTTTCACGCGCCATCGCTGTCCGACTTCTTCCCCCCAGCGGTGTTGTTCGCGGGTACGCCGTTCGAACTCGATCGCTTGATGCTGATCCGCCTGCTGATGACCGCCGTTCTGGTGCTCCTCTTCGTGCTGGCTTTCCGCTCGCCGAAGATCGTGCCGCGCGGGCTGCAGAACGTGATGGAAACCGCGGTGGTTTTCGTCAAGGAGCAGATCGCCGACGAGGTGCTCGGCAAGGAAACCGGTAAGCGGTTCCTGCCGCTGATCGCGACGATCTTCTTCACGGTTCTGTTCCTGAACTTCTCCAGTGTGGTTCCGTTCCTGAACATCTCCTCGAATGCCCGCGTCGGTATGCCGCTGGTGCTCGCGGTGGTCGCCTACGTCGCGTTCAACTACGTCGGTATCCGCAAGTACGGCTTCTGGAAGTACATGCGCTCGAGCATCGTCGTTCCCGACGTGCCGCCCGCGCTGCACGTGCTGCTGATCCCGATCGAGTTCGTCTCGACGTTCATCCTGCGCCCGTTCACGCTGACCGTCCGACTCATGGCCAACATGCTGGCGGGCCACATCATGCTGGTGCTGTTCTTCAGCGCCACCTGGTTCTTCCTCTTCGATGCCACCGCGTGGATGAAGGTCTTCACGCCCTTCTCGCTGCTGGCAGGCATCGGCTTCACGCTGTTCGAGCTGCTGGTCATCTTCCTGCAGGCGTATGTGTTCGCCCTGCTGACCGCGGTGTACATCAGCCTCGCGCAGCACGCCGCCGACCACTGACCTGAATCCACACCAGTACTGCCAAACCTGCTACACACGCCGACCGGCGGGTGAGCAACAGAAAGGGAAAGAAGACTCATGAGCCTCGCTTACCTGGCCCAGGAAGCCGCGACCACCGAGAGCACCTTCAAGGGCTTCGGCGCCATCGGCTACGGTCTTGCCGCGATCGGCCCCGGCATCGGCGTCGGCATCGTCGTCGGTAAGGCGATCGAGGGCTTCGCCCGTCAGCCCGAGCTGGCCGGCCAGATCCGTACCAACATGTTCCTCGGTATCGCGTTCACCGAGGCCCTGGCGCTGATCGGCCTCGTCGCCGGCTTCATCTTCTGATTCCGATGCGCGAAATCATCACGCTCGCTGCCGAAGGGGGAGAGGATGTGAATCCTCTCATCCCCGAAACGTACGACATCGTCTGGTCGATCGTCTGCGTCGTCATCATCGGTCTGCTGTTCTGGAAGTACGTGATCCCACGTGTGACCAAGACCCTCGATGAGCGCGCCGACAACATCGAAGGCGGTATCGCCAGGGCCAAGGCCGCTCAGGAAGAAGCACAGCAGACGCTGCAGCAGTACCAGCAGCAGCTTGCCGACGCCCGGCTGGAAGCCGCACGTATCCGTGAGGATGCGCGCACCCAGGGTCAGCAGATCCTCGCGCAGATGCGCCAGGACGCCCAGGCCGAGAGCGATCGCATCATCGCCGCCGGTCACTCCCAGCTGGAAGCCCAGCGCCAGCAGATCCTGACCGAGCTGCGTTCCGAGGTCGGCGTCACCGCCGTCAGCCTGGCCGAGAAGATCATCGGCCAGTCGGTTTCGGACGAAGCCAAGCAGGCGGCGTCGATCGACAAGTTCCTCAGCGAACTCGACGACACCAACGCCATCGGGGTCGGAAGGTAACGACGCGAAAGTGAGAAGCATGTACGCAGCGAGCCGCGAGGCCAGCTCCCGGTCTCGCGAGGCGCTTCGGGCCGCTCTGACCGGAAGCGAAACTGTTGCGGCCACAACGGGATCGGAACTGTTCGCCGTTGTCGCCGTGCTGGACGACCAGCGTTCGCTGCGTGTGGCGCTCGCGGACGTGTCGGTGCCGGGTTCGGCGCGCGCTGAACTCAGTGAGCGGATCTTCGGCGGCAAGGTCAGCGCTGCCACGCAGGCAGTGCTGACCACCGCGGTGGCCCAGAACTGGTCGCGCACCCGCGATCTGGTCGACACCCTGGTGCTGCTCGGGCAGGAGGCTCTGCTCGAGTCCGCCGCCGACGGTGGCCGGCTGGACATGGTGGAGGACGAGCTGTTCCGGCTCGGCCGCATCATCGCCGACAACCCGCAGCTGGAGCAGGCACTGTCCGATCAGGGCAAGCCCGCCTCGGCGCGGCGCGAGCTGATCGCTCGGTTGCTGAACGGCAAGGCCGAGCCGATCACCATCACGCTGGCCGAGCAGGCGGTGACCCGACTGCGGACCAACAACATCGGCGTCGCCTTCGGCGCCCTGTCCGATCTGGCGGCGGCCCGTCGTGACCAGATCGTCGCCCACGTGCACGCCGCGGCCGAGCTGAGTGGCCCGCAGAAGGAGAAGCTGTCGGCTTCCCTGCAGCGGATCTACGGCAAGGCGGTCACCGTGCACGTGCAGGTCGACCCGACGCTGCTGAGCGGCGTCGTCGTGCGCGTCGGAGACGACGTCATCGACGGCAGCGCCACCGGCCGACTGGAGAAGCTGCGCCGGGCTCTGTCCTGACCAGCAGCGCAACTCCAACCCCCGACATTCGAGACCACAGCGAGAGCAGGAACAACATGGCGGAGCTGACGATCTCCTCCGACGAGATCCGTAGCGCGATCGAGAGCTACACCCAGAGCTACACCCCGGAAACCTCCATCGAAGAAGTCGGCCTCGTGACCGACACCGGCGACGGCATCGCGCACGTCAGCGGTCTGCCTTCGGCGATGGCCAACGAGCTGCTCGAGTTCCCGGGCGGCGTCCTCGGCGTCGCGCTGAACCTCGAGGACACCGAGATCGGTGCCGTCATCCTCGGCGAGTACGCCTCGCTGGAAGAGGGCCAGCAGGTCCGTCGCACCGGCGACGTGCTCTCCGTCCCGGTGGGTGACAAGTTCCTCGGTCGCGTCGTCAACCCGCTCGGCCAGGCCATCGACGGCCTGGGCGAGATCGAAGCCGACGACCGCCGCGTGCTGGAGCTGCAGGCCGCGACCGTGCTGGAGCGCCAGCCGGTCGAGGAGCCGCTGGCCACCGGTATCACCGCGATCGACGCGCTGACCGCCATCGGCCGCGGCCAGCGTCAGCTGATCATCGGCGACCGCAAGACCGGTAAGACCGCCGTCGCCGTCGACGCGATCCTGAACCAGAAGGCGAACTGGGAGTCGGGCGACCCCAGCAAGCAGGTTCGCTGCATCTACGTCGCGATCGGCCAGAAGGGCTCTACCATCGCGGGCGTCAAGACCGCGCTCGAGGAGCACGGCGCGATGGAGTACACCACCATCGTCGCGGCCCCCGCGTCCGACTCCGCCGGCTTCAAGTGGCTGGCCCCCTACACCGGTTCGGCCATCGGCCAGCACTGGATGTACCAGGGCAAGCACGTCCTCATCGTGTTCGACGACCTGACCAAGCAGGCCGAGGCCTACCGCGCCATCTCGCTGCTGCTGCGTCGTCCGCCGGGCCGCGAGGCCTACCCCGGTGACGTCTTCTACCTGCACTCCCGCCTGCTGGAGCGTTGCGCGAAGCTGTCCGACGAGATGGGCGGCGGCTCGATGACCGGTCTGCCGATCATCGAGACCAAGGCCAACGACGTCTCGGCGTTCATCCCGACCAACGTCATCTCCATCACCGACGGCCAGGTCTTCCTCGAGTCCGACCTGTTCAACAAGGGTGTCCGCCCGGCGATCAACGTCGGTACCTCGGTCTCCCGTGTCGGTGGCGCCGCCCAGACCAAGGCCATGAAGAAGGTCGCCGGTTCGCTGCGTCTGGAAATGGCCCAGTACCGCGAGCTGGAGGCGTTCTCCGCCTTCGCCTCCGACCTGGACGCCGCCTCGCTGGCCCAGCTCGAGCGTGGTGCCCGCTGGGTGGAGCTGCTCAAGCAGAACCAGTACTCCCCGGTCGCCGTCGAGGATCAGGTCGTCTCGATCTACCTGGTCGACGCCGGCTACTACGACTCGGTGCCGGTCGGCGACGTGCGTCGCTTCACCGCCGAGCTGCTGGAGCACCTGCACAGCGCGACCCAGTCGTCCTTCGACGCGCTCGAGGGTGGCCGCAAGCCGCTCGACGGCGAGGCCGCCGACGCGATCAAGTCGGAGACCGACAAATTCAAGGAAGGCTTCCTGGCCTCCGACGGCAGCCGGGTCGTGAACGAGGCCGCTGCCGGCGATCTGGACCACGAAGAGGTCGAGTCGCTGTCGGTCACCCGCAAGCACGTCGACAAGTAAGCCGGGTCTGAACTGATGTCGGCAACTATCGATCTGGCGAATGAAGGGAGTGAATCGTAGTGGCAAGTTTGCGCGAATTGCGCTCCCGCATTCGTGGTGTGAATTCGATCAAGAAGATCACCAAGGCTCAGGAACTGATCGCGACCTCGCGAATTTCCAAGGCCCAGGCCAGGGTCGCCGCGGCCAAGCCGTACGCCGAGGAGATCACCAAGGTCCTCGGCGAGCTGGCGAGCGCCTCGAAGAACCTGTCGCACCCGCTGCTGACCGAGCGTCCCGACGCCCGGCGGGCCGCGGTGCTGGTGATCACCAGTGACAGCGGTATGTGTGGTGGCTACAACTCGAACGTGCTCAAGCGCGCCGAGGAGCTCATGACCACCCTGCGTGGCGAGGGCAAGGAGCCGGTGCTGTACGTGATGGGCAACAAGGGCCTCACGTACTACAAGTTCCGCAACCGCCCCTTCCAGGCGTCGTGGACCGGCTTCTCGCAGCAGCCGAAGTACACCGATGCGTCGGCCGCGTGCGGCCACCTCGTCGAGGCCTTCATGGCCGGCTCCGACAGCGAGGTCGCCTCGCTGGACGGCTCCGGATCCATGGCCGGTGTCGACGAGCTGCACATCGTGTACACCAAGTTCGTCTCGATGCTGACCCAGACCCCGGAGGTGCGCCGCCTGGCGCCGATCCAGGTCAGCTACGTCGACGAGAACTTCGCGCTCGGCGACGACATGCTGTCGGACTCGCCGGATGCGGTGGTGACGGCGCAGTACGAGTTCGAGCCGGACGCGGATGTCTTGCTGGGCGCTCTGCTGCCCAAGTACATCAACACGCGTATCTACGCATCGTTGCTCGAGGCAGCGGCATCCGAGTCCGCGGCTCGGCGCACCGCAATGAAGGCGGCGACCGACAACGCCAACGAGCTGGCCAGTGTGCTCCAGCGCGAGGCGAACTCGGTGCGTCAGGCCCAGATCACGCAGGAAATCAGCGAAATCGTCGGCGGCGTGAACGCGCTGGCGTCGAGCTCGGACCGCGACTAGAAGCGCAGGAAGAGAACCAACCAAAATGACCGCAGCTGTCACTCAAGACAACGCGAGCAAGGCAGGCGCCGCCGCTGGCCGCGTCGTCCGTGTCATCGGCCCCGTCGTGGACGTCGAGTTCCCGCGTGGCGCCATCCCCGAGCTGTTCAACGCTCTCAATGCCGACATCAAGCTGGCGTCGGTGGCCAAGACCCTGACCCTCGAGGTCGCCCAGCACCTCGGCGACAACATCGTGCGCACCATCTCGATGCAGCCGACCGACGGCCTGGTCCGTGGCGCCACCGTCACCGACTCGGGCAAGCCGATCTCGGTGCCCGTCGGTGACATCGTCAAGGGCCACGTGTTCAACGCCCTCGGCGACTGCCTCGACTCGCCCGGCCTCGGCCGCGACGGCGAGCAGTGGGGCATCCACCGCAAGCCCCCGAGCTTCGACCAGCTCGAGGGTAAGACCGAGATGCTGGAGACCGGCGTCAAGGTCATCGACCTGCTGACCCCGTACGTCAAGGGCGGCAAGATCGGTCTGTTCGGTGGTGCCGGTGTCGGCAAGACCGTGCTGATCCAGGAGATGATCACCCGTATCGCTCGCGAGTTCTCCGGCACCTCGGTGTTCGCGGGCGTCGGTGAGCGTACCCGTGAGGGCACCGACCTCCACCTGGAAATGGAAGAGATGGGCGTCCTCCAGGACACCGCCCTCGTCTTCGGCCAGATGGACGAGCCGCCGGGCACGCGTATGCGCGTGGCCCTGTCCGCGCTGACCATGGCGGAGTACTTCCGCGATGTCCAGCACCAGGACGTGCTGCTCTTCATCGACAACATCTTCCGTTTCACCCAGGCCGGTTCCGAGGTCTCGACCCTGCTGGGTCGTATGCCCTCCGCCGTGGGTTACCAGCCGACGCTGGCGGACGAGATGGGTGAGCTCCAGGAGCGCATCACCTCGACCCGTGGCCGCTCGATCACCTCGCTGCAGGCGATCTACGTCCCCGCCGACGACTACACCGACCCGGCGCCGGCGACCACCTTCGCCCACCTCGATGCGACGACCGAGCTTTCGCGCCCGATCTCGCAGAAGGGCATCTACCCGGCCGTCGACCCGCTGACCTCGACCTCTCGTATCCTCGAGGCCTCGATCGTCGGCGAGCGTCACTTCCGCGTGGCCAACGAGGTGAAGCGGATCCTGCAGAAGTACAAGGAGCTGCAGGACATCATCGCCATCCTCGGTATGGACGAGCTCTCCGAAGAGGACAAGGTCCTCGTCGGTCGCGCCCGTCGCCTGGAGAAGTTCCTCGGCCAGAACTTCATCGTGGCCGAGAAGTTCACCGGTCAGCCGGGCTCGGTCGTGCCGCTGGAGCAGACCATCGACGACTTCGATCGCGTCTGCAAGGGCGAGTTCGACCACTTCCCGGAGCAGGCGTTCAACTCCTGCGGTGGTCTCGACGACGTCGAGGCCGCTGCGAAGAAGATCGCCGGGAAGTAGTCCACCATGGCGGAGATGACAGTTGATCTCGTAGCAGTCGAGCGCAAGCTCTGGTCCGGCCAGGCGACGTTCGTCAGCGCGCAGACCACCGAGGGTCAGATCGGCATCATGGCAGGTCACGAGCCGCTGCTCGGTCAGCTCGTCGAAGGCGGCACGGTGTCCATCGTGTCGACCGACGGCGAGCGGATCGTCGCGGCGGTGCACGGCGGTTTCTTCTCGGTGACCGCCGATACCGTCCGGGTGCTGGCCGAGTCCGCGGATCTCGCGGCCGAGGTCGATGTCGACGCGGCCCGTAAGGTGCTGGCCGACGCGAGTGCTTCCGAGGTGGAGCAGCGCGTCGCGCAGGGTCAGGTGCGTGCGGTCGAGGCGAACGCCACCGCTTGATCCCGGAATGAGACCGACCACTGTCGGGGGGGGGGGGGGGGGGGGGGGGGGGGGGGGGGGGGGGGGTGTGGGGGGTTTGGGGGGGGCGCGGGGGGGCGGGGGGGGGGGGCCGCCCCCCCCCCCCCTGTTTCCCCCCTAAACCCCCCCCCCCTGTGGCGCCTACAATTTTCGGCGGCCCCCCCCGACAGTGGCGTTTTCACCGGTTTTCCCGGTCCCCGCGCGATCGCGTTCATCGCGCGTGATTGAATGACGTCGAAGGTGTCTTCGACACCGGCGGAACGAAAGGGCGTACGGCATTGCAAACCGGGATGGTTCTCCTGATCATTCTGGTGCTGACGCTCGTGTTCGTCGCCGGAGCTTCCACCTACCGGCTGGTGATGCTGCGCCGGGGCGGCACGGCCGCGCTGCTGCGGGTATTGCCCGCGCGGGGTGGCCACGGCTGGCGGCACGGCCTCATCCGCTACGACGAGGATCGTCTCGTCTTCTTCAAGTTGACCAGCCTCAAGCTCGGCCCCGATTCCACCGTGCACCGGCAGGGCCTCGAGATCGTCGAACGGCGCGCGCCACAGGGCGACGAGTTCGACATCATGAGCGAGGACATCGTGGTGGTAGCCGTCACCGATCCGCACAACAGCTTCGAGTTGGCACTCGACCGCGGATCGATGGCGGCTTTTCTGTCCTGGATGGAGTCCCGTCCGTCCGACCGCGCCCGCCGCACGCGAGGAGGCCAGCCGTGAGTGTGCACTTGACCAGGATCTACACCCGCACCGGTGACGACGGCACCACGGGCCTGAGCGACTTCTCGCGGGTGCCGAAGACCGACGCCCGGCTGGTGGCCTACGCCGACTGCGACGAGGCCAACGCGGCACTCGGCGTCGCGGTCGCCCTCGGCGCGCCGGAGCCCGCGGTGCTCGCGGTGCTGCGCCAGATCCAGAACGATCTGTTCGACGCGGGCGCCGATCTGTCCACCCCGGTGGTGGCCGAACCGAAGTACCCGCCGCTGCGCGTCACCCAGCCCTACATCGATCGGCTGGAGAAGTGGTGTGACGAGTTCAACGATGGTCTCGCACCGCTGAATTCCTTCATCTTGCCGGGCGGCACACCGATTGCCGCGCTGTTGCACACGGCACGTACGGTGGTCCGTCGCGCCGAGCGTTCGGCCTGGGCGGCGGTCGAGGCCTACCCCGACGACACCAGCGTGCTCCCTGCCAAATACCTCAATCGCCTCTCGGACCTGCTGTTCATCCTGAGCCGGGCGACCAATCCCGAAGGCGACGTGCTGTGGCAGCCGGGCGGCGGAGCCGAGCGCTGAAAGCGACTCGCCGGCCCCAGGATCGGTCGGTTTGGCGTCGGGGGGCGTGTCGCCGGGCAACGGTCGATAAGCTGGCGGGGTGAGCGAACGGTTTCTGGTCTCCGGCGGTAATCAGCTCGTCGGCGAGGTCGCGGTCGGCGGCGCGAAGAACAGCGTGCTGAAGCTGATGGCCGCCGCTTTGCTGGCCGAGGGCACGACCACCATCACCAACTGCCCGGACATCCTCGATGTCCCGCTGATGGCCGAGGTGCTGCGTGGTCTCGGCTGCGACGTGACGATCTCCGACGACGAGAGCGGCGACCGCTCGGTCGTCACGATCGTCACCCCGGCCGAGCCGAAGTACCACGCGGACTTCCCCGCGGTCACCCAGTTCCGCGCCTCGGTGTGCGTACTCGGTCCGCTGATGGCCCGGTGTAAGCGCGCGGTCGTCGCCCTGCCCGGCGGCGACGCGATCGGTTCGCGTCCCCTGGACATGCATCAGCAGGGCCTGCGGCTGCTCGGCGCCACCAGCGAGATCGAGCACGGATGCGTGGTCGCCCGCGCCGACGAGCTCCAGGGCGCGCGCATCCGCCTCGACTTCCCGTCCGTCGGCGCGACCGAGAACATCCTGATGGCCGCGGTGCTGGCCGAGGGGGAGACGGTCATCGACAACGCGGCGCGCGAGCCCGACATCGTCGACCTGTGCACCATGCTCACGCAGATGGGTGCGCGGATCGAGGGTGCCGGTTCCTCGGTGCTCACCGTGCAGGGCGTCAAGCGCCTCTCGCCGACCACCCACCAGGTGATCGGCGACCGGATCGTCGCCGCCACCTGGGGTATCGCCGCCGCGATGACCACCGGCGACGTACGGGTCACCGGCATCAACCCCAAGCACCTGGCGCTCGTGCTGGACAAGTTGCGCGCCGCTGGTGCGCGAATCTCGTACGAGCCCAATGGTTTCCGTGTCGTCCAGCCGGAGCGCCCGCGCGCGGTGAACTTCGCGACGCTGCCGTTCCCCGGCTTCCCGACCGACCTGCAGCCGATGGCGATCGGCCTGGCCGCCATCGCCGACGGCACCTCGATGATCACCGAGAACGTCTTCGAGGCGCGGTTCCGCTTCGTGGAGGAGATGATCCGGCTCGGCGCCGACGCCCGCACCGACGGTCACCACGCCGTGGTCCGCGGCATCCCGCGCCTGTCCAGCGCGCCGGTCTGGTCCTCCGACATCCGCGCCGGCGCCGGCCTGGTGCTGGCGGGTCTGGTCGCCGACGGCGTCACCGAGGTGCACGACGTGTTCCACATCGACCGCGGGTACCCGCGCTTCGTCGAGCAGCTGCAGGCGCTCGGCGGACAGGTCGAGCGCGTCGATTCGCCGAAATAGCCTGTCTGACCAGGCGATTTGACTTCATGTTCGGCGGTGCGTAACTTAGTTCGAGTCAGAGCGACACGGACACAGTCCGCCGAGCGCCTGATTGATCATCTAGCCAGTCGAACTTCTCCCGAACTTGCTTCGGTTGGGTTGTCTGCGCTAGGTTGGAACAGTTGCCTTGCCGAAGCCCCGATGAAATGTTGCGGGTGGAGGTTTGTGCGTGTGTTCTTTGAGAACTCAATAGTGTGTCGATGAATGTCAGTGCCAATATTATTATTGGTTCCGCTTCTCATACCCCCCGGTTGAGGAGTGGACATTTGAACAACAGCGAATTTTTTTTGCTGGTGTTTGGCTTTGCTAGGTTTTCGGACTCTAGTCTTTAGATTGTTCTGATTACATCCTTCGGGGTGTGGTTGAGAGTCTTCAACGGAGAGTTTGATCCTGGCTCAGGACGAACGCTGGCGGCGTGCTTAACACATGCAAGTCGAGCGGTAAGGCCCTTCGGGGTACACGAGCGGCGAACGGGTG
>NZ_JARWOJ010000085.1 GCF_029868625.1 Nocardia neocaledoniensis | reverse complement strand
GATCGGTGGGTCGCAGCGGTTGACCCGGGCGATCGGTAAGGCCAAGGCGATGGATTTGATCCTGACCGGCCGGAACATGGGTGTGGAGGAGGCCGAGCGGGCGGGGTTGGTGTCGCGGGTCGTGCCGGCTGATCAGTTGCTCGAGGTGGCGTTGGAGACGGCGCGGACGATCGCGTCGATGTCGTTGCCGGTGGCGATGATCGCCAAGGAGGCGGTCAACCGTTCGTTCGAGACGACGCTGTCGGAGGGTTTGTTGTTCGAGCGTCGGGTGTTCCACTCGTTGTTCGCCACCGATGATCAGAAGGAAGGGATGGCCGCCTTCATCGAGAAGCGGCCGGCCCAGTTCACCCACCGCTGAGCTGATCGCCCCCCGTGGACCGAGCGACCGGTCCGCGGGTGGCGTGGTCCGGCGCCAGAATGTCGGTCGGTATCGGTAGCGTCGGCACCCGTGGACATCGGAGAACGCATCCAAGAGCTCGCGCACCGGATCACGGAGCTGCGCGGCGCCTACTACGACGGCTCGCCACTGGTCGCCGACGCCGAGTACGACGCCATCGAGGACGAACTGCGCGGCCTCCTGACGGCGCACCCCGACCTCACCCCCGACCCGAACCCCCTGGACGAGGTCGGGGCGCCGACCATTCTGCACGCGCCCGTCCGGCATGCGCGGCCGATGCTCTCGCTCGAGAAGGCGACCACGCCCGAACAGGTCGCCGCGTTCTTCGCACGCTTCCCTGGCCAGTCCGTCGTGGTCATGCCGAAACTGGACGGTTTGTCACTGTCGCTGGTCTACGAGGACGGGCGGCTCGTCCGCGCCGTCACCCGTGGTGACGGCACCACCGGCGACGATGTCACGATGCTGGTCCGCGCCCTGGTCGACGGCGTCCCCGACCGGATCAAGGCCCCCGGCCGGGTCGAGGTCCGTGGTGAAGCGGTGATGTTGCGGTCGACCTTCGTCGCCTACAACACCGCCCACCCGGACAAGCCACTGATCAATCCCCGCAATGCCGCCGCGGGCACCCTGCGGGCCAAGGACCCGGCCACCGTCGCCGAACGCCGCCTGCAGTTCTTCGGCTTCGATCTGGACACCTCCGAGGGCGGCGCCGCCGTCGACCTGGGCGAGGGCCTGCGCGGCCTCGGCGTGGAAGGCGCGCGCATGCGGGTGTGCGCCGACGCCGAAACGGCGCAGGCCGCGATCACCGAGATCGAGCAGGGCCGCAACGACCTCGACTACGACCTGGACGGCGCGGTCCTGCGGCTGGCCGATCGCGAGGCCTACGCGGCGGCCGGGACCAGGTCCAATTCCCCGCGTGGGGCGCTGGCGTTCAAGTTCGCCGCCGAGGAGAAGACCACCGTGCTGGTCGAGGTGATCTGGGACGTGGGCAAGACCGGCAAGATCGTGCCCGTCGCCTGGCTCGAGCCGGTGTTCGTCGGCGGCACCACGGTCACCAGGGCCACGCTGGCCAACCAGGAGGTGATCCGGGCCCGTGACATCAAGGTCGGTGACACCGTCCTGGTGCGGCGTGCGGGCGATGTGATCCCCTTCGTCGCGGGCGTGCTCGACGCCGCCGCCCGCACCGGCGCCGAACAGGAGATCGTCGCACCCACGGTCTGCCCCTCGTGCGCGCAACCGGTGACCGAACAGGGCAACAGCCGGGAACTGTTCTGTACCAACGTGTCCTGTCCGGCACAGACGGTCCGCAGACTCATCCACTGGGCGTCCCGAGCGGCCGCCGACATCGACGCCATCGGGCAGGTGTGGATCGAGCGCCTGGCCGAGGCGGGCATCCTGGAGCGCCCGTCGGACTTCTACACGCTTACCAAGGAACGCCTGCTCGAGTTCGACCGCATCGGCGAGATCTCCGCCGCGCGCATGATCGACTCGATCGACGCGAGCCGGAAGGTGGGCCTGCGGCGCGCGCTGATCGGCCTGGCCATCCCGATGGCGTCCGAGGGCACCGCCGCCCGGTTGGCCCGCGCGGGCTTCGGCTCGCTGGAGGAGGTCGCCGACGCGGGCGAGGAACGCCTCGTCGCCGTGGACGACATCGGCCCGAAGGTCGCCGCTTCCCTGGTCGAGCACCTCACCCGTCTGCGGCCGGAGCTGGAGCGCCTGCGCGCGGCCGGCGTCGACCTCGACGTCCGCGCCGAGGACCTTCCGCCGGTGATCGCCGCCGGCGCGCCCCTGGCCGACAAGACCGTGGTGATCACCGGCGCGATCAGCGACCCGCGCTCCGGTGAGAAGGTCGCCCGCCCGACCTTCCAGCGCCTCTGCGAGCAGGCGGGCGCGACCGCGGCCTCCTCGGTGTCGGCGAACACCGACCTGCTCATCACCGGCGCCGGCGTCGGCGACAGCAAACTGGCCAAGGCCGAGAAACTCGGTGTCGAGGTCGTCGACCAGGGCGAGATCTGGACCATGCTCATCGCGGCCAAGATCGTCTAGGTCAACCGTCCGGGCGATCGGTGCGGTTCAGCGCTGTTCCGTGAGTGTCGCGAGGTAGTCGGTGAAGTCGGTGGCCGGATGGCCGCTCAGGACCGCGACGGAATCGGTGACTGTCTCGAGGTCGCCCTGGGCGATCGCGGTGTAGGTGCTGACCCAGCCGTCGACTTCCCACTGCGGCGCCCGGTAGCTCGCCCGGCTGGCGTAGGCCTCCTCGACCGATTCCTCGGCAAAACGGTAAGGGCGGCCGAGGATCCGGGTCATCTCGGCGGCCGCGGCGGACAGGGTGAACGCGCGGGGCCCGGTGAGGTCGAAGGTCGCGCCGCTGTGCTCCGACGAGGTGAGCACGGCGGCCGCGCAATCGGCGACGTCGGCCCGCGTCACCGCGGCCACTTTCCCGTCGCCGGCCGGGCCACGGATCACGCCGTCGGCATCGGCGAAATGCGGAATGATGTCCTGGTACTGGTTGTCGCGCAGGAACGTGAAATCCAGTCCGGAGGCGCGAATGGCCTGCTCGGTGTGCCAGTGATCGCGGCCGAAGGTGAACGTGCAGTCCGGCGCCGCCCCGACGAACGACAGGTACACGATCCGCGCCACCCCCGCGTCGACGGCGGCTCGCACCACCGCCGCCTGCTGGTCTGCTCGATCGGCACTCTCGGTGGCCGACACGAAGAAGAACGTTCCCACCCCGCGCAGAGCCGATGCGACGGACCGGGCATCGGCGAAATCGGCGACCGCCGCGGTCGATCCCGGGAGCGCGGGCAGCCGGCCGGGATCGCGGCCGAGCAACCGCAGGCTCGGCCCCGAGCCCGCGAGAGCGCGCGCCACCCGCCCGCCGATGTGTCCACTGGCCCCAGAGATCGCGATGGTGTCCGGCATCGTCCCAGGCTAAGCCACCCGACACGCGAATCGCTGCCAGCGGACACCGCGTGTGCTCCCGGTCAGCCCGCCGTCTGCTCGGTGGCGCGGATCTGCACGATCGGCAGCACCAGCGCGGCGGGTGCGCCGGCGGGCACCGCGGGCTGCCTGGGCGCGATCGGCGCGATGCGGGTGTACCCGGCGCCCTGCTCGGGGCGGGTGTCGACCTCGCCCTTGTTCGGCCAGTACGCGGCGGCGCGTTCGGCCTGCGCGGTGATGGTGAGCGACGGGTTCACGCCGAGATTCGCCGAGACGGCGGCGCCGTCGACCACGCTCAGGGTCGGATAGCCGAACACCCGGTGGTACGGGTCGATGACGCCGTGCGCGCGGTCGGCGCCGATGGCGGCACCCCCGAGGAAGTGCGCGGTGAGCGGAATGTTGAACACCTCGCCCCAGGTACCACCAGCGACGCCACCGATCTTGTCCGCCACCCGGCGGGTGACATCGTTGCCCGCGGGGATCCAGGTCGGATTCGGTTGCCCGTGACCCTGTTTCGACGTCAGCTTGCGACCGAAGAGGCCGCGCTTGGTGTAGGTGGTGATGGAGTTGTCGAGATGCTGCATCACCAGCGAGATGATGGTGCGCTCACTCCAGTTCTTCACGCTCAGGAACCCGAGCAGCAGCAGCGGATGCATGATCGCGATGCCGAGGAACCGCAGCCAGCGCGGGATCTTGCCGCCACCGTCGACCATCAGGGTCTGCAGCAGACCCATCGAATTGGAACCCTTGCCGTAGCGCACCGGCTCGATGTGGGTATCGGGCGTCGGGTGGATCGAGGAGGTGATCGCGACACCCTTGGTGAAGTCCTGGCCTGGCGCCAGCTTCTTCGTGGCCGCGCCGACGATGGACTCGGAATTGGTGCGGGTGAGCAGGCCGAGCTTGTCCGACAGATTCGGCAGCACATTCTGGTCGCGCATCGAGTGCAGCAGCTTCTGGGTGCCGAGCGTGCCCGCGGCGAGCACGACCTGCCCGGCGGTGTAGGTCTTGGGCTGCTTGCGGACCCAGGCGCCGGTGCGCTCGGTCGCGACGTCCCAGCTGCCGTCGGGCAGTGGACGCAGCGCGGTCACGGTGGTCATCGGAATGACCTGTGCCCCGGCCTTCTCCGCGAGGTACAGGTAGTTCTTCACGAGGGTGTTCTTGGCGCCGAACTTGCAGCCGACCATGCAGTCGCCACACTCCACGCAGCCGGTGCGCTCGGGACCGGCGCCACCGAAATACGGGTCGGCCACAGTCTTGCCCGGCTCGCCGAAGAACACGCCGACCGGTGTCTGCACGAAGGTGTCGCCGACGCCCATGTCCTCGGCGACGGACTTGAAGATCTCGTCGGCGGGCGTCATGTGCGGGTTCTGCACCACGCCGAGCATCTTCTTCGCGCGCTCGTAGTACGGGGTGAGCTCGTCACGCCAGTCGGTGATGTCGCGCCACTGCGGGTCCTGGAAGAAGGGCTCCGGCGGCACGTACAGCGTGTTCGCGTAGTTCAGGGAGCCACCGCCGACTCCGGCACCGCCCAGGATCAGCACATCGCGCAGCGGGTGGATGCGCTGGATGCCGAAGCAGCCGAGCTTGGGCGCCCACAGGAATTTGCGCAGGTCCCAGCTGGTCTTGGGCAGCTCGTCGTCGGCGAACCGGCGACCGGCCTCGAGAATCCCGACCCGGTACCCCTTTTCCACCAGGCGCAGCGCGGTGACACTGCCACCGAAGCCGGAGCCGACGATCAAGACGTCGAAGTCGGTGTTGCGTTCGGACATACGAGGACTCCTGGATGGGTGTCGACAGTGACCTGGGTAACGCTAACGTCGACAGTCGGTACTGTCAAAGTTCGCCGCCGGGCGTCCTATGCTGGTCCGGTGCCTCGATACACCCGCGCGGAGCTCGCCGACGTCAGTGGCGTCGCGGCGCGCACGATCCGCTACTACCACTCGCTCGGCGTGCTGCCGAAGCCCGGCCGCGCGGGCAAAGAGGTGGTGTACTCCGACGCGCATCTGGACCGGCTGCGCGACATCGTCGCCATGCAGGCGCGCGGCTTGCGCCTGGACGCGATCCGCGAGGTGTTCGACGCCGAGCCGGCGCCGGGCGCGGGGGACTGGCGCATGCTGTTCGACCCGCGCGCCGCGCAGTCCGGCGAGCGCGCCGTCGAACTCGACGACACCGAACTGGCGGCCATGCTCGGCGATCGCGGCAGCGACGTGCTCGCCGAACTGCTCGCCGCGGGCTACCTCGAGCGCCGCGACGAGCGCTGGTTCGTGCCGGACCGGCCCATGCTCAAGGGCGCGCTCGTGCTCTACGACACCGGCACCGACATCACGCTCAGCGGCGTGCTGCGCACCCTGATCCGCGAGCGGATCGCCGCGCTCGCGGACGAGGTCGTGCACACCGTGCGCGCGGCCGCCGGGACGGGATACGGCGGCGAGGACATCGGCGTCGACCTGAGCCGGTTCCGTGACCAGTTCCTCGCGATGGCCTGGGAGGTCGGCGGCGCGACTTTCGCCGCCGAGATACAGCGGGCCGCCGGCGCGACCGCCGACACGGCACCGGCCCGGGCGCGCGGCTCGGCGAGTGCGCGATGATCGGTCGATGAGCACCGATCGACCAGGACCGCGGGCGCTGGCCCGCGCCCAGACGCTCGCCGACATCAAACGGATCGGCCGCGAGCACCTCGCGTCCCAGGGCGCCGCCGCGCTCTCGCTGCGGGCGGTCGCCCGCGATCTCGGGGTGGTCTCCTCGGCCGTGTACCGCTATGTTCGCAGCCGTGACGAGTTGCTGACCCTGCTCGTGGTCGACGGCTACAACGCCCTGGGCGACGCCGTCGACGCCGCACTGGCCGAGGCGACCGACGACCCGGCGACACGTTTCCGTGTGGTGGCTCGCGCGGTGCGGGCGTGGGCCCTGGCCGAACCCGCGTGGTACGGACTGCTGTTCGGCACCCCGGTGCCCGGGTACGCGGCGCCCGCCGAAGTCACCGAGACGCCGGGCATCCGCGTGATCGCGGCCCTGCTCGGGATCATCGACAGCGCCTACCGTGCCGAACGCCTCACCGGCGCGCATGAGGCCGCGGCGGTGTCCGCGCCCACAGCGACCGACTTCGCGGCAATCCGCGCGCAATTCGATCTCGTCGCGCCCGACTGGCTGATCGCGGCCACGCTCACCGTGTGGACGACATTGTTCGGCGCGGTGAATTTCGACGTCTTCGACATGTACGGCCGCGACACATTCGCCGATCGTGCGGAGATCTTCGAGTTGCAGATCGATCAGATGGTGCGCATGCTCGGGTTTGTCGATTAGCCGAAAAGTAGCTGTTGGGTCCGGTGTGGTCCACCGGATACTGTGGACCGGTCGGTACCGTAGCGATCGAGGTGTTTCCCGCGGTATGTGGGGTGAGAGAAGTGTGAACGGCGATGCCGGGCGGCGTCGTCTACGAACGGGAGTGCCCGAGTGAATTCTCGCGAGGAGATCTTGCGCCGAGTCCGTGACGGGCTGCTGGACCTGCCCGACGACGAGCGTCGGGTACCCATGCGTCGTTCCGGCGGTACCGGCTCCGAGGTGGATCCGGCCGAGCGGGCCGACGTGCTCGCCCGGTTCGCCGAACGGTTGCGCGCCCAGGGTTCACTGGTGCGCACGGTCGACCTCGAGGATCTGCCCGCCGCGGTGGCCGAGGTGCTCTACGGCATGAGTGTGCGCTCGGTCCTGGCCGCGGTCGAGCCCGGCCCGGCTTGGCTGGATCACTGGGCCAGCGCGCCCGGGCACGAGGTCGTGCACGGCGGTGCGGGCACCGCGCAGACGGGTGAGGCCGTCGTCCGCGATGCCGTCGCCGGCGATGCCTCGACCGGGTCGCTGGCCCTCGACGTCGACGGCGGGCCCGTGGTCTCGGAGGTCGTCCCGCAGGTGTGTGTCGTGCGCGCCGACCGGGTCTTCGGTTCGCTGCCCGACGCGCTGGACCGCCTCGACCCGCGTCGACCCCTGGTCTGGCTCGGCGGCCCCGGCGACACCGATCTGTCCCGCCAGCTCGTCGTTCTGCTCGTCGAGTAGCCGCCGCTCCCGTGGGTGTCCGCGCCGGTTACAAGTCGGTGTGGCGGGTTGTGTGGGACTGTCGGTCTCAGTTATTCTCGGATCAACCGGTGTGACCGCGCTTACAGGGCGATCACCGGACGCGAACCGAGGAGGCACCGATGACGCTGACCGAATCGAGCCGTGGCGAACTCATCACCGAGGAGTACCGAGAGGCGTTGGCGACCCTGTCCCAGGGTTCCGTCGACCGGCATTTCGATCCGTACCTCGACATCGACTGGGATTCGCCCGAGCTCGCCCTTGATCCCGACGACGTGCGCTGGGTGCTCTCACCCGAGGTGGACCCGCTGGGCGCGACCCAGTGGTACCGCGACCAGCCGCTCGACAAGCAGATCGCGATCGGCAAGTGGCGTACCGCCAATGTCGTCAAGGTCGGCGCGGCGTTCGAGAGCATCCTGATCCGCGGAATGATGCAATACATCATGAAGCTGCCCAACGGGTCGCCGGAGTTCCGGTACTGCTTGCACGAGATGACCGAAGAGTGCAACCACATCCAGATGTTCCAGGAACTGGTGAACCGCATCGGCGTCGACGTGCCCGGCATGCGGCCGTTGTTCAAGGCGCTGTCCCCGCTGATCGGCGTCGCGGGTGGCTACGCCCACGCGATCCTGTTCATCGGCATCCTCGGCGGCGAGGAGCCGATCGACCACTACCAGAAGGCGGTCATCCGCGAGGGCTCCTCGATGCCGCCGATGGTGTTGCGCACCATGGAGATCCACATCGCCGAGGAGGCGCGGCACATCTCCTTCGCCGGCGAGTTCCTGGCCGCGCACATCGGGCGGATGGGCAAGTTCAACCGCGGCGCCTGCTCGGTGGCGTTCCCGATCGCCATGCGCTGGCTCGCGGGCGAGATCATGGCGCCGCCGCGCTCGTTCGAGCGGGAGTTCGACATTCCACCCGCGGTGATCGAGCAGGCGTTCTGGAAGTCGGAGCACTCCCAGCGGATCCTGTCCGGCTATTTCGGTGACATGCGCAAGCTCGCCGACGACCTCGGGCTGATGAATCCGGTGGCGCGACGGTTGTGGCGGGCGCTGGGTGTCGATGGTCCCGCGTCGCGATACCGCAGCGAACCGGAGCGTGGCTTGCGCCGGGTGGCCTGAGGTCAGGCGCCGCGGGCGGAGAGCTGGGCGATGACCTCGACCAACTGCTGGTCGGGGTCGAGGGTCAGCCCGTGCCTGCGGGCGACACCGTCGACAACGTGCCAGGCGTAGGAGGCGACCTCCGCGATCAGCTGCTCTCTGGTGAGCATCCGATCCGGGTCGTTCGCCCAGCGGGTGACCGTGGCCTCCGTCATCGAGACGATGGCGAAGGTCATGGTGTCGGCCGAGCCGTCGTCGGCCACACCGACCGCACCCGCCAGGCCAGTGACCAGCATGCGCGTCGACGCGGCGATGGTGGCGATGAGCGCGCTCATCGCGTCGATGTCGGAGCCGTCGTCGGGTGGGCCGGTGCGCAGGAATTCGTGCAGGCGCGGGTGATCCTCGATCCAGGTGACCACCCCGCCGACGGTGCGCACGAGGATCTCGTTGATCGAGCCCTCGCCGATGTCGAGCGAATCCTCGATGTCGGCGACGAACCGGTCGGTGATCTCGCTCCTGATCCGCCGGTCGAGCTCGTCGCGTCCCGCGAACTGCCGGTAGACCACCGATTTCGCCAGGCCGGCGTGCTCGGCGATCTGGACGATCGGCACCTCGACCCCGGCCGGTGATTCCTCGAGCAATTCGACCGCCGACAGCACGATCCGCTCCCGACGGCTGTCGTTGTGCGGCTGCCATCGGGCCTGTCTGCCGCTCACCGGGCGTGACGTTGTGCTCGACACCCGCCCGAGTGTAGAGCACCGGGCGGTCGCCGAATCCGCTACCGAGGCACCGTCACCGGATCGGTGCAGCTGTTCGGCAGGTCCACCAGTGAACACGGCGCCGGTGCCCTGGTCGGTCGGTAGTCCGCGGGCACGCCGCCGTCGGTGGTGATGGCCCGGTAGGCCGCCACGGCGTCGGTGGGCGTGCGGGTCAGCGTCGGGTCGGTCAGGACGTCGACCGTGTAGAGGCCGAATCGCGGTGCGTAGGAACCCCATTCGTAGTTGTCGGTGAGGCTCCAGTAGTTGTAGCCGATCACCGGGATGCCGTCGGCGACGGCGCGCTGCAACCAGTAGGTGGTGTCGCGGAGTGCGTCGGCGCGGGTGTATCCGTCTGCCCGGGGGAGTCCGTTCTCGGTCGGGATGCCGTTCTCGACGATGTAGAGCGGCTTGCCGGGGAATCGCCGCGCGAAGTGGTCGAGCGCGTAGTAGATGCCTTCGGCCTGCAGCGGCAGCGTCCACAGCTTGTCGGGGTCCGGCACCGTGAGTTCGGTGGGGGGAAGGCCGTAGTAGTAGTCGATGCCGACGTAGTCGAGCCGGTCCGCGATGCGGTCGAGGAGCGGTCCACTGACGGCGTCGTCGACGGCGGGGATGAACGCCACGTTGCTGGTGACCTGGGCGCCGGGGTGTACCGCGTGGATGTAGTCGTAGATCTCGTTGTGCGCCTGGGTGATTCGGCCTGCCATCGTCGGTACGTCGGTCGCGGCGATCCCGCCGTGGCGTACTTCGTTCAGCAGGTAGACCGTCGGCTCGTTGAACGTCACCCACAGCGGGTCGGTGCCGGCGTAGCGGTCGACGACGCGGCGGGCGTTGGCCAGCCAATTCGTCACCATCTCGGGGTCACGCCAGCCGCCGCGATCCGCCGCCCAGCCCGGGTATACCCAGTGATCCAGCGTCAGCATCGGGCGCATGCCCGCGTCGGTGATCGCACGGATGACCTCGTCGTAGAACGCCAGTCCGCTCTCGTCCCAGACGCCGGGCCGCGGCTGCACCCTGGCCCACTCGATCCCGATGCGGTACACGCGCACGCCCAGATCAGCGGCCAGTGCGATGTCGGACCGGAACCGGCTGCGGAAGTCCACCGAATTCAGGTAGGGATCCTTCGTCGACCCGGACTCGGCGTATCGCCGCCAGTTGCTGTCCGGCGCGTCGCCTTCGGCCTGGAAGCCGGAAGCGGCTACGCCCCAGAGGAATTCGGGGCTCATCGGCGCGAGATCGGCGGGGGCGGGCGGTCGGCCGAGCGCGGGGGAGAGGCTGCACGGGAGCAGGGCCGCTGCGGCCAGGGCGATCGTCACGAGGAATCGGCGACCGGTGGGGGAGGGCATGGCACTGGCTCCTGGAACGTCGGGGTGGGGGAGATGGGATCCAGTGTGCGACAGGGGTCTTGTGAAATCGGTGAACTCGCTCGGAGAGCCCTTGTTCAGTTGAATAACATTCTGATACGTAGATATGCGCATCTACTTATATAGCTTCCCTTCCTCCCTTTGGCCGACCCCACCTTCACGACATGTCCACACCTTCCGATGCCCACAGCCGCGCGGACAGGGGAGGGCCGGGGTCGCGAGGGGACAGAGAGCCGAGTGAGTTGCCTCTCAGGGACCGGTTCGGAGTCGGTGGATCGGCTCGCCTCGAGCCAGGATTCGAGGATGGCGCGCAACCCTCTACCTGCCCTCGCTCGCGACTTCGCCACGCACCCCTGGGTGATGCGCGGCGCCGGCATCGTCCTGCCGGCCGAACGTCTGCTGCGCAGGCTGAGCGGCGGACGGTGGGGTGTGCTCGATCTGGCGGGTCTGCCATCGATCGAGGTCACCGTGGTGGGTAGGAAGTCGGGCCAGCCGCGCACCACATCGCTACTGTGTGTCCCCGACGGCGACGGCTTCTATCTCGTCGGGTCCAATTGGGGCAAGCCACAGCACCCCGCGTGGTCGGCCAACCTCCGGGCCGCCCGCACCGCGTCGGTCCGCTACAACAGCAGTGCGCCGTTCCCGGTGTCGGTCGTCGAGATCACCGGCGTGGAGCGCAAGCGCGTATGGGATCAGGTCGTCGAGTTCTGGCCCGGCTACGAGATGGAGTTCGAGCTCTCCGGCGGCCGCGAGTTCCGCATCTTCCGCCTGGACCGGATCGACAGCTGACGGAGCGTCACTGCGAGGGTGTCGTATCCGCCGTGCGGTGTCACGCGTACCGGTCGACGTGTCCGACGGTGACGAACCCGAGCCGTCGGTAGATCTGTTCTCCGTCGGGCGAGGCGGTGAGCACCACGCGAACCGGGTCCGCCTCGAGTGCGAGGTCGAGTGCGCGCCGGGTGAGCGCGGTGCCGATCCCTTGCCCGCGATGATCGGCTCGGGTGACGATGTGCTCGATCGAAGCGCCCGCGGCGCTGGTCACGACGGCGGCGCACCCGAGGACTTCGCCGCGCTCACGCCACAGCAGGTAACGCGTCGACCCGATGTCCCAGCCCTGCCGTAGGCCGGCCACCAACGCCGCCGCGTCTTCGGCACCCGACCACAGTTGCGCCCACTCCGCGAGACCGGTGTCGTCGGTGACCTCCTCGATGCGCGCGAGCTCACGCCGATCGAGCCTCGGACGCGTCGCTGAGACGGCCTCCGCGAGAACCATGAGCGGCTCGGTCTCGTAGAGCGCGAGGCTGTGTCGCGTCAGCAGGTCGGGAACTTCCGGAGGGTCGAGTTCCCGCCAGAAATGCCAGGTGGCCGGGACACCGCCGAACAGGGTGAGCAGCCGGTCGATTTCGCGGGGAAGATCGCCGCCGAGCCGTAACACCGCGTTGAGTTCGTCGCTGGGAGCACCGGTGCGGAACCAGCTCGATGGCTCGTCGCCGGATTCCTGCGCTCGCACTGTGTGGGTAGCGATGTAGGTGGTCACCGCGTCGAGGTAGCGACGGCGAGTGTCTGCCGGGGTCATTGTCGTCCCTTCTCGGCATGTGCTGAGCGAACGCGCGCGGTGATCAGAGGCCGAGTTTGGTGACCGCATTGTCTTCGAGTGGGTTCGCCGTACGGATGTAGCCGTGGACGGTGCGCGGGTTGGCCCAGCGCCCCTGGCGCATGATCTCGCGATCGCTCGCACCGCCGAGGGCGGCCTGGGTGGCGAATCCGGCCCGCAGGGAGTGGCCGGAGAAGAGGTCGGGGTCGAGGCCGGCGCGGGCGGCATAGCGTTTGACGAGCTCGGCGACCGCGCGCCCGGACAGGGCGTTGGCCCCGATGGATCCGTGTCGCGTGACGGTGGGGAACAGGGGGCGGTCGGTGTGGGCGCTGAGCCGGGTTCCGGTGAATCCGTGACAGCGGTGGATCGTGGTGTCGGGGATCGGGTGTTCGCTGGCCCACGCGCGGGCACCGGCGTCGCCGGTGTCGGCGTGGATCTCGAGGAGCCGGATCCAGTCGGCGTACGCGCAGATCGGGCATGTGCGCGGATGTTTGCCGCGCGGCAGAGCGATGCGCTGTTCGGCGACGCCGGTCGGGTCGGTCTTGGTCGTCGGCAGATGCACGACGAGCAGCGGCTCGCCGGTCGCGTGGTCGGTGCGGACGTGCACGTCGGCGATGCGCAGTCCGGCGAGTTCGCTGCGTCGCAGGGCGCCGGCGAAGCCGACGAGCAGGGCGAGCGCGTCGCGGCGCCGGGCCGGCTCGGTGGGCCAGCCGGTGTCGGGGAGCTCGGCGAGCAGCTGGTCGAGGGTGTGCAGCAGCACCGGCCGTTTCCGGGTCGGCGGGGTGCGCCGGGTGCGCCGGATACCGCGCAGTGTCAGCCGCACGACGTCGGATCGGGTGGGGGAGGGCAGGCCGTTGGCGGCGTGGACAGCAGCGATGGCGGCGGACTTGCGGTCCAGCGTCGCGGGGCTGAACGCCCAGGTTCCGTTGTCGCGGCGCGCGTCGGCGGCCGCGGCGAGGTACACGGCGACGTCGAGGGGGTCGGCGGGTAGGGCTTGGCGCTGTTCGGCGGCGCACCATCCTGCCCAGGCGATCCAGTCGGTGCGGTAGGCGCGCAGGGTGTTCGCCGACTGGGAGGCCTCGAGATAGCGGCGCAGGGCGTCGGCCTGGCTGTCGTCGAACCGTTCGCGGACCATCCGCAGGGCGGCGGTGTCCACGAGAACGCTGCGGACGCCGCGCCGGAGTTCGGTGCGTACCTGTTCGGGAAGGACGATCGCCGCGTCGGGCACCGCGTTCCTCCTCGCGTGAATCGTTGTGTCGCCGATGACCTCTGGCCTTGGAGCCTAGGTCATCGGCTCGCGATCACGGCATCTCCGCCAGCTCGGCGAGCTTGGTGTGGATGTAGGCGGCGAGCCGGTGTCGCGACGCGGTGGTGAGGAAACTCGTGTCGCCGAGTCGCGGAAAGCGGTCGTCGACGTGGTCCGACGAGGTCTCGGTGCTGTCGGCGAGTGCGGAAGGTGCCGGATGTTGCTGGGGGATAGGAACATTCGGCACGTCCGGTTCTGTGGTCGGTGCTCCGTGACGTACCATTCCTGAACTTTAACGTTTTGATTACGGCCGTTGCCAACACGCTGGGTCCGGTAGTGATAACCGCCACGTTTTCTGATTCGCTCCGATCATGACGCGCGGGCGGGTTGCTCGGCCACGGTCGATTCCCGGACATATCCGGCCACGGGGCTCAGCCGCAGGACGGCGGGCATCCGGCGAGTGAGCGCGGGCTGCCCGACAAAGGTGACGCGTCCGGCCCGCAGGGCGTGGGCGAGCGGCAGCCGGCCCAGCCAGACCTCGTAGAGCGCGGCCACCTCGGCCACGATGGTGACATCGACCGGGTAGCCGGGATCGGTGTCGCAGACCGATGGTGCCCCACCTTCGACGACCATCCAGAATCGGCGCACGTCGTCGGTGAACCGGACGTGCAGCACGTGCCGCCTGCCGGGGAATCCGGAGGTGTCGACGCGGGTGTGCATCCACCACACCAGCAGTGCCGGATCGAGTTCGTCCTCGCGCGGTGCGCCGAAGGTCCAGCGCGCACCCCATTCGCCGAGGCCGAACAGGATCGGGCGCAGGTGGGTGCCGGCGTCGGTGAGCAGGTGTTCGGCGCCGATCTTCTCGATGAGTCCGGCGCGTTCGAACTGACGCAGCCGCTTGGCGAGCAGGCTTCGGGAGAGGCCGGGCAGGCCGCGGGCGAGATCGTTGAACCGCGTGGTGCCCAGTGACAGGTCGCGCAGGATCAGCAGTGACCAGCGCTCGCCGAGCAGGTCGAGTGCACGCGAGATCGGGCAGTACTGGCCATAGGCCGCGGTCGTGTTCGTCATGGTCACCTCGCCGACGGGGTCCAGATTCTGGACCGGGGAGTCCACTTTCTGGACTATCCGGTTATCGCGGCGATTCCTACCTTCGAAACATGACTCAGACAATTTCCGACACCACAGTCCACACCGATCGGGTCGCCCTTGCCCGCGCGCTCGGTGAATCCCTGCGTTCGGAGGTTCCCGAGCGGGACCGCACCGGCGAGATCTCCGTCGCCGCCTTCGACCGGCTGCGTGCCGACGGACTCGCCGCCGCGCTCGTCCCCGTCGAATTCGGTGGCGGCGGTGCGAGCCATCAGGAGATGGGGGAGATCCTGCGCGAACTCGGCCGCCATGATCCGTCGACCGCGGTCGCCTTCGCGATGCATTCGCATCTGCTCGCGGCGCAGGTGTGGCGACACAACCACGGCGTCGATGCGTCGGCTGTGTTCGCCAAGGTGGTGGCCGGGGCGATTCTGGTGAGCACCGGCGCATCGGACTGGGTGGATTCCAACGGATCCGCCGTCCGGGTCGACGGTGGCTACGTGGTGAACGCCCGGAAGGCTCCGGCGAGTGGCTGCGAGGTCGGCGACATCCTGGTGACCAGCGTCGCCTTCGAGGGCGCGGGCAAGCAGGTGGTGCACTGTGCCATCCCGCTGAGCGCGCCGGGCGTGCGGATCGAACCGACGTGGGACTCGTTGGGGTTGCGCGCGAGCGGTTCGCACACCGTGGTGCTGGAGGAGGTGTTCGTGCCCGACGCGGCGGTGTCGATGATCCGGCCCGCCGGGGAGTGGCCGACCGTGCTGAATGTCGTTGTCGGCGCGGCGCTTCCGCTGGTGCTGGCCGCCTATCTGGGAATCGCCGACTCGGCGGTGGCGCGGACGACGGCACTGCTCGCCGGGCGGGCCGAGGCACACGTGGTGCAGTCGGTCGGGGAGATGCTCAACGCGTACACGACCGCTTCGGATCTGATCGCGGCCATGTTCCTCGACTCGGCGAATCTGTCCTTCGAGGCCACCGATGCCTATGCGTCGCGAACGCTGAGTCGTAAGACGGTGGCCGCCGACGCGTTGATCGCGACGGTGCGGCTGGCGATCGAATCGACCGGTGGCCTCGGCTATTCACGGTCCTGTGAACTCGAGCGCCTGTACCGGGATGTGCACGGCTGCCACTTCCACCCGTTGCCGCGCGCGAAGCAGACCCGGTTCAGTGGGTTGGTGCAGCTCGGGCACTCCCCGGTCGGCTGATCAGCCGAACAGCCCGTTCGCGAACGGTTGCGCCCGCCAGGCGTCGAGGGCGGGCGCGAGCGCGTCGGCGAGTATCGGTTGCTGGTCGACGAGGGTGAGGCAGGTGATGACTCGCGCCATTCCGACCGCCTCGGCGAACTGTGCGACGCGCGGGTCGAGCGGACGCGTTCCGTTGTCCCTGGCGGCGCCGTCGTAGGCGGCGGCCGCTTCGGGTCCCATGGCGGCCAGATCCCATTCGACGGGGCCGAGGCAGGTCAATTCGAAGTCGGCGTAGAGGTGGCCGGTGCGGGTGGTGACGATATTGACCGCGGGCGCGTCGCCGTGGATGGGCTGCACCGCGATGCCGGGGAACTCGGCGTCGAACGCGCCGCGCGAGGAGACCAGTGGTTCCAGGAGTGCCCATTCGCGGCAGATGCGGTCGAGGTCGGCTGGTGCGAGGAGGTCGGGCCGTTCGGCGAGTGCGGTGAGGCTCGCGGTGACGGTGCCGGGTTCGGCCGCCGCGAGGAACGGCAGCTCGCCGGGGTAGTCGCGCAGGGCGAGGTGCAGGTCGGCGACGCGGGCGGAGTTGCGCAGGTAGTCCGGTTCGACGTCGGGGTCCTGGTCGACGTACTGCCACAACGTCATCGAGAAGCCGTCGCGGCGCACGGGTTCGGCGGGGACGAGTGGGCTCGGCGGGATCACCGGGACCTGCTTGGCGTCCAACCACGACACCACGTCGAGTTCGATGCGCTGGCGCGCGGCCTGCTCGTCGAGCGGAAGGGTGACCACCGTCGGCACCCGCACCACGACCGGGGTGGGCGCGAGGTGCACGACGACGGAGAACACGTCGTGCAGGACGGCGGGGTCGGTCACGGTGAGCCCGTGCGCGCGGCCCGCGGCGACGGCGGCGTCGACGGCCCGCGCGGTGCGGCCGGCGAGTTCCGCGGTACTCATGGCGGTGGACATGGGCACCGATGGTGCCACGGTCGCGGGTTCTACTGCCACAGGGCTTCTCGGATCGCGCGTTCCACCGGTGACCGGTCCGGTGGCGGCCTGTGGGGGTCCAGCGGCACGGCGGGCGCGAGGTTCGGTTGGCCGAGAACGCGGGGACCGTGACCGCGGTTCGGTTGACCGGCGTGGACCAGGAACGGATGACACAGGTACACATCGCCTGCGGCGCCGGTCGCGTAGGCGACCGCGCAGTCCGTGGTCGCGGCGTCGGCGCGCCGGGCGAGTTCTCCGGCGTCGAGTCCCGCTGGTCCTTCGGCGGCGAGGAGGCGGGCGACCGCGCCATGGGATCCGATGCGCAGACGGGTCGGCGCGTCGTCGGGGCCGACGTCGGTGAACAGGAACAGCATCAGCAGCGCGCGGCCACGGGATACGCTGTTGGCACGCCAGGTCATGTAGTCGGTCTCGGTGGAGGGTTCGCCAGGGAAGCTGACATCGACATGCCATCCGTCGGCACGCGCTGGCCGGTCGCCAGGAGTCCGGATCACGAACCCGCCGAGGCTCTTCCGTCGCTCCCACCGTCCCGGGCCGACGAGCCGGTCGAACGCGGCGTGTAATGCGGGAGTATCGGCCGCCGCGACGAACGGTGGGTCCGCGTAGTCGCCGAGCCCGATCGCCGGACCGTCTCGTCCGATGATGTCGCGCAACAGGATGTCGCGGCACTGTGCTGCCGTCTCCTGAGAGAAGGCTGCCGGGAGGTGGACGAAGCCGGTGGCGACGAATTCGTCGACTCTGGTGTCATCGAGCACAGCACCCAGGCTCACCGCCCACGGCGTTTCGGCGCAACCGAATTTCCCCGGCCCTCCGCGCAGATTCGTGTGGGTCAGTCGGTGTCCGTCGCGGCGAGCACGACGAGGGCGGAGTGAGGGTGACGACGCCGAGGTCCCAGGCGATCTGCTCGAACCAGTCGGTATCGGCGGAGAACGTGAACCAGGCACATCCGTAGGCGCGGTGTTCGATGCGCTCGATCGAGTCGAATTCGGTGGCGCCGAGGGAGCGCCAGGCGTAGCCCGGCGATGAGGGCCGCCAGGCGCGCGGCATGGCGCATCGCGGGCCGCCACGCGGTATGACCTGCAGCGCCGCGCACCACGCTGCTTGTCCCCGCGCCGCCAGCGTCGAGTGGAAGAGTTGGTCGAGCAGGAGGTAGCAGTGCTCGGGGTCGTGGAGCGTGGCGGCGGCGCGGGCGAGGGTGGCGACGAAATGGACGGCGGCGGCGTACCGCTGGATGGTTGTGTGCCGCTGGGCCTCTCGCGCTCACTCGCAGGTGCGGGCCGCGAGTAGTTCGGCGAATTCCTCGGCGTAGGCGAGGTGGCGGCGCAATCGGTCGGCGCTGTCGCTGGTTTTGTCGCGATACGCGAGCAGTGCGGCCCGGGCCGCGGATCGCTGGACGGGCTCGGCGGTTTCGGCGCCGAGGACGTCGAGCGCGTGGAGCAGGTCTTTCATTTCCGCGAGCGTGAAACCCAGTGGTTTCATGCGCCGGATGACGAGCAGCCGGTCGACGTCGTCGTCGGTGTAGAGCCGGAACCCGCCCGTCGAGCGAGCCGACGGTTGCACGAGGCCGACCTCATCGTAGTGACGGATCGTCTTGAGCGAGAGTTCTGTTCGCTCGGCGACCTGTCCGATCTGCAGGTAGCCGCCGCCCATCTCAGTGGCCACCCGCGAGGTGTCCGGACAAGCGGTCGTGGCGGGCTTCCGAGGCCGGGTTCAGACCAACGATCCGCACGTTCTTGCCTTTGGCGGCGTATTTGGTGGTGATGGCGTCGAGGGTGGCCACCGTCGAGGCATCCCAGATGTGCGCGTCCGACATGTCGATCACGATATTGGCCGGGTCGTCCACGTAGTCGAACTGGTAGATCAGGTCGTTGCTGGAGGCGAAGAACAATTCGCCGCGCACCATGTAGGTGCGGGTGTCGCCGGACTCGGCGACCTTGTCGACCGCGGTGAAGTGCGCGACGCGATGCGCGAAGGCGACCATCGCGGTGAGCACGCCGCTGAGGACGCCGTAGGCGAGGTTGTGCGTGGCCACGGTGACCGCGACGGTGACCAGCATGACGGTGGTCTCGGCGATCGGCATGCGCCGCAATGTCTTCGGTGCGATCGAATGCCAGTCCATGGTGCCCACCGACACCATGATCATCACCGCGACCAGCGCCGCCATCGGGATCGACGCGATCACATCGCCGAGACCGACGACCAGGATCAGCAGGAACACGCCGGCCAGGAACGTCGAGATGCGGGTGCGCGCTCCGGAGGACTTCACGTTGATCATGGTCTGGCCGATCATGGCGCACCCACCCATGCCGCCGAAGAATCCGGTGACCACGTTGGCCACGCCCTGACCCCAGCCCTCACGAGTTTTGTCGGAACGGGTATCGGTGATGTCGTCGACGAGCTTGGCGGTCATGAGCGACTCGAGCAGACCCACCAGGGCCACCGCCAAGGCGTAGGGGGCGATGATCTTCAGCGTGTCGAACGTGAACGGCACGTCCGGCAGGAGCAGCGAAGGCAGGCTCGACGGCAGCTCCCCTTCGTCACCGACATTCGGCACGTTCAGCGAGAAGAGGGCGGTCGCCGCGGTGAGCAGGACGATCGCCACCAGCGGCGCCGGAACCACCGTCGACAGTTTCGGCAGGAACACCATGATCCCGATGCCGATCGCGACCATCGGATACACCAGCCACGGCACGCCGAGCAGATGCGGGATCTGCGCGGTGAAGATCAGGATGGCCAGCGCGTTGACGAAGCCGACCATCACGCTGCGCGGGATGAACCGCATCAAGCGGGCGACACCGATCGCGCTGAGCACGATCTGCAGCACGCCGGCCAGGATGACCGTCGCGATCAGATAGTCCAGCCCGTGCCGCGCCATCACCGGCGCGATGACCAGGGCGACGGCACCGGCGGCCGCGGAGATCATGGCGCGGCGACCGCCGACGATCGCGATGGTGACGGCCATGGTGAACGAGGTGAACAACCCCACCCGCGGATCGAGCCCGGCGATGATCGAGAACGAGATCGCCTCCGGAATCAGCGCCAGGGCCACCACGAGGCCGGCGAGCACTTCGGTGCGCAGCCGCCTCGGGCTTCGCAGGGTGGCGGCCACCGAACCGGCGTCGGTGGGTCGAGGTGTCGCGGACACGATAGGTGCTCCGATCCTGGGTGACGCGGACGGGAACCCGATCGCGGGCTCGAACTCTACCCTTACGGGAGGGTAGTTTTTCTCCACGGGTGGTCGTCGCCGCGATATTTCGGTTGCGGCCATGTGCGCGCGTGCCAACAATGGGCAGCCGATGACCTGCGAATCTGCCGGTGGCGATCGCGCCACCGGGGACGCGGGCGAGGAACGGGTGGTCGATGTCCGATGTGATCATCGCCGGGTGCGGGCCCACCGGCGCGATGCTGGCCGCCGAGCTGCGGTTGCACGGTGTGCGAGTTCTCGTTCTGGAGAAGGAGACCACGCCGGCGTCCGTGGTCCGGATCGTGAGTCTGCATATGCGCAGCCTGGAGCTGATGGCGATGCGCGGGCTGCTGGATCGGCTGCTGGACAGGGGGCGCCGGCGTCCGGTGGGTGGCATCTTCGCTGGCATCCCCACGCCCGTACCGGACGGCATCGATTCCACGCACCCCTACCAGCTGGGTACCCCGCAACCGGTGATCGAGCAGGTGCTCGAAACGCATGCCGTCGAGCTGGGCGCGCAGGTCCGGCGGGGGTGCGCGGTCACCGGATTCGAGCAGGACGCGGCCGGGGTGACCGTCGAGCTGTCCGACGGGCAGCGGTTGCGGGCGCGATATCTCGTCGGCTGTGACGGCGCGCGCAGTACGGTCCGCAGGCTGCTCGGCGTCGACTTCCCCGGTGAGCCCTCGCGCAACGACACGCTCATGGGCGAGATGGCGATCGGTGTGCCCGCGGACGAGATCGCCGCGAAAGTACGCGAAATCCAGGAAACGCACCGGGCATTCAGCGTCACGCCGTTCGGCGAGGACAACTGCCGGGTGGTCGTCCCCGCCGTGGACATCGGCGACGACCGCGCCGAACCGCCCACCCTCGACGACTTCCGGCGGGCGCTGCGGGCCGTCGCCGGAACGGATTTCGGTGTGCATTCCCCGCGCTGGATGTCGCGCTTCGGTGACGCCACGCGCCTGGCCGAGCGGTATCGGGTCGGTCGCGTCCTGCTGGCGGGCGATGCCGCGCACATCCATCCACCCGCCGGCGGGCAAGGCCTCAACCTCGGTGTGCAGGACGCGGTGAACCTCGGCTGGAAGCTGGCCGCGCAAATCCTCGGGTGGGCGCCGGAATCCCTGCTCGACACCTATCACGCCGAACGTCATCCCGTCGCCGCGGCGGTGCTGGACAACACCCGCGCCCAGGTCGCGCTGTTCTCGACCGACCCCGGCGCGCGGGCGATGCGCAGGCTGCTCACCGAACTCATGGAGTTCGACGTCGTGAACCGTCATCTTATCGAGAAGATCGCCGCGACCGACACCCGCTACGACTTGGGCCCCGGCCCCGATCTGCTCGGCCGGCGGCTCCGCGACATCGACCTGACCGACGGTCGCCTCTACGAGCGACTCCGTCGAGGCCGGGGACTGGTACTCGACCGCACGGGCAGCCTTTCCGTCGCCGGGTGGGCCGACCGGGTCGATCTGGTGACCGATCCCGCTGCGGCACTGGATGTTCCGGCGCTCCTGGTGCGTCCGGACGGCCATGTCGCCTGGATCGGCGACGAGCAGGCGGCTCTCACCGATCGTCTCCACCACTGGTTCGGCACACCCGACGCCTGACCGTCAGGATGAGGATCACCCTCGGCTCGGCGTCGACTCCGGCTGCTGGAAGCCACCGATCGTCTGCTCGAGGAGTTCGGCCAGCCGCAGCGGGGTGCGGTCCTCGTACATCGCGCCGATGAGCTGTACCCCCACCGGCAGTCCCGCCGGGGACAAACCCGCGGGAATGGCGGTCGCGGGCAGGCCGGGCATGGTGGCCACCGCGGCCAGGACGAGCTGATCGAAGTACGGGTAAGCGATGCCGTCGATGTCGAGGTGCCTGCTCTCGAGGTCACCGGTGTGGTCGTGGGGGAAGGCGGGCGTCGGCGTGATCGGGCACACCACCGCGTCGAACTCGGCGAACAACTGCCGCCAACCCTGGCGGTGGAGTTCGCGACGGTTGTTCGCCGCGACCCAGTCGCGGTGGCTGAGCACCATGCCGCGCAGCCGCGCCGCCGCGAGACTCCGGTCGTCCGCGCTCAGGGCGGCGGCACTGGCCCGCAGCTGTTCGTACACCGCGGCGGGAAGACTCGCGGCGGCGTTGGAAAGCATCAGCAGCAGGTAGATCGTGGCCGCTTCGGCCAGATCGGGCAGCAGTGGACTGTGCCGTTCGACGCGGGCGCCCGCCTCGGCGAGTGCGTCCGCGCCCCGGTGCACACCCCCCCCCACCGCCGCGCCGGGGGGGATGAGCGGATGGTCCTAGATGATAAGGCCACGGAAGTCCGAGAGCCGCGCGTGGCGG
>NZ_JARWOJ010000084.1 GCF_029868625.1 Nocardia neocaledoniensis | reverse complement strand
GCAGGCTACCCACATCCCCCCGGGGCAATCACCATTTGGTCGCTACACTTGCGCGCTGTGTCCACACCGACGTTCTCCCGCCCGGCGAAGCCGATGATCGCCCCGTCCATCCTGTCCGCGGACTTCGCGAACCTGGCCGCTTCCCTTTCGAACTCCCCCCGCCTCGCGTTCCCGGCCGCGGGGCGCGCCGACCTCGGCGCCGTCTACGAGGCACTGCACCGGTGGAATGTCACCATCCCGGCGGGGATCTGCCTCGGCGTCGGCATGGGCGGCCACGTGTGCGGCGGCGGGTACGGTCCGCTCTCGCGTCGGCACGGGCTCGTGGCCGATCACCTCGCCGGGGTGGAGGTCGTCACCGTCAACGACAGGGGCGCGGCGGACGTCGTCGTCGCCGAACGCGGCGGACCCCATCACGACCTGTGGTGGGCACACACCGGCGGCGGTGGCGGCAATGTCGGTGTGGTGACGCGGTTCCTGCTCCGCTCCCCCGACGCCGAGGGCGCCGAGCCCGCCGCGGCCCTGCCGACGCCGCCGGGCGCGATGCTCAGCGGGCGGGTGATCCTGCCCGTCGCGACCGAGGATTCGTTCGTCCGGTTCGTCGGCAACTACCTGGCCTTCTTCGAGCGGCACAGCGCACCGGGAGACGAGTTCGCCGGCCTCTACGCGCCGTTGATGATCCGGACGACCGGCACCGGCGCGGCCGAACTGCTCATCCTGCTCGACGCCGACACCCCGCACGCCCGAGCGCGTTTCGACACGTTCGTCGCCGCCGTGACCGACGGCGTGTTCCCGCCGGCGATCTCGCTGCCGGTCAACCGGCTGTCCTATCCCGACACCGTGCGCCAGGTGTACTACGCCAAGGCCCCGAGTTCGGTTCGGGTGAAGGTGAAGTCCGCCTACCTGCGCAAGGCCTACACGCCCGACCAGTTGCGCACGTTCTACCGTTACCTCGTCGATCCGCGTTTCCTCGGTGAGTCCCAGCTCGAGTTCCTGCCGTTCGGCGGCGCGATCAACGCGGTCGCGTCCGGAGCGAGCGCGATGCCGGCCCGGGACTGCTTCATGAAGATGCTGATCCACGCCGCGTGGCGGCTGCCCGGCGATGACGACCGGTATCTGCGATGGGCCCGCGAGATGTATCGCGACGTGCACGCCGGCACCGGCGGCGTTCCGATCCCGAACGAGACCTACGGTGGCAGCTACATCAACTATCCCGACGGCGATCTGGCCGATCCCGCGTGGAACACCTCCGGGGTCCCGTGGCACACCTTCTACTACCGCGACAACTATCCACGGCTGCGCCGGATCACAGCGGCGTGGGACCCGGGAAACGTCTTCGCCCACCAGCTCTCGATCGGCAGACCCGACTGGTGACGGTCCTCAGGTGAGCGCGAGCACCCGGCACGGTCCCCCGGTGCCGCCCGCGTGTTTGGGCGCGCCGACGACGACGGTCGCCCCCGACGGCGGCACCGCCGCGAGCTCGGCCAGCATCTCGACACCGTAGCGCCCGGCGCCGAGCAGGGCGGTGTGCGCGCCGAAGTCCGGATCCGCGCCGCAGTCCAGACTCAGGGTGTCGACCCCGGCGCCGGCGATCCCACACTGCGTCACCAGGTAGTCGACGGCTTCGGCGGCGAATCCCGGCGCGTGCGGCACCCCGCGCGCATCCAGGTTCAGGAAGGTCGACGGGTCGTCGAGCCGCCGCTCCCAGCCGGAGTACATGGCGACGAAGGCCCGCTCCGGGATCTCCCCGTGTGCGGCTCGCCACCGGTCGATGTCGGCGATGGTCACCACGGCGTCCGCGTCGTCGGCGGCCTTGGCGCTGATGTCGAGGACGACCAGCGGGGCGACGAGGTCGTCGACCGCAAGGGCGTCGGTCGTGGCGCCGTCGGCGATCCGGTGCGCGGGCGCGTCGAGATGGGTGCCCGTGTGCTCCCAGTAGCCGAGCGCGAACTGCCCGAATCCGCCCATCGCGTGCCAGGCCACCGGCACCATGGCCATCGGCGGATTGCCCGGCCACACCGGCAGTCCCGGCGAGAGCGTGTGCGTCAGATCGACCACACCCCCGGTCCGTGGCGAAGCCGCCGCGCGGGCCGGGACGACCGCGGCGAGCGCGGCACCACCCGCCCATCCCAACAGCGTCCGGCGGCTCGGTCGCGGCCCTCCGCTCCGCGCGAGACGAACGATCTCCGGCGAGCACATCGGCTCAAGATAGCCCAGCGAACCAGGCGGACACCGGGTATCGGGTGCGTGTCAGGACCGGGAGAACTCCGAGGCCCGCCGCACCTGATCAGGGGTGAGGCGTACACCGGTGTACAGGGCGAATTGCTCGGCGGCCTGCAGGGCGATGACCTCCGCGCCGGTGATGACGGGGACGTCAGCGGCGCGAGCGGCGGCGATCAGCGGAGTCTCGACGGGCAGGGCGACCACGTCGAAAACGGTGCCTGCGCCGGCGATCGTGGCGTCGGCGAAGGACTGCGTGTCGGCGTCGGGGCCCTGCATCCCGAGGGGCGTGACGTTCACGAGCACCCGCGCCCGGCGGTCACCGACCTCGGAGATCCAGGTCGCGCCGTACTGTTGCGCGAGCGCGCGCCCGGTGGTCTCGTTGCGCGCGACCACCGTGAGGTCCCGGAAACCGGCTCCGGCGAACGCCGCGAGGACCGCCTTGGCCATGCCACCGCTCCCGCGCAGCAGGACCGACGACGACGGGTCGACCCGGTGCGTGCGCAGCAGGGACTCCACCGCGAGATAGTCGGTGTTGTAGGCGGTGAGCACACCGTCGTCGTTGACGATCGTGTTCACCGAATCGATCGCCGTGGCGCTGGCGTGCATCCGGTCGACGAGCGGAATCACGGCTTCCTTGAACGGCATCGACACCGAAGCGCCACGAATCGGCAGCCCGCGCACCCCCGCCACCGCCTGCTCGATGTCGACGGGCGCGAAGGCCTTGTACACGTAGTTCAGTCCGAGTTCGTCGTAGAGATAGTTGTGGAATCGCGTGCCGATATTGCTCGGCCGCGCCGCGAACGAGACGCACAACCGCATGTCCTTGTTCAGGATCGGCACCGGGGCTCCTTCCGTCGTCGGTCCGAATCTACCGACGCGGTCCGGACGGCCACGGCAACGGGACGAACCGATGTCAGAGACGATGTCAATAAGTTACTACCCATTCGTCCCAAACAGACCCACAAAGCCCCTTGAGTCAAACAGCTTTCACCGCGAACGATCGATGCTAAGTTACTCCTCATTCCGACACATCACGGGCCAGAACTCGCTGTTCTCCGGCGTCGGAGGTGTCACGTACTCAATGAGGAGCGACGGCGATGTATGGACTCAACAGGCGCGACGCGTTGAAGGTCGGTGGCATGCTGGGGGCGCTCGGCGCCTTCACCTTGACCACGCCGGCCCGGGCCGAACCGTGGAGCTGGTCACCCCACGACTCGGTCGCCGGAGCCGGCGCGGGCGCCGACCCGATGACCGTCTGGGACCCCGAGGCCGACGGAGTCGTCGCCGGCCTGATCGAGCGCGGCGAGGTCCCCCGGGTGAACGAGTTGCTGCGCACCTGGACCAGAAACGGGCACGCGCTCCCGGACGGATTGCCTACGGAGCTGCGCGATTTCATGGAGTACGCCCGGCGGCTGCCGCACTGGACCGAGCCGGCGAAACTCGACACCGCCATCCAGTTCAACAAGAAGCGCGGCCTGTATCTCGGCGTGCTCTACGGCTTCGCCAGCGGCATGATGAGCACGGTCATCCCGAAGGAAGCACGCGCGGTCTACTACTCCAAGGGCGGCCACGACCTGAAGGACCGCATCTCCAAGACCGCCAAACTCGGCTACGACATCGGCAGCAACAACGCCTACGGCCCCGACGGGGAAATGGTCGTCACCTGCGTCAAGACCCGCCTCGTGCACGCCGCCGTGCGGCATCTGCTGCCACAGTCACCGCACTGGGTGCATTCGGCCGAGGAGAACATCCCGATCAGCCAGAACGACATCATGGTCACCTGGCACAGCCTGCCGACCACGGTCATGAAGCATCTCACCGCGTGGAAGGTGCCGATCCCCGCCCACGAGTCGGCGGCGTTCCTGCATTCCTGGCAGGTCGCCGCCCACCTGCTCGGGGTGCGCGACGAGTACATCCCGAACTCGTGGGCGTCGGCGAATTCCCAAGCGGCGCAGGTTCTCGACCCCATCATCGCCGCCACCCCCGAGGGCGCGAAGCTCGCCGACCGGCTGCTCGGCCTGGGTGCCAACATCGATTTCGCGTTGCTCAGCAAGCCGGTTCTCGGCTCGTTCACCCGCTTCCTGCTCGGGGACGCGATCGCCGACGGGCTGTCCATTCCGCGGGAACCGGTCTGGGACCCGCTGCTGCGATTCAGCTGGGGGCCGTTCATCGCCGTGCGCGAAGGCCTGCTCAGCGCGGTGCCACCGCTCGGCGATCCGTACTGGCTGCTCGACGAATTCCTGCGCAAGGCAGCGCTGATCTACCTGTCCGAACTGCGGATGCCGATCAGCATCGAGATTCCGACGATGAACCGCGACATGTCCCAGCCGCACCGCTGACGTCCACTGAACGAAGGAAAGACCCATGCGAAACACTCTCGGCCTCGCCTCCTGTCTCGCGGCGGCGGCACTCGTCGCCACCGCGCCGACCGCGACGGCGGGCCCCGCTCCCACACCTGTCGCCGACACCGGTTCCGCCGCGGTGGATCTGGGCTCGACCGCGGCGAACTCGATCGTCCAGCTGGCCCGCGACGGCGACATCATCGGGGTGATCGTCCTGCTCGGCATCACTCCCCTGCACATGCTGACCAGCGGGGTCTGCGACCTGGCCACCCTGTCGGCGCTGCCCGACCCGTGCTCTTCCGGCACGACGCGCTATCAGGCGGCCGGGGCCACCGGCTGAGTCACCCCGGGCGGTCGCAGGAGGAACCCGATCCGGCCTGCGCCACCGTCGGCGGGCGGCTGCTCGAATCCGATCTCCGCCTGGCCTCGTTGAACGATTCGGGAGAACTCGTCGTCGGCATCGGCGACGGGTTCTCCCGGGCACGACCAGCGGACCTCACCGCGATCTCGGTGCCGAACCCGCGCCGGCCCCTGCTACCGGATCCGGCTCAGGTCAGTGGATCGCCCTCGAGGTTCTGATGGACGGTGAGGAGCACATGGTCCAGGCGGGTGCGCAGCTTGACCTCGTTCCCGGACAGGGCGGGGAGCTCCGCGACGAGACGTTCGGCGATGGTCTTGAGCTTGATGTTGGTCTCCTGCGAGCGCCAGCGCAGCACCCGGAAGGCCTGATCGGCGTTGATGCCGTACGCGAGCATCAACGCGCCCTTGGCCTGCTCGATGACGACCCGGGCTTCCAGCAGCCGCGGCAAGGTGTTGTCGATCGCCTCGCGGCGGTACCCGTCCGCGGTGTCGGACACGTCGACGTAGTACCCCTCGGTGCCGATCACCGTGCCGTCGTCGTCGACCAGCGGGTCGGACACGACCAGTACCTCGCGCACCCGGCCGTTGGTGTCGATGATGCGGTGCCTGCTCGAGAAGGCGCCGCCGTCCTCGACCGAGGTGATCATGGCCGCGACCCGATCACGATCCTCGGGATGCTTGTGGGCGAGCAACAACTCGGTGGTCGGTTCGGTGCCGGGCGGGTAACCGTGCATCGCGGCCACCTCGTCCGACCATTCCCACCGGCGCGTGCCGAAGCGATACCGGAAACGTCCGACAAGCAGCGAATCTCCCACTCCCACGACCTGCTCCACGAGAGCACGTTCGGATCGGGACGTCTGCGCACGGTCTGTCATACCTGCGATTATTCACCGTGGACAACCATCCTCCGGTCACCTTTGGACGACGTCTTCACCGGGTCATCGCCGTCACCCGCGCAGCGTGACGCGCCGTCGGTCAGGCGGAGCGCAGTCGAGGTGCCGCCGGGCGCCGCGGTACGGCGGGCAGGCTCACCCTGCGCGGGGTGGCGCCGCTCATGATCTCGGCCCACCACGCCTGCAGCGGGCTGGGTTCGGGCCAGCGGACGAACGGGGCGTCGATATCGGACTGGTCGATGTCGTCGTACTCAGGCATGACTGCGATTCCTCAGATCTGCGCTGCCGGATCGCGCGGTGCACCGCACGTACTCGGTGGTCGCGGCGTCCAGGTCGGGATAGATCGGTAGCGCCAGGCCGGCGACGGTGGCGATGTGGGCGATCGCCGAGGACCGCGCGCTGATGACGCTCACCCGGAGTCCCTCGCGGCGGTACCGCTCGGCGGTGTCGGCGAGTTCCGCGATCGCCCGGCAGGCCATGAACTCGACAGTGCGGAGATCGACCAGGAGGTGGCCCGTGCCCATGGCGGCGATGCGGGCGGCATCGAAGAGCCGACGCCAGTGGCCGAAGGTGTAGGCGTCGATCTCGCCGTGGACCCGCAGCAGTATTCCGTATCGGTGGGTACTGGTCTCGGCGCTCAAGCGGGCACCGACGTCATCGGGATCGGCACCGGAGGAAGAGTGGGATCGGTCGTGGCTGAGTGGGGTGTTCACGAGTACTCGATTCCTCGGCACCGGCAGGCCTCGCGCTGCCACCGGCCCTCCCTCGCTGCTGAAGAAGAGCCGGTACAGCCATTGCAGCACGTTCGGACGGGTTTGTCACCGATTCGGCGCGAAACGTCCCGCAGGCGCGAGGTCGTAGACCGCGTATTCGGTGCCGATCACCGGCTGGGCGACGTTGCGGACACGGATACCGCCCGGCGTCGTGCCACGCTCGATGCCCGCGTGCGCGTGCCCGTGTATCGCGAGGTCGGCGCCGCAGGCGTCGATAGCCTCGCCGAGCAGATACGAGCCGAGGAACGGGTAGATCTCCGGCGGTTCACCGTGCAGTGTGTCCGAGATCGGCGCGTAGTGGGTGAGCGCGACCGTCACATCGGCGCGCAGTCCGGCGAGCGCGGCCTCGAGGCCGTGCGCCAATTCGACGGTGTGCGAGGCGAATCGGCGCATCTCCGGTTCGCCGAAGACGCTCGCGCACTTACCGGCGAAGCCGCCGCCGAAGCCCTTGGTCCCGGCGATGCCCAGCGCGGCGCCGTCCACGCTCAGCACGGTCGCGGTGCCCTCCAGCACGGTGATGCCGTGGTCGGACAGCAGCTGGGTGATCTCGCCGGCACGGTCGCTGTGGTGGTCGTGATTGCCGAGCACCGCGACCACGGGAACACCGAGATCGGCGAACTCGGCGGCGACGGTCTTCGCCTCGGCGATCGTCCCGACCCGGGTGAGGTCACCGGCGAGCAACAGCACGTCGGCGTGCTCGGGCAGGTCGGTGAGCGCGGGCCGCAACCGCCCGCGGGAATCGGCTCCCAGATGGACATCTCCGACGGCGGCGATACGCATGCTCACCTCACCGCAACCGTTCCGGCTCGGCGGGCGCCGCGGGGTGGCTCACCCGCACGTCGTTGTGCACCCGGTACTGGCCGACCCGCTCGCGCAGCACGGTTTCCAGTGCGTCCCTGCTGGATTCGTCGCCGACCTCACCGGTGAGGACGACGACGTCCCCGCGCAGCGTCACGTGCACGCTCGACGTCGCCGTGCGGGGGTCCTCGGCGAAGGCACGGCGCAGATTGGCGACCAGGTACTGGGGCGGTTCACCGTGCGCGTTCTCGAACGGGAAGGGGTGCAGGCCAAGATCGGCGGTGAGCCCGAGGAAGGCGCGGGCATAGGGCGAGTGCGACACCTCGCGGTGCACCGCGGGCCAGTCGATCTGCTCGCGCAGCGCGCGGGCGGTCGCGAGCAGCCTGGTGAAGTCGAGTCGGTGCGCGTCGAGCACCATGAGCCGGTCGATCAGCAGGTCGGTTCCGGTCAGCACCGGGGCGATCGCGGGGCCGATGCCCATCGTCTCGGCGCGTTCGAGGAGGGCGTCGTCGACGGTGTGGTGGTTGGTGCGGAAGATCAGGTCCACCAGGATGTCCCCGTCGTAGGCCTTGGTCAGCCAGTTCTCCACCGGATCCTCGGGCCGCATCCCCACCTCCACCAGCGCCGCGCGCGCCGCCGCGCTGTCCGTCGGCCGGACGAAGATGTCGACGTCGTGTTCCGACGCCGGTCCGCCGCGCGCGTACACCGCGCATCCGCCGCCGACCGCGAAGCGAATCCCCTTGTCCTGCAGGGTGTTCACGACATGGGTCAGGGTGTGCAGCAGTTGGTCGATATCGGCGCTCATCAGCCCGGCTCCCTCCCGGTGTTTCCGGCCGGGCCCGGCGACGCGGTGCCGGGCCCGGTCCTCGCGTACCGCACCCGATCAGCGCAGGCGGGCGGCGAGCAGTTTCTTCGCCTGTTCGGCCCCCTTGCGACTGTCGGCTTGTGCGCGGCGGAAGAACTCGGCGAGTTCGGTGTCGCCCGCTCGGTCGGCGTCGCGGGAGTACTCCTCCATCCGCAACGCGTTGCTCAACGCGGCTTCGGTGAACCAGATCAGGTCGTAGTCCTTGTCGGCGGTCCCGGTGACCTGCCCGGTCTCCTGATCGACAGCCATCTGCGTCCTCCTCTCGCTCCGTCGCCGCGAACGCGGCCACACGCTGGTCCTACCCGCCTGTCCGCGCCTCAATCGGCGGTGCGGCGGCCGTGTCGGATGCCGATTGCCGGGTATTCGCCAGGTATGGCACATTTCCGGCGGTGGGGAGCTGTCTACCTGCTCATGCTGCTCTTCCTCGGCTCGTGGGCCGCCCAGTTCGTCACCCAGCTCATCGAATACCGCAACACCCAGCAACAGCTCGGGCAGCCGTTCCTCTGGTCCGGTTACTGGCCGGAGTTTCTCGCGAGCACGTTCGAGAACTGGCAGAGCGAGTGGTTCCAGCTCGTCTTCCAGGCGGTTCTGCTGCTCGGCGCCAAGCACTGGATCTTCCGGGTGGACGCCGAGAACGCCGAACGCATCGAATCCAAGATCGACGATCTGCGGACCTATCTCGTCCCACCCGCCCATCGGACGGAGGTGCCGGGCGACTGAACCGACCGCGCGGATTGAGCGCGGCGATCGCGGGTAGCGCGCCGGGAAAGGCAGTGCGACGGCGAAGGAGAAACCATGGCGACACAGGTGGCCGACTATGTCCTGCGGCGGCTCAGGGAATGGGGTGTCGAACAGGTCTTCGGCTATCCCGGCGACGGCATCAACGGATTGATCGCGGCCTTCGGTCGCGCCGACAATTCCCCGCGGTTCGTGCAGAGCAGGCACGAGGAGATGTCGGCGTTCGAGGCCACCGGGTTCGCGAAGTTCAGTGGGCAGGTCGGCGTCTGCATGGCGACCTCCGGACCGGGCGCGATCCATCTGCTCAACGGTCTCTACGACGCCAAGCTCGACCACGTGCCGGTGGTCGCGGTGGTCGGCCAGACCGCACGCAGCGCGATGGGCGGCAGCTATCAGCAGGAAGTCGACCTGCAGGCCCTGTTCAAGGACGTGGCCTCCGACTACCTCGTCGAGGTGAATGTGGCCGCCCAGCTCCCCAACGCCCTGGACCGGGCGATGCGAACGGCGATGGCCCGGCGCGTCCCCACCGCGGTGATCATCCCCGCCGACCTGCAGGAGGAGCCCTACGAACCGCCGGCCCACGCCTTCAAGGAGGTGCCGTCGAGTCCGCCGGACAGCACCACGACCACCTCGGTCCCGGCACTGCCCGACGTCGAGCGGGCCGCCGAGGTGATCAACGCGGGCAGCAAGGTCGCCATCCTGCTCGGACAGGGCGCGCGCGGCGCCACCGAGGAGATCCTCCAGGTCGCCGAGCTCACCGGGGCAGGCATCGCCAAGGCCCTGCTGGGTAAGGACGTCCTCTCCGACGAGCTGCCGTTCGTCACCGGCGCGATCGGTCTGCTCGGGACCCGCGCGAGCTACGAGCTCATGCGCGACTGCGACACGCTGCTCATCGTCGGTTCCAACTTTCCCTACAGTCAGTTCCTGCCCGAACTGGACCAGGCCCGCGCGGTGCAGATCGACCTCGACGGCGCGCTGATCGGCATGCGATACCCGACCGAGGTGAACCTGGTCGGTGACGCGAAAGCCACCCTGGCGGCACTGATCCCCCTGCTGGAACCCCGCACCGACCGATCCTGGCGCGAGACCGTGGAAGGGAATGTCCGGCACTGGTGGGAGACGCTGGAGCGGCAGGCCATGCTCGACGCCGAACCGGCCAATCCGATGCGGGTGGTGTGGGAGCTCTCGCAGCGCATCCCCGACGACGCGATCGTCACCGCCGACTCGGGGTCGTCCACCAACTGGTACGCCCGCTGCCTGAAGATGCGCGCCGGCATGCGCGGTTCGCTGTCGGGCACCCTGGCCACCATGGGCGCGGCGGTGCCGTACGCGATCGGCGCCAAGTTCGCCCATCCGGACCGTCCCGTCGTCGCGCTCGTCGGTGACGGCGCGATGCAGATGAACGGCCTCGCGGAACTCATCACCATCCACCGTTACCGGCAGCTGTGGCCCGACCAGCGGCTCATCGTCTGTGTGTTCCACAACAACGACCTCAACCAGGTCACCTGGGAACTGCGCGGGATGGGCGGCGCCCCGAAGTTCGAGGAATCCCAGACGCTGCCCGACATCTCCTACGCGGCCACCGCGACCTGCTTCGGCTTCGACGCGATCGAGGTCGACAGCTCCGACGCCATCGGCCCGGCGTGGGACCGCGCGCTGGCCGCGGATCGCCCGGTGCTGCTCGACATCCGCTGCGACCCGGAGGTCCCGCCGATTCCGCCGCACGCGACCTACGACCAGATCAAGGACATGGGACGCGCTGTCCTGCAAGGCGATCCGGGCGCGTGGCATCTGCTGGTCCAGGGCGTGAAGACCAAGGCACAGGAGCTGCGCCGCTGAGCCGCCGGAGTTTGGGCGCGCGGCGTCGTGGAATGGCCGCTACGAAGGCCGTGCAACACAGAGGAGGTCGTATGTCGGGTCACCGGCTGACAGGGCTGCGTGCGGCGGCCACGCTCGCGGATCTGGGCGCCGCCGGGTTCGCCGCGGGCGTGATCGCGCGGCGGCGACGAATGATGGGTCTGCTCGAACGGACGCAGGCCGACGCGCGCACCGTGCGCCGCATGCGCGCGCTGCGCCGCGAATTCGGCAGCGGCCCGGTCGAACTCGTGCTGCCCGGCCGACGGGTGCTCGTCGTCACCGACCCCACCGATGTGGGCCGCGTGCTCGACGGGGCACCTTCGCCGTTCGATCCCGCGAACCGGGAGAAACGCGCCGCTCTCGGGCAGTTCCAGCCACACGGTGTGCTGGTGTCGGAAGGCAGGATCAGGACCCAGCGGCGGGCGGTGAACGAGGTCGCGCTCGACACCGGCCGTCCGCTGCACCGCCTCGCCGGACCGTTCGCCGACACCGTGGCCGAGGAGGCCGAACAGCTGCTCCGGGCCGCCACCGGGGAGGGCCGCCTCCACGCGGCCCGGTTCACCACCGCCTGGTGGCGATTGGTCCGGCGGCTGACGCTCGGACCGAGCGCCCGCGACGACAACGAGACCACCGACGAACTCTGGCGGCTGCGGTCGGCCGCCAACTGGTCGTTCCTGGCACCAGCGCATCGGCGCACACGCGAGCGGTTCTTCGACCGGCTCTACCGCTACGCCGAGTCCGCCACCGACGACAGTCTGCTCGGCGCCCTGGTGACCACACCGTCGGTGGCCGCCACCGACCCGCTCGGCCAGGTGCCGCACTGGCTGTTCGCGTTCGACGCCGCGGGCATGGCTCTCACGCGCACCCTGGCGCTGCTGGCGAGCCACCCCGAGCAGCTGGCCACCGCGTCCGCCGAGGCCGGGCTGCATCCAGAAGTGTCCACCCTCACCTATCTGCGTGCCTGTGTGCTCGAGTCGGTGCGACTGTGGCCGACCACGCCGTTGATCCTGCGTGACACCACCGAGCACACCGTCTGGCGCGAGGGCTCCCAGCGCTTCACCGTCGACGCGGGCACCGCGGTGCTGATCCCGGCCGTGGCCTTCCATCGCGACGAGCACCAGGTGCCCTTCGCACACGAGTTCACCCCGAGCGCCTGGATCGACGGCCGCGCGGAACAGTACCCGCAGCTCGTGCCGTTCAGTGCGGGCCCGGCGGCCTGCCCGGGACGTGATCTCGTCCTGTTCGTCACGAGCACGCTGCTGGCGCACCTGCTGCGGGGTGCGCGTTTCGAGCTGCGTTCGACGCCCCGGCTCACGCCCGAGGAGCCGTTGCCCTTGACCTACAACAACTTCGGCGTCGACTTCGCGGTCAGCCCGTCGCGCGCGCCGACACCGACCGTCACGTGAACCGCGAGCCCCGAGGAGGGTCGATCATCATGACGACACGTCTCACCAGTCCCACGCTCCCCGATCCGGCGGAGCCGATACCGCCGACACCGGGACGCCCCGATCCCATTCCGCCCGACCCCCGTCCCGATCCGGTGCCGCCGGGACCTCCGCCCGAACCCGGACCGCCGCCGGACCCGTTCCCGCCGATCCCGGAGCCGGATCCGCCGCTGCCGCAACCGACGGCTCAGGTTGCCGCGCCGGCGCCGACGCCGAGATAGACGGTCATCAGCAGGAACAGGAACCAGCCCGCGCCCTGCCAGAGCGGCCAGCTCCGGCCGCGCCGCCACGCCAGGTAGGTACGGACGAACGCGCCGAGGCCGCCGAGCAGCAGGATGACAGCGGGGGCGAGCAGCACGGCGGCCTCGGCCGGCCCGTCACACAGGGTGGTCGGGGCGTCGGCGCAGGCCGACCTGCCGCCGGCCCAGATCGCGGTCGCGGCGGCGACAAGGGCGGCCGCCACCACGACCGCGACCAGGTAGCGGGCGGCCTGCCTGCCGGTCTGGCCGTTCGTCCAGCGCTTCTCCACGTCATCGACCATCACCATCACCTCGCTGTCCGGGTTTCCGGTCCCACACGGGCCAAACAGCCGTTTCGGCCACACCCGGGCGGGTAGGCGCGAAGCGACGAGGGGGGTTCGGTACCCGAGCTGAGGAGTGGTGGGCATGCGGGTCGTGATTGTCGGAGCGACGGGAAACATCGGAACCAGCGTCCTCGAGGCGCTGGCGGAGGAATCGGGCATCGACGAGATCGTCGGCGTGGCGCGCAGGATGCCCGCGGACGCCGCGCCGGGCGTGCGGTGGGAGCGCGCCGACATCCGCACCGACGACCTGGAGGCGTTGTTCCACGGCGCCGACGTGGTGGTGCATCTGGCCTGGCTGTTCCAGCCGACGCATCAGCCGCTCGCGACCTGGCACGCCAATGTCGGCGGGACCGAGCGGGTACTGCGGGCCTTCGCCGCCGCCCAGGTGCCCGCGCTGGTCTTCGCCTCTTCGGTCGGCGCGTACTCCCCGTGCGACGACGAGCAGCGCCGCGTGCCGGAGAGCTGGCCGACAGACGGCTGGCCGGCCGCCGGCTATATGCGCGAAAAAGCCTACTGCGAACGGCTTCTCGACCGGTTCGAGGCGGAGCATCCCGATCGCCGGGTCGTGCGGATGCGACCCGCGTTCAGCTTCCGGCGGGAGTCGGCGAGTCAGCAGCGGCGGCTGTTCCTCGGACCGCTCGCGCCGAACGGACTGCTGCGCCCCGGCCTGGTGCCGGTGCTGCCGGTGCCGCGTGGGCTCCGGTTCCAGGCCGTGCACAGCCGCGATGTGGGGCGGGCCTACGCGCTGGCCGTGACCACCGACGCCAAGGGCCCGTTCAATCTCGCCGCCGAGCCGGTGGTGGACCGAGCGGTGCTCGGCGATGTCCTCGACGCCAGGACCGTGTCGGTGCCACGGGCACCGGTCCGGGCGGGACTGGCGGCAGCCTGGCACGCGCGCCTGGTCCCGGCCTCGCCGGATCTGTTCGACGCGATGCTACACCTGCCGCTGATGGACACCGGACGCGCCAGGGCCGAGCTGGGCTGGACGCCACGCTTCGGCGCGGACGAGGCCCTGCGCCACATGCTCGCCGGTCTCCGGGTGGGCGCGGGCAAGGACACCCCGCCGCTGGATCCGCACGCGGGCGGACCGCTGCGCATCCACGAGTTCACCACGGGGATGGGCAGCCGTGAGGACGCCGACCTGCGCGTCTGAGGTTCAGGCGGTGCGCAGGGTGAGGACGACGATCTCGGGCGGCACACCGAGCCGGACCGGCGGCCCCCACGCACCGGCGCCGACAGTGGTGTAGATGCGCATGTCGCCGAAGCGGTCCCAGCCCGACACCGTCGGATTGGCCCAGCGCACCGGATACACGAACGGCCACAGCTGGCCGCCGTGGGTGTGGCCGGACAGCTGCAGGTCGACGTCGCGGGCGCCCGCCGCGGGCGCCTGGCGCGGCTGGTGGGCGAGCAGCAGTGTGAAGCGCGCCGGGTCGACGCCGGCGAGCGCGGCGTCGAGATCCGCGGCGTACGGCGCCGGGGCGGCGTAGTCGTAGACGCCGGCGATGTCGATCGAGGCGCCATCGATCGACAGGTCGGTCCTGGTGTTGCGCAGTGTCTTCATGCCGAGGGTCTCCCAGTGGTCCAGCCAGGAGCCCACCTCGTCGACGTATCCCTCATGATTGCCGGCGACCCCGATGACCCCGTACCGCGCGCGCAGCTCGGCCAGCGGCGCGATGTCGGCGCTGACCAGGTCGACCGCACCGTCCAGCAGGTCGCCGGGCAGCACGATGAGGTCGGGACGCTGCGCGTTCACCAGGTCGACGATCCGCGCGGTGAAGCCCGGCCCCCGGGCGGCGCCGACGTGCAGGTCCGACACCACGGCCACCCGGAGCCCGTCGAACTGCCGGGGCAGATCGGCGAAGCGCGCCTCGGTCTCGACGACGCGAATGTTCTCCGCCTGCACCACACCCACGCCGACCGCGCCGAGCGAGGCCACGACCGCCACGGCCGACAGCACCCGGAGCAGGCGGGTGCGCCGGGTCGAGCCGGTGAGCCGGAGGACCAGCAGCACCATCCCGATCACCAGCAGTCCGAGCAGCAGGTAGAGCAGCACCACGAACCACGTGTAACCCAGCCACACCACCGGCCGGACCGGGCCCGGCGCGTACACGCTGCCCGCGCCGAGCGCGATCACGGCCGCGACCCACAGCAGGCCGAGCGCGATCCCCGCCGCGATCGCGGATCGGCGTGGCACACCGGTGGCGACCACCAGGCGCCGGTAGAGCAGCCAGTGCACCGGTGCGGCCAGCGCGCCGACGATGATCATCTGCAGCACAACAGGTTTCCTTCTCCGAGACCGACCGACGTCCGGGGTGCGGACACCTCGTTCGCGCGAGTTCCGGCCGCGCGGTCCGGGTTCGGCGCCGCGTACGGGGCCGGGTTCCAGACGGTACCGGCCCGGCCCCCGCGTGCGGCAACCGTGGTCACTCCGCGAGGATCTCCACGTAGCCGTCCGTGCCGTGCACCCGGATGCGCTGGCCGTCGCGGATCAGCGCGGTGGCGTGTTCCACGCCGACGACGGCGGGCAACCCGTATTCGCGGGCGATCACCGCGCCGTGGGTCATCACGCCACCGACCTCGGTCACCAGTCCGGCGATCGCCACGAACAGCGGAGTCCAGCTGGGATCGGTGTAGGCGGTGACCAGGATGTCGCCCGCCGCGAGGTCGGCCTGGGCGATGTCGGTGAGCACACGGGCACGCCCCTCGACGGTCCCGGCCGAGACGGCCATGCCGGGCAACGCGCCCACGGGCAGGTCGTCGCGCCGGTACGCGCCGGTGAGCGCCTCGCCGTCGGAGGTGAGCACCCGTGGCGCGGTGAGCGACTGGTAGGAGCGGAACGCCTCCTTGCGCTCGTCGAGCAGGTCCGGGCGTACCCGCCGGGTGCGGACGACCTCGGCGAGTTCGTCGAACCGCAGGTAGTAGATGTCCTCGGGATCGTCCAGCACTCCCGCCTGGACCAGGCGGCCGGCCTCGCGGAGCAAGGCCTGCTTGTAAACGAAGTAGCAGCTCACCATCGCGTACTTCGGATACTCCCGATAGCCGGCGAAGGTGCGGACGCGCTCGATCATCGCCGCGGTCTCCTCGGCCTTGCGAGCACCGTCCGGCAGGGCCAGGACACGCTGCAGGAGTTCATGTTTCGCCTGTTCGGCCGCGCGCAGTCCGTCCTCGAAACGCCGCTGTCCGGCGCCGGGGGCGAATGTGCGCACATTGCCGAGAAGGGTCGGTACGAGGGTGGCGGGGCGTTCCCGCCAGCGCGGCCTGGTGATGTCGATCTCGCCGACGCAGCGCATGCCGTACCGCTCCAGAAAGCCCTCGAGCGCCGCCAGGGCCGCGGGCCCGCCGGGGCGACGGGCGAGCTCGTCGAGGAAGCCGGCGTCGGCACCGTGCTGCTCGACCTCGGTCAGGTACGCCACGACCTCGGGCAGCGGGCGGATCACGTCGGCGACATCGAGCAGCGCCAGCCCCATCTCGGAGGTCACATTCCCGGGGACCGACTGGGTGAGGACGTCGGCGGCGTTCTTCTCCCCCAGCCATTCGCCCAGCCGGTCGTTGAGCCACCAGGTGGCGTCGATGGCGGCGTTGATCACCTGGAGGTTGCGCGGCAGGAACAGCGTGCGCCGCAACTGCTTGATGTCGTTCTCGATGAAGTCCAGCAGCGGCGGACCCGCCAGCGGTTCGATCGCCCGCCGCAAGTCGGTCACGTAGGTCTCGCAGTGCGCGATCAGCTCGGCGACGATCGCCGGGTCGGTCGGCACGGGTTCCGGTGCCGGCGCGGCCGGCGCGGTGGCCGGATCGGGAGTCGGCGCGAGGGGCAGGAAGTCGTCGCGGTCGAGGACGGTGCGCAGGGCGTCGCCGATCAGCGGGTCGGACTTGCCGAGCCCGTCGACCACGGCGGCGCGGGTCGCGGGCGCGGAGAGCGCCGCGGTGACGTCGACGAAGAGCCGTCCGCCCGCGTCGCGCATCGCGGCCGGGCTGGTCAGCTGCCAGACCGAGAGTCCGAGCGGCTTCATCGCGTCGGTCATCATCTGCTGGTGCCCCACCGAGACGTAGACCCGGTTCGCGGTGTCCCCGGCGTCGGGGATCGGGAACAGGGTGGTGATCGGCCTGCTCTGCACGATGCGGAACTCCGAACCGTCGCAACACCATTCGATGTCCTGTGGGGTGCCGAAGTGCGCTTCGATCCGTCGTCCGAGCCGCGCCAGCCGCAGCACCTGGTCGTCCGTGAGCACCCGCTCGGTACGGGACCCGTCCGTGAGCTCACACACCTCGGTGCCGCCGCCGGGCGCCGGGCGCACGGCGAGCTTCTTGGTGGCGATCGACGCGCTGGTCACGGTATCGTCGCGCACCCGGTAGACATCGGCGTTCACCAGACCGGACACGAGGGCCTCGCCCAGGCCGAAGCCGGCGTCGATGGACACGACCGTGCGGTCGGAGGTGACCGGGTCGGCCGTGACCATGATGCCGGCGGCGCGCGCGAACACCATCCGCTGGACGACGACCGCCATCCGGATCTTCCTGCTGTCGAAGCCGTTTCGCAGGCGGTAGGTGATCGCCCGCTCGGTGAACAGCGAACCCCAGCAGCGGCGGACGTGGTCCAGGATCGCCTCGGCGGCCGCCACGTTCAGGTAGCTGTCCTGCTGGCCGGCGAACGACGCGGTCGGCAGGTCCTCGGCCGTGGCGCTGGAGCGCACCGCGTAGGCGTCCTCGGCGCCGAACCGGGCGTGCGCGGCGCGGATCTCGGCGGCCACCGCGTCGGGGATCGCCAGGGCTTCGACGGTGTGCCGCAGCCGGGCGCTGAGCCCGGCGATCCCCGCGCGGTCCTCGGGCGCGAGCCCGGACAGCTCGCCGAGCAGCGCGTCGAGCGACGGCGCCGCGGCCACCGTCGCGGCGAAGGCCTCGGTCGTCACGCAGAACCCGTCGGGCACCACGACACCGTCGACGCGGGCGAGCTCGCCGAGGTTCGCGCCTTTGCCGCCGACGATCGCGACCTGGTTCCGATCGATGTCGCCGAAGTCGAGCACATACGCCATCGCGCTACTCCTCACCTGGTGGTTTCGGTATTCCGCGAGCGATTATGGACGACGATTCGGCGCCTCATGAGGGCCCAAAATCGGGTATACAGTAGAAGGGGGAAGGGCAGCGCTCAGTGCGCGCGCGACAGCACCGCGACCAGGAAGTCGGAGTCCTCGGTGAAGGGTCGCAGATCCCACGTCGACAGCAGCAGATCGGTGGCGAGACCGGACGATTCGGCATCGGCGAGGAAGGCGGGGAACGGGTAACCACGTTCGGCGCCGAACCCGATCACCGCGCGCCCGCGCGACCCGAGATGCCGGGCGAACCCCGCCAGCACCGTCCGCCGCGTGACGGGCGCGAGGAAGGTCATCACATTGCCCGCGCACACGATCAGGTCGAAATCGCCCGCGACGCCCCGGGCGGGGAGATCCAGCTCGGCGAGGTCGCCCACCAGCCACGTGGGGCCGGGGTGATCCGCGCGCGCCGCCTCGATCAGCACCGGGTCCACGTCCACCCCGACGACGGTGTGTCCGGCCTCGGCGAGATAGCCGCCCGTCCGGCCTGCTCCGCAGCCGGCGTCGAGGACCCGGCTGCCGCGCCCGAGCATCGCGTCGACCATCCGCGCCTCGCCGACGATGTCCTCCCCCTGTGCGGCGAGGTTCCGGAACCGCTCGACGTACCAGGTCGAATGCGCCGGATCCGCGGCCGTGAGCTCCTCCCAGCGGCTGGGGATCCGCTCGTTGCCTGCACCCATCAGCACCTCCTCGTCACCGGGCACCCTACCCACCATGACACGGCGCGGGCGCGGGCCTCAGGAGGTCGCCGCCCGCCGCGCCGCGACGCGCGCCCAGACCTGCGGATCGGTGCGTGGGCCGCCCGGTGTCGTGGCGCCGTACCGGTCGATCTGGGCGGTGATGTCCAAGGGGGCGGTCAGGGCGGTGCCGGGAGCCAGCGCGTCCTCGACGTACTCGTCGGGCACCAGCCAGCACACCTCGAATTCGATGCCGTCGGGGTCGCGGGCGTAGAGGGCCTTGGTGGAGCCATGGTCGCCGGCTCCGGTCAGCGCGCGCGAGGCCGCGAGCCGATCCCGGACCTCGGCGAGCTCCGACAGCGTGTCGACTTCCCAGGCCACGTGGTAGAGACCCACCGAGCCCGCGGGCGCCGCGGGCGTCCCGGCCTGGAACAGGCCGAGGTCGTGATCGTTTGCCGAGCCGGGATGACGCAGGAACGCGCCACCGGGAAACGACTCGGGTAGCCGCTCGAACCCGAGCACGTCCTCGTAGAAGCCGATACTGCGCGGCAGGTCCGCCACGAACAACACGATGTGATTGATTCCCCGCATCGACGGCGACCTTCCTCGAACGACAGCACTCCCCCTCCACGCTCCCACGCGGCCCCCGCGACGGGAACACCGATGACCACAGAGCGGGAGCCGCGAGACCGCCGCCGGGTGGGAGCGCCGCCGGGGACCTGCCGATCCCCGGACGGCGTCGCCCCACCTGGCGGCCATCATCGTTGTCGCACAGGACGATCAGGGTTCACGCTCGCGTGAGCGCGCCCTCGTATCCGGACCGCGCGAAGCGCCCCGCCGGTTGGAACCGGGCCAGCAGGTCCGCGGCGGGAACACCGGTGACCTGCTCGATGTAGGCCCCCGCCTGCTCGGCGGTCTCGATGCCGAGGAAGGGCTGCGGCTGGTGCAGCAGGCCGACCAGGGCCGAGGCGAACCGGGCGTCGACCGCGGCGGCGGCGAAGAACTGGCCGCCGATGTCGGCGAACGCCGGGTCGCTGAGGAACAGGCGGGTCACCTTCGCGGCGGCATCGCCGCGGGCGGCGAGGAATTCGGCGTAGCGCGCCGCGATCCAGGCCTCGTCGAAGGCGCCGTCGTGCACCGCGGCGGCGGCGACCAGACGCTGGGCCTGGATCAGGCCGCTCTGCGCGCCCTGCCCGGCGATCGGGTCGTAGGCCACCGAGGTGTCGCCCAGCGACGCGACGGGGTGCCCGCTCGCCGTGCGGCCGACGCCCGCGCGCACCACCGGCCGGACCGCACCGGTGAGCCACGAATGCGGGTCGTCCTCGATCACGGTGGTGGCCAGCACCTCCGGCAGGTCCCAGTCCGCGTAGTCGCGGTAGAGCTCGGTGACCACCCGGTGGGCCGACGCCGCCGAATCCGCGGTGGCGAAGCGGCGTTCCCATTCGCTGCCCGGCCGCGCCCAGCCCAGGAACGCCCAGCTGGGGCCCGCGTCCTTGTGCAGGTAGGGACCCCACCAGCCCTCGCCCTGATCGGCGAAGATGGAGAATCCGCTGTGCGCGCCGCCGGCCGGACCGCGATGGGCGAAGACGCCGGGATCGTGGCCGAGACCGGTCACCGTCACGGTGAGCAGCCGCCGCTGCGGCGCGTCGTAGACGGTGCGACCGGTATCGATCGGGAACAGGTCGGACAGGCCGGCGCGCCCGGTCGCGACGAGGGTCAGGTCGTGTGCGGCGGCGATGCCGTCCAGGGTTTCCGGGGTGACCTGCTCGACGACGAACCGGCCGCCGCGTTCGCGGAACGCGGTGAGCCGCTCGTCGGCCTTGAGCCTGGTGTCGACCGCGACGCCGACGTAGCCGTCGAACGCGCCGTCGAAGGCGATCAGTTCATTGCGGTCCGGATCGACCAGGCGAACGCTGAGCCCGGTGTGGCGCGGCGCCCTGGCGGTGTAGGTGTCCAGCCCGAGGGCCAGCTCGGCCTGTTGCGCCACACCGAATTCCAGGGCGGTACCGGTGGCCGGAACGTCGTCGCGGAGGGCGGGCTGGTCGCGGTCACTGTAGAGCGTGACCGCGAAGCCGGCGTCGAGCAGACCTAGCGCCGCGGAGACGCCGGTCTGTCCGGCGCCGACGATCGCGGCCGAACGCGTGGAACGTGAAACGGGATTCTGCGATGTCATACCGGAATGGTGCGGGATTCCGGTCCGCCGCAGCAGGGTTGTACTCAGCGGGAGTCGATGGCCGAACCCGGCCGGGCTTCCGCCTCGGGCAGCACGGTCGAATTCGGCCCGCCCACCCGGTAACTCGCGCCCCGATGCTCCTCCGGGAGCCGATCGCCCGCGCCGAACAGCGCGTGCCGCAGGGTGCCACCGGGGTACTCGCCGGCATAGGCACCGCGTGCGGTCAGCACCGGGACCACGTACCGCACAATGTCTTCGAAGGTTCCCGGCGTGATCGCGTAGGCCAGGTTGAATCCGTCGAGGTCGGTGTCGGCCACCCAGTCCTGCAACTGGTCGGCGACGGTCTCCCCCGACCCGACGAACACCGGGCCCATCCCGCCGATACCCGCCCAGCGGCCGATGTCGCGCACGGTCCACTCGCGCCCGTCGTCGTCGAACTCCTGGAAGGCGGCGACCGCCGACTGGATGGCGTTGCTGTGCACCTCGCCGATGGGATCGTCGAGGTCGTAGCGCGACAGGTCGATCCCCATCCACCCCGACATGAACACCAGTCCGCCCTCGACACTCGCGTAGGACAGGTACTCCTCGTGTTTGGCGCGCGCGGCCGCGTCGGTGGCATCGGTGACGATGGTGGCCAGCGCGTACACCCTAGCGGCGTAGCGGTCACGGCCCGCCTGCTCGAGCGCGTCCCTGATCCGCGACACCGTCTGGGTGAGTACGCGTTTCGACGGGGCCGCGACGAAGATCGCCTCGGCGTTCTCCGCGGCGAAGCGCACCCCGCGCGGCGAGGCGCCCGCCTGGTAGATCACCGGCGTGCGCTGCGGTGAGGGCTCGGACAGGTGGATGCCCGGCACACTGAAATGCCGTCCGCGGTGGCCGATGTGGTGCACCTTGGCCGGATCGACGTAGACCCCGCTCGCCGCGTCGCGGACCACGGCGTCGTCCTCCCACGAGCCTTCCCAGAGTTTGTAGAGGACCTCGAGGTACTCGTCGGCCTGGTCGTAGCGATCGTCGTGGTCGAGCTGGTCGTCGGCGCCCATGTTGCGCGCGGCCGAGGGCAGGTAGCCCGTCACCACGTTCCAGCCGATCCGGCCGTCGGTGAGGTGGTCGAGGGTGGACAGGCGCCGGGCGAACGGGAACGGATGCTCGAACCCGGTGCCGGTGGTGATGCCGAAGCCCAGGTGCTCGGTCGCCGCGGCCATCGCGGTCACCAGCAGCAGGGGGTCGGCCACCGGCACCTGCGCGGCCTGACGCAACGCGGCGATGTCGTTGCCGCCGTACGCGTCGTAGATGCCGAGGACGTCGGCGATGAACAGTCCGTCGAAGCGGCCCCGCTCGAGCAGGCGGGCGAGCTCGGTCCAGTAGCCCAGCTCCTTGTAGCGGTGCGACTGGTCGTCGGGGTGACGCCACAGCCCGGGCGACTGGTGGGCCACGCAGTTCATGTCGAAGGCGTTGAACCGGATCCGGCGCGTCATCGGTTCTCCTCCCCCGCGGCCCGCTCGCCCGCGCTCCAGCCGAACGGCAGGTCGGTGCCGTTGAGCAGGTGATCGCCCACCACCCGGGCCTTCTGGATCGCCGGATTGTGCACGGAGACCGTCCGCGCGTTGCGCCAGTGCCGATCCAGGCGAAGGCCTTCGGACACGATCGACGCCCCGCCGACCTCGAACAGCAGGCTCGTCGCGGGCAGCACGGTGTCGATCACCGCGAGCTGGGCCTGGGCGGCGGCCAGTTCCACCTCGGTCAGCGCGCGCTCGTCGGTGGCGCCTGCCGCCAGCACCTCGTCGAGCAGGTCGGCGACGGCGAGCACCGTCGCGCGGGCGGCGAAGCTCGCCGCGGACAGCTTCCCGATCACCTGCTGCACGAGCGGATCGTGGCGGGGCAGATCGGCGGCCGAGTGGGAGTAGCCGCGCGTGCGACGCGAGACCCATTCGCGCACATCGCTTTCGGCACGTTGCGCGATGCCTGCGAGCACGGCCAGCTGGACCAGTTGGAGATAGGCGGTGGCGTAGGTGGGTCCTGGCACGCCGTACCCGGGGCCGAGGATCTGTTCGTCGGTGACGCGGACCCCGGTGAATTCGGTGGTGCCGCTGGCGGTGAGGCGCTGCCCGAAGCCGTCCCAGTCGTCGTGCTGCCGGACGCCGTCGGCACGGGCGCCGACGAGCACGCCCACCCGTTCGCCGTCGCGATCCGCGGCGACGAGGATGTGGTCGGCGTACAGCGAACCGGTGCTGTAGTACTTGGTGCCGTCGAGTCGCCAGTGCGCACCGTCGCGGGTGAGCCGGGTCCGGTAGCGGTCGACGGCACCGACGCCCGGTTCGGTGATGGCGTTGCCCACCAGAGTGCCCGCGCTGATCGCGCGCAACCAGCGCTCCCGCCCCGGCCCGGTGGCGGCGAGCAACTGGTCCTCGACGAAGGAGAAATGCACGCGCAACGCCTGCGGCAGGTTCGATTCGGCGGCGGCCAGGGCGATGAGCTGCCGGAACAGCTGCCGCACACTCGCGCCGTGGCCGCCGTACTCCACCGGCACCCGCAGCGCGCCGAAGCGGGCGGCCCGCAGCGCGGCGATCTCGGTGTGCGCGAGTTCCCGATCGGTCTCGCGGGCGACGGCGCCCTCGGCGATGCGGGCGAAGATCGGGGCGAACAGCTCGTCCAGCGCGGAATCGGCGACGCGTGTCTTCTCTGTGGATGTCATGTCCTCACCATGACCCGGCCGGGCCGCGGGCTCACCGGTTGCGCGCAGCGCGATCACAATGGGTGCGCTCGGCGCGCGGGCGCTCGTTCTGCGACGATGACCCCATGAGCACCACCACCCGTCCGGGTGTGATCACCGCGAGCACGCTGGCGTTGCTGTCGTCGCTGTACTTCGCCCAGGGTCTGCCGTTCGGCTTCTTCACCCAGGCACTGCCCGTGGTGCTGCGCGAATCCGGGTTCTCGCTGGTGGCGATCAGCGCCTCGGGTGTGCTGTTCCTGCCGTGGGCGCTGAAATTCCTGTGGGCGCCCTATGTCGACCGGTACGGCAGCCGCCGCGCCTGGCTGCTCGCACTGCAGCTGACCGCGGCGGCGGTCGCGATGCTGCTGGCCTGCCTGGACCTGTCCGCCTCGCTGCGCTGGCTGTTCGTCGGGATCGTGGTGGTGAACCTGCTCTCGGCGACCCAGGATGTCGCCACCGACGGCCTGGCCGTGCGCCTGCTCGGGCCGCGCGAGCGCGGTCTCGGCAACGGTATCCAGGTGGGCGCGTACCGGATCGGGATGATCGTCGGTGGCGGCGCGCTGCTGTGGCTGTTCGCCGTCTCCGGCTGGCGGCTGTTGTTCCTGGCGATGGCCGCGCTGATCCTGGTCACGACGGTCCCGGTGTGGCTGCTGCGGGAACCGGTCACCGATCGCCCGCCGCGGCCGCGCGCGGCGCGGATGCCCGTGGCCTGGTTGACCCGCCTGCGCAGGCCCGGCGTGCTGACCTTCGTCGCGCTGATCGGGGCGTTCAAGTTCGGCGACTCGATGGCCGCGGCGCTCACCGGACCGTTCCTGTCCGATGCCGGGCTCGATCTCGGTCAGATCGCCCTCGTCAAGGGTGTGCTCTCCTCGGCCGGGGCGTTGGCCGGTGCCGCCGTCGGCGGATGGCTCGCCTACCGTTTCGGCCGGCGGCGTGCCCTGCTCCTCGGCGGTGTCACCCAGACCGCGAGTATCGCCCTGTATCTGGTCGCCGCTCTCGGGCTGGGCGGGTTCGAACTCCTCGTCGCGGCCTCCCTCGCCGAGCACGTCTTCGGCGGCGCGGCGACGGTCGCGGTGTTCGCGCTCATGATGGATGCCGCCGACTCCGACTACGCGGGCACCGATTACACCCTGCTGGCCTGCGCCATCGTCGTGGTGCAGGGCATGGCCGGCATGGCGGCGGGCATCGTCGGCGACCTGTTCGGCTACCCCGCCCTCTTCGGCACCGGCCTGGTGCTGTCCGGACTGGGTTGCGCCGCACTGCTCGTCGGCCTCGCGCGGCGCCTCGGACCCGCCACCCTGTACACGCACGACCCGGCACCGCCGTCCTCCGCCACCGTCGCGGCGTACGGCGTCACACCACGGTGACTCAGCCGGTCGGGCCGGTTCGGTCGGACCGGCTGCGCGACCCGGAACAGCACGGCCGCGACGATCTCGGCGGCAGGATCGAGAACCCTTGACACACAGCGCTTTCACGCATCGTGATGAACGTCGTCCAGCAGTCCTTCGCCGGCCCGCAGCCGCTCGGCCATCGTGACGAGGATGTCGAGGGATTCCGAGGACAGCCCGATCACGCGGGTCAGCAGGACCCGCGGTTGCGCGAGCTCGAGGCGCCGGATGATCAGATGATCGTCGGCGGTCGGATCCGGCAGCTCGGTGACGAAGAAGTACGCGGGTTCGACCTTGAAGTACTCCGCCAGCGCCGCAACGGTTTTCGGGGACGGATTGCACCGGTCGCCGGAGCGGAGCTGCGAGAGATACGGCGCGGAGATCCGGTGCCCGGCCGCGCGCAGCGTACGGGCGACGTGCCGGTTCGTACACTGCGGCACACCCGGCGCGGCGGCATTCTCGAAGAGCTCGTTGAGACGGGCGGCGAAGTGCGTCACGATGTTTCCTCGAATTCAGATACGTCGAGTTCCATGGTGAGCCACAGGGTGTGGTCCTGGCAACAACCGCAGCAACCCTGCGGTTTACATCACAAAGTCAAGGGGCAGTGCTTGTTTCGCGTGTGCGGCGGTGTCCCGACCCCAGCTCGTCACCACCCCGACGGCGATAGCCCTCTCGTTGCGAGCACGGCCATGACCGGGCGAACGTGGCGATCGGACGCGTCTACGTGGGAAGCAGGCTCGCGGTGAGCACGTTCGCCGCTGTCGTCGCGGCCACGCGGATCGGTTCGGGGACGCGGGCCGGGTCTTCGCCCAGCACGATCAGCCACGCGTACAGCGGACCGAGCAGCAGGGCCCGCACCAGCGCGGTATCGGGGCGGCTCGCCGATTCCCCACCCGCGACGGCGCGATCACGCACCGCCGCGCTGATGCCGCATTTCGCACGAAAACCTACAGTGTCGAAAGCGAGCGGTCCGTCCGCAGTGAGCTGTGACCCCGCTGCCACGCGCCGAGCACGTGGTCGGTGAAGCGGCTCTCGAGCAGGTCGGTGGCCTGGATACCGAACACGATGCCCGCCGCGTGAGCGGGATCGGCGGCGAGCAGACCGTCGATGACGCGATGGCGCATGACCTGTTCGTGCACGGCGTCGGCCTCGACGTGCTCGGTGTAGAACCGTACGCAGTCCGGGTGCGGAAGGAGTGCGCCGACGACCTCGGCCAGCCGCCGCGAGGCGGGCGAGGAGCTGATCTCCACGGACGCGAAGTGGCCGACGGTCGCCGCGCGCAACGAACGGTGCAGCCCGAACAACGACATCATGTCGACCAGGGCGAGCATGGGCGCGCCCACGTCGTCGAGATAGTGCAGGTAGCCGGGATCGAGGCCGGCCCCGGCGAGGAGGTCGGCGTAGAGCTGGGCGTGCACGTTCTCGCCGCGGCCGCCGCCGAACTCGTCGAACTCGACGGCCACCAGCGCCGCTTTCGGATCACCGCGCAGCCGCGGGATGACCCACGCGTACGGGTCGGCCTCGATGTGGTGGTAGATCGAGCGGTGGACGAAGTACTCGCGCAGCAGATCGGGATCGCCCTGTTCGGTGAGGAATCCGGGAATGTCGGGCTCGGTGCGCGGCGCGGTGAGCAGGCGGTCGAGTTCGGCGTGCACGTCGTCGCCACCGGGGACGTGTTCGCGCAGGTCGGCGAGCAGGACCGCTTCGAGGGCGGCCCGCCATGCCAGCAGGCCGGGATCCCACTCCCAGTCCTCGTCCACGTCGGTGAATCCGTGGTAATGCAGCTCGTAGCAGGTGTGCAGGGCCAACAGCAGGTCCTCGTCGCAGTCGTGCCCCGGAGCGAGCGCCGGAAGCGGACTCCCCGGGTCTCTCAGCAGCACTTCCGCTGTGGCGGCGGACAATTCACCGCGGGGAGCGGGAAGCGCGCGTGCGGCGGTCATGAGGCCTGCCTCCTGGTCCGGCGATGACTGGTGTCGCACAGCGGATAGTTCGCCGAGCGGCGGCACAGGCACAGCGCCACCACGAAGCGGTCGCTTCGCACCACCCGGCCGTCGGGCATGTGCAGTTCCACCGGGCCCTCGATCAGCGCGGGACCGTCGGCGGTGTACTGCACCCGGCGCCGGTCACGGGAGCGGGGCGAGCTGGGCACTGGGTTCTCGTTCGGCACGGATCACCACCAATTCCTCGGCCTGCTGGGATGTCTCGATCAGACCGCGTTCGGCGAGCCACGCCGACCTGGCGCGCAGGACCGGACCGAACGGGACGCTCGCCCGGGCGATCACCGCGGCCCCGGCCAGGCCGGCCCGCAGCTGCGTCACGGTGCGCTCGGCATCACTGAGCGCCGAGTGCACGATGAGCGCCACGCCCCGCTCGGTCAGCAGATCGGGCAACGTGGCGCACAGCCGGTCCAGCACGCTGCGGCCGTCCGGCCCGGCATCCCACGCCCTGGCGCGACCGCGGCTCGGCGTCCCCGGCGCGGGCACGTAGGGCGGGTTCGCCACCACCACGTCGAAGCGGGGCAGGGCGCGCGCGGTCTCGAAGCCGCCGTGCACCAGTCGCACCGGGACCCGCCTGACCCGGCAGTTGAACCAGGCCGACAGCAGGGCCCGGCGCGAGATGTCCACCGCGGTCAGCTCCGCGCCCAGCAGTCCCGCCGCGGTGCAGCCGAGAATGCCGGTGCCCGCGCAGACGTCGAGCACGGAACCGCCGCGGGGCAGCGGAGCCCGCCGCAGGGTCTCGGCCAGCAACCAGGTGTCGGCCTGCGGGCGATAGACGCCCGGAATTCGGAATACCATCACACCGCGGATATAGCCCGGCCGGAAATTCTCAATCAGCGCAGTCGCGAGGTCAGTGCCTACCCTCGGCGAATTCCTCGACGATTTTCGCGCAGAATGCGGGCAGGTCACCGGGATTACGGCTGGAAACGAGCCCGTTGTCGGTCACGACTTCCTCGTCGACCACCGTGCCGCCCGCATTGCGGATATCGGTGCGCACACTGGGGTACGACGTCAGCGTCCGGCCACGCACGGCATCGGCTTCCACGAGCGTCCACGGCCCGTGGCAGATCACGCCGATCGGTTTTCCGGTGGCGACGAATTCCTTCACGAACCCGACCGCCGACGCGTCCTGCCGGAGTTTGTCGGGATTGGTGGTGCCACCGGGGAGCAGGAGCGCGTCGAAGTCGTCGGGGCTCGCCTCGGCGACGACCTGATCCACCGGGAACGTGTCGCCCTTTTCCACATCGTGATTCATCGCCTGGATGCTGCCGGATTCCAGTGACAGCAACGCGGTGGTCGCGCCCGCGTCCTCGACCGCGGCCCGCGGCTGGACGAGTTCGACCTGCTCCACTCCGTCGGTGGCGAGAATGGCGACGCGTTTTCCGGTCAGGGTGTGCTGGGGCATGGATGTTCCTTTCCTGGACTACGGGAATTCAGGCGCTGTCGACCAGCGCGTCGTGGCCCGCGTGGCGGGCGCAGTTGGCACAGCAATACACGGTGTCGGCGGATTCGACGCCGTGGCCGAGTACCCGGCAGCCGCAGTGCGCGCAACTGGGCGCGATTTTCGACGCGGCGCACTCGATACTGTCGAAAGTCCAGCTCTCGCTGTCCCGGCTCACGGTGAAGGCCCGGGCGTACTCGTTGCCGCAGGTGTCGCAGACGGCCATGATGACCACCTTTCCTCGGTCGGCTCGTTCACAGGGCGCGCGTACCCGGCCGCGTGAATCCGAATCGGGGCCGTGCCGACGACCAGGAAGTGGGTATGCCCGCCCTGTGGCCGGCGATCAGGAAACGCGCAGCGCGAGGTGATGACCGATGGACGACTCCTCCTGGAATCTCGATGTCCGTGGCGAGAACCACATCCAGCGCCTCGACCGGAACTGGGCGTCGTTGCTGCAGGAACTGCGGGTCGTGCAGACCGGGGTCCAGCTGCTGACCGGATTCTTGATCGTGCTGCCGTTCCAGCCGCGGTTCGACGCGATGAGTACCCCCATGCGGGTGCTGTATCTCGTCGTGCTGTCGGCCTCGATCGGCGCGACCGCGTTGCTGGTCGCGCCGGTGGCGGCGCATCGGATCGTGTTCCGGCGCCATCAGCTCGAGTGGCTGGTCGATTCCTCGCATCAACTCGCGCTCGGCGGGGTCGCCCTGCTCGGCATCGCGCTGGTCGGGGTGGCGGTCCTGCTGTTCGACGTGGTCGCGGGGCCGGTCGCCGCGATCGTGGCCGGGGTGCTGTTCGGCGCGCTGTTCGTCGTCACCTGGCTGGTGCGGCCGGTGCTCGAACGGCGCCGATCCGCGCGCCGGTAACGATCCGCCGACGACCCCGTTTCGAGCGCGCCGTCGCGGGAATCTCGCTGGTGTGGGACTCGGCCGACCGGATGCATACGGGCGCCGACGACCCATTCATTTCGGTACACGGTGTCGACACCGGCATACCGCGGGAGCGAGTCGAAGCGCTGCGCCGCGACGCCAACGACGTCGTCGTGGCAACAGCGCTCGGCTCGCCCCGCGGTCCGAATCCCGGACGCGCCACCCCGACCCGGCTCGGTCATCTGTCCTCGGTCGCGCCCGACCCGGTCCGCGCGGCCACCCGCACCATGACCCGCAATGCCGCCCACCTCGCCCCGGCTGCTCCGGGCGGAGAACTACCCGGCGGCCGGCTGATCCGGCGATCGTCCTAAGGGAACGTTAGGAACCTCCCGCGCGGCTTCCGCTCGCCGTGTGACCGCCGACACAGTGGTCTCCGGCGGCGCAATGCCGCGCTGACAGAGGAGGTCCAAGGTGACAACGACACAGGCAGGTGGGGAACGGCGAGTAGTGGCGAATGTGCTGCGTGGCTCGATCGGCAACCTCGTCGAGTGGTACGACTGGTACGTCTACGCCGCGTTCAGCGTGTACTTCGCGAAGGCGTTCTTCCCCGACGGCGATCCCACGGCGCAGTTGCTCTCGACGGCGGCGGTGTTCGCGGTCGGCTTCATCATGCGTCCGATCGGCGGCTGGGCGCTCGGGCGCTACGCCGACCGGTTCGGCCGCCGCGCCGCCCTGACCCTGTCGGTCACCGTGATGGCCGCCGGATCGCTGATGATCGCGGTGACGCCCGGATTCGGCACGATCGGCATCGCGGCGCCGGTCCTGCTGCTCATGGCACGGCTGCTGCAGGGCCTCTCGGTCGGCGGCGAGTACGCCACCAGCGCCACCTACCTCTCGGAGGTGGCCTCCCCCGGCCGTCGCGGCTTCTACTCCAGCTTCCAGTACGTGACCCTGGTCGCGGGCCAGCTCACCGCCCTCGGCGTGCAGATCGTCCTGCAGCAGGTGCTCACCGCCGAGCAGATGTACAGCTGGGGCTGGCGCATCCCGTTCCTGATCGGCGCGGGCGGCGCGATCGTGGTGATGCTGCTGCGGCGCGGCATGGACGAATCGGATTCGTTCAAGGCCGTCGCCGGTTCGGCCGAGTCCACGGTGGAGGCCACCAGCGGCGCACGCGGCTCGCTGCGGGTGTTGCTGCAGTACCCGCGGGAATGCCTGCTGGTGGTCGGCCTGACCATGGGCGGCACCGTGGCGTTCTACACCTACACGACCTACATGCAGAAGTTCATGATCAACACCTCGGGCATCTCCAAGGACACCGTGGCCTGGATCAACTTCGTCGCGCTGCTGTTGTTCGTGGTGCTGCAGCCGATCGCGGGCGGGCTCTCGGACCGGGTCGGGCGGCGCAAGCTGCTCATCTTCTTCGGAGCCTCCGGCACCGTGCTGACGGTGCCGATCATGTCGGCGCTCGCGCACACCTCGAACCCGTTCGCGGCCTTCGGCCTGATGATGACCGCGCTGGTGATCGTCACCGGCTACACCTCGATCAACTCGATCGTCAAGGCCGAACTGTTCCCCACCAAGATCCGCGCGCTCGGCGTCGGGCTGCCCTACGCGCTGACCGTCGCGGTGTTCGGTGGCACCGCCGAGATGATCGCCCTGGCCCTGAAGAAGGCCGGTCACGAGTCGCTGTACTTCTTCTACGTCGCCGGGTGCGTCGCGATCTCGCTGCTCACCTACTACTACATGCGGGAGACCTCGGCCGAATCGACCATCGACGCCGAGGGCGCCGTCCCGGTCGAGCCGGAACCCGAAATGGCCACCGTCCGTGGCTGACCGTCCGGCATCCGCGCCGGTCCTGCCCCTGTGGGAGGATCGGCGCGTGCGGCTTGCGGTGGTCGAGGACGACGACGGAGTGGGCGATGCCCTGGTGGAGGCGCTCACCGCGCGGGGCTACCGCGCCGAGCGCCTGCGCCGCGGCGCCGATCTGCTCATCGCCCACCGCGACTACGACGCTGTGCTCCTCGACCTCGGTCTGCCCGACGCCGACGGATTGCAGATCCTGCGTCAGCTGCGTGAGGTCAGCGCGATTCCGGTGCTGATCCTCACCGCCCGCAGCGACGAACGGTCCATCGTCCGGGGCCTGCGCGGCGGCGCGGACGACTATGTCGTCAAACCGCCGCGCATCGCCGAGCTGATGGCGCGGCTCGAGACCGTGCTGCGCCGGGCCGTCGCCGTCGCCGTGCGGGCCAGGACGGAGGTCGTCACCGGCGATGTCCGGGTGGACCTGCGTGCCCGCGTGGTCGAGGTGGCGGGTGCGCCGATCGCCCTGACCCAGAAGGAGTTCGAGCTCGTCGAAGTGCTGGTGGAGCGGCCGGGCGCGGCGGTGAGCAGGCAGCAGCTGATGGACCGCATCTGGGGCGACGCGTTCGTCGCGGTCTCGCGCTCGCTCGATGTCCACATGACCGGACTGCGCGCCAAACTGGGTCGGCCGGGGCTGATCACCACCATCCGCGGCTACGGATATCGGTGGGGCGAGTGAGCACCGGAGGAGCGCTGTGCGGCGCAGGCTGCTGAGCGCGCTGACCGTGTTCGCCGCCCTCGCGGTGCTGGCGTTCGCGGTGCCGTTGTCGCTGACCGCCGCGACCAGCCGCACCCAGCAGTTGGTGCTCGGCCGCTCCGGTGATGCCGACCGCTTCGCCACCCTGGCCGACGCGGCCGGGTCGGCCGGCGGCGTGCGGGCACTGGCCGACGAGGTCACCCGCTACCACGAGCTGTACGGCGAGAACGTGCTCGTCGTCGACGCCCGCGGGGCGCCGATCGTGAACGCCGGTGTCGCGGTGGACGATCCACGGATCCGGGCCGCGGTGGCCGCGGCCCGCCGCAACCAGCGTCCCCAGCAGGTGGATCGGCTCACGCCGTGGAGCGCGCCGGTCATGCTCATCGCACGCCCGGTCGGCACGGGCGTGCAGGTGAACGGCGCCGTCGTGATCGAGGCGTCCACGGCGGCCGCGCGCACGGCGATCGCCCGGATGTGGGCGGTGATCGCGCTCGGCGCCCTCGGCGCGATGGTGGTGTTCGTGCTGCTGGCGCTGGTGCTGAGCCGGTGGGTGCTGCGCCCGCTGGCCGCCATGTCGGACGCGGTCGCCGACCTCACCGCGACGCTGCCGAAGCCGCGTGGGCGCGCTCCGATCACCCGGCGATACGGCGGTCCGCCCGAGGTCAGGGCACTCGCCGAGTCCGTCGACGCGATGGCCACCGCCGTGGCCGATTCCGCGGACGCGCAACATCAGCTCGTCGCCGACACCGCCCATGCGATGCGGAATCCCCTCGCCGCCTTGACGATTCGGCTCGACTCATTGGAGGCCGCCGTGCCCGCCGCCGCGTCGGCGACCTTCCTCGGTGCCACCGCGGAGGTGGAACGGCTGACCGCGCTGCTCGACGATCTGCTGCGGCTGGCCGTCGCCGAGGCACCCGCATCGTTCGGCGCGGCGGCCTCCGCCGAGGAGAACTGCGATCCAGCACAGGTCGTGGACGACCGCATCGACGCGTGGGCCTCCGCGTTCGAGGAGGCGGGGGTTCGGTTGAGCGCGCGTGCCGGCGATCGTGTCGTGGCCGCGATCAGCGACGCCGCGCTCGCCCAGATTCTCGATGTGGCGCTGAGCAATGCGTGCCGGTACGCGGGCGCGGGCGCCCACACGGTCGTCACCGTGGCGGGCGAGGCGAATGCGGTGACGGTGCGCGTCGCCGACGACGGTGCCGGCGTCGCCCCCGACGAACTCGACCGGCTCACCGCCCGGTTCTTCCGCGGTTCCACGGCGGCCGCGGGCGGCACGGGTCTCGGCCTGTCGATCGCGCAGGCACTGGCGAAGGCACGTGGGGGGCAGCTGACGGTCGAGACGGTGCACCCGCACGGTCTCGCTGTCGCGGTCCGAGTCCCGGCGGTGGCGCGATGAGCGGCGCGCCGATCAGCCGTCGCCGGATGCTTGCCCTGGCCGCGCTGGCGTCGGCGGGTGTGTTCGGCTGCGGCACGAACAGCCCAGCGACGGTCCGGCTGGCCTCCGGCGAGGACGGCGGCTTCTACTTCGCCTTCGCTCAGCTGCTGGCGGCCGCGGCGGACGAGACCGGCGACCTCCGCATCGAGCCGGTGGCGACCGCGGGCTCCCAGCAGAACCTCCGGATGGTCGCCGACGGGGAGGTCGGCACCGCACTGGCGCTGGCCGACTCCGCGAGCGATTTCGGCGGACGCGTCGTGGCACTGGGCCGGGTGTACGAGAACTATCTCCAGCTGGCGGTTCGCGCCGGCGGTCCGCTCACGCAGGTCACCGACCTGCGTGGACGCCGCGTCAACCTTGGCGCCGCCGGTTCCGGCGCCGCGGTCACCGGTGAGCGCCTGCTGAGCACCGCCGGTCTCGGCCCCGCCGACGTCGCGGTCGAACACCAGCCGTTGCGTGCGGCGGCCCAGGCACTGACCGACGGCACCATCGACGCCCTGCTGTGGGCCGGTGGCGTGCCGACCGCCGCGCTCACCGTGCCCGGCACCATGCGGCTGATCGACCTGGGCGCCCTGGCCGCACCGATGCGGGAGGCCTACGGCCCCGTCTACGACCGCGTCGCCATTCCCGCCGACGCCTACCCCGGCAGCCCGGCGATCCACACGATCGGCGTGGCGAACCTGCTCCTCGCCACGTCGACCCTGCCCGACGAGACCGCGGGCGCCATCGTCGACCTGCTGGTCCGGCACGCGGACGCCCTCGTTCCCGCCGAGGCCGCGGGCACCCAGTTCCTCGACAGCCGCTTCCTCATCGGTACCGGCACGGTCCCGCTGCACCCGGGCGCCGCCGCGGCCTACCGCCGTCGGCACGGCTGAGACACCTCGCTGGTTCGCTGCGCGGATGCCGGGTACACGCGCCGCACATCCCTACGACTCGGAGGTCTGCTCATGAAGACACGGTCAGTGCGTCTCGGCATCTGCGCGGCGGCCGCCGCCACGGCGGCCGTCGCGGCGGCGGGTCACGCCGCCGCCGCCCCCGCCTCCGTGGGCATCGATGGCGTTATGCCA
>NZ_JARWOJ010000083.1 GCF_029868625.1 Nocardia neocaledoniensis | reverse complement strand
CGGGGGGCGCGGGAAGGGGGGCCCCCCCCCCGGGGGGCGCGGGCCCCCGCCCCGGCCCCCCCCGGGGGCGCACCCCCTTGGGGGGGCCGGTGGCCCCCCCGCGGGTGGGCGGGGCGGCCGAGCGCGCCGCCGCGGCGGGGGTCCGGCGCGACGGCATCGTGATCGATCCCACCCACGATTTCGGGAAAAACACCTATCACGGGCTCGAGTTGTTGCGCGGAATCGACGGTCTTGTAAAAACCGGATGGCCAGTCTTGATGGCACTGAGTAACAAGGACTTTATCGGGGAGACTCTAGGTGTCGGTCTGACCGAGAGGGTCGAGGGCACACTGGCGGCAACCGCATGGTCGGCCGCGGCGGGCGCTCGCATCTTCCGGGTTCACGAAGTCGCCGAGACCCGGCGAGTCGTGGACATGATCGCCGCGATCCAGGGCATCCGGCCCCCCGCACGAACTCTGCGAGGTCTGGCATGAAAATCCAACACCGCGAGCCCGCCTGGGCGACCACTCACACCTGGGACACCCCCGACTGGACGGTCGGCGAACTCGTCGCCGCCAAGGCCGGCCGCACCGTCTCCGTGGTGCTGCCCGCGCTGAACGAGGAAGACACCGTCGCCGACGTGGTGGCCAGCATCCGGCCGCTGCTCGGCACCCTCGTCGACGAACTGATCGTGCTCGACTCCGGGTCCACCGACGCCACCGCCGCCCGCGCCCGCGCGGCCGGCGCCGAGGTGATCACCCGCGAGGAGGCGGTCCCCGAACTCGAACCGGTGCCGGGCAAGGGCGAGGTGCTGTGGCGCTCGCTGGCCTGCACCAGCGGTGACCTGATCGCCTTCGTCGACTCCGACCTGATCGACCCCGATCCGGCCTTCGTGCCCAAGCTGCTCGGGCCGCTGCTCACGATGCCGGACACGCACCTGTCCAAGGCGTACTACCGGCGCCCGCTGCGCCAGGGCGAGTCCGTCGACGCCAACGGCGGTGGCCGGGTCACCGAGCTGGTGGCCCGTCCGCTGCTGGCCGCCCTGCGGCCCGACCTGGCCCAGGTGCTGCAGCCGCTCGGCGGCGAGTACGCCGGCACCCGCGAACTACTCACCGCCGTGCCCTTCGCGCCCGGCTACGGCGTGGAGATCGGGCTGCTGCTCGACACCTACGACCGCCTCGGCCTCGACGCCATCACCCAGGTGAATCTCGGCGTCCGCACCCACCGCAACCGCCCGCTCTCGGACCTCGGCGTGATGAGCAGGCAGATTCTCGGAACCGCCCTGCGCCGCAGCGGAGTTCCCGATTCCGGCGCTGCCCTCACCCAGTTTCCGATGATCGGTGGCGAATTCATCCCGCACACGACCGAGGTCTCCCTGGAGGACCGTCCGCCGATGAACACCCTTCGGCCGGAACAGGTCGCGGCCTAGCGGACAGCCACAGGGCGCCACGCCACGTAGGCGAGGCGCCCACATCGTGCGCGCGCTGGCATGGGATACCCCCCGCGAGCCGGTGATCGGGGG
>NZ_JARWOJ010000082.1 GCF_029868625.1 Nocardia neocaledoniensis | reverse complement strand
GCGGGGCCCCCCCCCCCCCCCCCCCCGGGGCGCCCGGGGGGGGGCGCCGGCAGACCCGCGAAGTTACTTGGCGGGCGGGGTGAAGGGCTGGTTGATCGTGGTGAAGTACTGGACCGCGGCAGCGATCGCGACCGGGGCGGTCACGAAGATCTGGCCGGCCAGCACGCCAAGAGCGCCGATGGTGGTGGCACCGACGACGCAGCCCGCGATCGGGCCCGCACCGAACAGCGCCAGCAGGACACCGGTCGCGACCAGACCCGCGGCCGCACCCGCGATGCAGCCGATGGCCGCGCCGCCGAGACCGCCCGCGAGGGTGCCGATGGAGGCGCCGAGCGAGATGGTCGAGGTGAGCCGCGACCACGCCGCCTGCTCACGCTCGTACTCCGTCTTCCACGGAGCCTGGTTCTCGTACGGCAGCGCGACCGGCTTGTAGACCGCCTTGGCCGGGTCCAGCTGTGGGGTCAGTACGGCGGTGTTGCCGGAGATCTCGGCGGCGATCGGGAGCTCGTAGTCGTCGAGACGGAACGACAGCGGGGTGCCGGCGACGGTGGCGCCGTTCGCGGCCTTGATCTTGAACACGCCTTCTTCCACGACCAGCGAGCCTGCGTCGGTGGTGATGACGGACTTGGCACCGTCGACGACCTCGGCGGTGTAGTTGATCGGGGCGGCCTCTTCGGGCGCCTGGGCGTGGACGGTACCGGCAGTCACGCCGGTAGCCACGGTCAACAGCGCCGCGACCACGGCGAACTTTCGCATCTTCATAAACTGCCAATCCCTCATCTCGGTGAAGCTGATCCGAGACGAAAGCTTCGGGCAGATCGGCGCCGATAGCGAGGGAAAAAAGCAGCCAGATCGTAACTAGGAATTCATCCGGCGGCCTTCGCCGCGGCCTTCGCCTGTTTCTTGAATTCCCTTACTTCGGACAGCGTTTCGGCGTCGACGACATCGGCGACGGACCGCCGCGACCCTTCGTCGCCATAGGATCCGGCCGCTGTGCGCCACCCCTCGGGCCGCACGCCGCGCTGTTTTCCGAGCAGCGCGAGGAAGATCTTCGCCTTCTGCGCGCCGAAACCGGGCAGGTCCTGCAATCGGCGCAGCACCTCTTTCCCGTCGGGATCGCCCTTCGTCCAGATGGCGGCCGGTACCCCGTCGTAGTTCTCGATCACGTACTGGGCCAGCGCCTGGGCGCGGCGCGCCATCGATCGCCCATATCGGTGGATGGCCGGTGGCGTGGCGGCGAGTTCTTCGAATTCGGCCGGATCCGCCTCGGCGATGCGGTGCAGATCGAAGCCGCCCATGCGCTCGGCGAGTTTGCGCGGTCCGCGAAACGCGTGCTCCATCGGATACTGCTGATCGAGCAGCATGCCGAGCAGCAACGCGAAATCGTCGGTGCTGAGGAGTTCGTCGGCCTCGGCGTCCTGTGCCAGACACAGCGTACGAGTCATACATTCATCGTGACACATTTCACCACTAGCCTCTGATCTCATGCCAAGCACAGAGGCCCCCACGATGGCGGTAAGTATGACCGACTACACCCCTCGCCCTGACCGCTTCGATCAAGCGGGCAAGGACCAACTCATCGACGCCCACGACCTGGAGGTCACCCAACCGGGAATGCGCAGGCTACGGGCCTGGAGCCACGATGCGCTCGGGCTGCGGCCCGGTGAGCGCGCGCTCGATGTCGGCTCGGGGACCGGCTCGGAGGTGTTCGTCTTCGCCGACGCCGTCGGGCCGACCGGGACGGCAGTCGGGGTCGAACCCGACATGAACCTGCTGGCCTCGGCGCAGCGCAGGGCGAAGGAGCACGGTTCGACCGCCACCTTCACCACGGGTGACGCCTACGGACTGCCCTTCGGCGCCGACTCCTTCGACGCCGTGCTGTGCGAACGGGTGTTCCAGCACCTGACCGCGCCCGCGCGCGCCGCCGCCGAGATCGCCAGGGTGTTGCGTCCCGGCGGCCGGGTGGTCGTCGTCGACAGCGACTGGGCGACCGCGATCGTGCACCCCGGCGATCCCCGGGCGGCGGGCGCCGTCGTCGACACCCTGATCTCCTCGACCACCAATCCGCTGGCGGGCCGCAGACTGGCCGGTCAGCTCAGTGCGGCCGGGCTCGTCGTCGACGAGATCGGCTCGCACGCGCTGGTGCAGGACCGCCGGGTGGGCGCGGGCGCGCTGGTCAGCCGGATCGCCGAGTTGGCGGTGCTGCGCGGGGTGATCACCGCCGCCGACCGCGATCAGCTCCTCGCCGACCTGCAGGCGGGCGCCGACCGCGGTGATGTGCACATCTCGGTCACGATGTTCGGCGTGCTCGCCCACAAGCCGCAGTGATGCCGACAAACCTGACCACGCCCGACCCCTAGGGAGGGCAGGCCGACGCAGTCGGCCGTGGGGGGGGGGGGGGGGGGGGGGGGGGGGGGGGGGGGGGGGGGGGGGGGGGGGGGGGGGGGGGGGGGG
>NZ_JARWOJ010000081.1 GCF_029868625.1 Nocardia neocaledoniensis | reverse complement strand
CCCCCCCCGGGGGGGGTTTTTTCCCCCCCCCCCCCCCCCCCCCCCCCCGGCCCGGGGGGGGGGGGGGCCCGCTGCTCTACGGCGCGAATCCGATCGCGTTCATCGTGGAGCAGGCCGGGGGCGCGGCCAGCACCGGCCATGACCGGGTGATGGCGGTGCCGCCGGCGGAGGTCCATCAGCGGGTGCCGTTCATCTTCGGCTCACGCAACGAGGTGCTGCGGGTGGAGCGCTATCACCGCGAGCCCGACGCCGGACCGAGTTTCGACAGTTCGCTGTTCGGGACACGGTCGCTGTTCCGTCCGGCCAAGCACGACCAGCGCACCTAGGAGACGCCCATGTCGGTCAAGCATCCCGTTGTCGCGATCACCGGGTCCTCCGGTGCGGGCACGACGAGTGTCACCCGGACCTTCGAGGACATCTTCCGCCGGGAGGGCATCAGCGCGGTGGTGGTGGAGGGCGATTCGTTCCACCGTTTCGACCGCGCGGAGATGAAGATCGCGATGGCCGAGGCCGAGCGGCAACGCGATACGACGTTCTCCCATTTCGGGGAGGACGCGAATCTGCTCCCGGAACTGGAGACCTTGTTCCGGGAGTACGGCGAATCCGGGGTCGGGCAGGTGCGCCGGTATCTGCACGACGAGGAGGAGGCCAAGCCTTACGGGCAGCCCGCGGGCACGTTCACGCCGTGGGAGGATCTCGCGCCGGGCAGCGATCTGCTGTTCTACGAGGGCCTGCACGGTGCGGCGGTGACCGACACCGTGAACGTGGCGCGCTACGCCGATCTGCTGGTGGGGGTGGTGCCGATCATCAACCTCGAGTGGATCCAGAAGGTGTACCGCGACAAGACCCATCGCGGCTATTCCAGTGAGGCGGTGATCGACACCATCCTGCGCCGGATGCCCGACTACGTGAAATACATCTGCCCGCAGTTCTCGCGGACGTATGTGAACTTCCAGCGCGTGCCGACCGTGGACACGTCGAATCCGTTCATCGCGCGCAGCATTCCGACCGCGGACGAGAGTTTCGTGGTGATCCGGTTCGCCGATCCCAAGGTGATCGACTTCCCGTATCTGCTGTCGATGCTGCACGATTCGTTCATGTCGCGCCCGAACTGCATCGTGGTGCCGGGCGGGAAGATGGAACTGGCGATGCAGTTGATCTTCACGCCGTTGATCCTGCGGTTGATGGACAAGCGGCCCAAACGGTTCGTCTGATCAGGCCTAGTCCTCGTCGCGTTCGGCCTGCTGCCTGCGGGCCTCGCGACGCTGCTGTTCGGCACGCTCGCGCAGACCACGCAGGAACGCCTCGTCGTCATCGGGATTGGCCGCGACCGCCCGGCCGGGCCGGTCGTATTCGCGGTAGCGGGTGGTGGCCGCGTGACGTTCGGGACCGACGGGGCGCCCGGCGAACAGCCACAGCAGGGCGCCGATCGTGGGCACCAGCACGACCACGAGAATCCAGCCCATCTTCGGCAGATGGCGGATCCCGTCGTCGGGGCTGGTGATGATGTCGACGAGGCAGTACACCCACAAAGCGAGGGTCAAGAAGCCGAGGACGGCGTAAGGCATTGGCCGACTATCCCACGCGCGGGGTCGCCGGCGCATCTCGGTAATGGTCGGCGACCGCGGCGAAGGCGACCTTGGGTTCCCAGGTCATGGTGGGGTAGGCGGTGCCGGTGCGGCCGTCGAGGACCTTGACGATGCCGTAGCTGGCGAGGTCGAGGTCGAGGGTCGGGTCGCCGTCGGGGCGGTGCGGCATGTCGTAGAGGGCGAACAGGAACACGAAGGCGGTGTCGATGCCCGCGTCGTCGAACAGTTCGAGCAGTTCGCGCAGGTAGGTGGCCTGGCCCTGCTCGTCGCGGGTGTGGATGCCGGTGAGGCGGATCGGGTCCGGGTTGTACTCGACGATGTCGAGGCCGTTGGCGCCGACGTCGCCCGCGCCGTGGAAGGTGGCCGCGCCGAATTCGGTGACGGCCACCGGCTTTCCCTGGGTAACGAGGGCGCGCACGCCGTCGGCGAAGCGGTCGGCGACGGCCGCCGAGCGGTACAGGTCGACCGAGATCAGGTCGAACAACGCCCAGTCGACGCGTTCGAACTGGACCGAGGCGTAGGTGAGCCTGCCGCCGAATCGTTGCCGGATCAACGGCACGACCGTGTGGAAGAAGGCGTTGAGCTGGGCGCTCGCGTGCGCGACCCGGGTCGGCAGCGTGTCGACGTCGGCGAGGGCGGCGACGCGTTCGGCGACGCTGTCGCCGGGGAGGAATCCGGCGGTCATCAGGCTGAGTTCGGCGCCGACGACGAGGACGACCTCGGCGCCGCGGCGGCGCAGCCGCTCGGCCCGCTCGGCGCAGTCGAGTAGCAGCGCGCGCATCTGTGCGGTGGTCTGTTCCAGGGGATACGGCGAGAACCACACCTCGAGGCCGAGGTCGGCGGCGTGGGTCGCGGCGAGTTCGAGGCGGTCGGCGTCGCCGCCGACGATCCGGACGGCGGTGCAGTGCAGGTCGTCGCGGATGATCCGCAGTTCCGCGCGGACGTTGTCGGCGTCGTAGTGGGGCCGGGAGGAAATGCCGTCGCGGAGGAACCCGGTGTCGTAGGTGATGCCTTTGGCGCGCATGGTGTCGCTCTTTCCGAGAGAGATACGGTACGTGAAGTACCCTAAGTGATGGGATAGCTGCCGACAAGGCGATGCGCTGAAGGTACGATCGTCCGAAAGTAGAGGAGGTCGTCCGTGGCGGAACCGGACAAGCCGACGCGGCGTCGTGGCGCCGAACTCGAGGACGCGATCCTGTGCGCGGCCGCCGGCGAACTCCGCGACGGCGGTTACGCCGGGCTCACCATGGACAAAGTGGCCCAGCGTGCCGGCACCAACAAGAACGCGATCTACCGGCGCTGGCCGAACCGGCTCGCCCTCGGCGTCGCCGCTTACCGGCGCCTGGCCACCGCCGTCGAGGTGCCCGACACCGGCGATCTGCGCGCCGACGCGCTCGAACTGCTGCGGCGCGCGAATCGGCACTGGAGTTCGGCACTCGGTGCGATCATGCGTGAGCTGCTCGCCGCGGCCGGTGGTACCGCCGAACTGCTCGCGCAGCTGCCGGAACAGTCCGTCGACGCGACCGCGGCCACCTGGCTGACCGTGCTCGGGCGGGCGGTGGCGCGGGGGGAGGCGTCGCCGGAATGCCTGCGGCCCCGGGTGGCGACGGTGGCGATCGTGCTGTTGCGCAACGAGTTCGTGCTGCGTGGCGTACCGACCGCGCCCGACGACGTGCTCGTCGAGATCGTCGACGAGGTGTTCCTGCCGCTGGTGCTGCGGCGCGGCGAATCCTCAGTCGGGCAGTAGCGGCACCGACAGGCCCTCGCCCTTTTTCAGCAGGGCCGCGCGGGTGACGGCGGCGGTCCCGAAGCGGCGGCGCAGGTCGTCCAGAGTGGCGTCGAGGGTGTTGTCCGCGCGGGGTTCCAGCGGGAGGGTCAGCTGCATGGTGTCGGCGTCGTCGAGGTTGGTCAGTGACAGGCCGATCAGGGTGATGCCGCGTTCGTCGATCAGCGGCTGGGCGAGGTCGAGCAGGCCGCGGGCGGCGTGGCGCAGGGTCGCGGTGGCATCGGTGGCCTCGATGAGGGTGTGCGAGCGGGTGGCGCGGGTGAAGTCGTCGAAACGCAAGCGCAGGATGATCGTGCGGCAGACGCGGTCGGCGGCGCGCAGGCGGCGGCCGAGGCGGTCGGTGAGACCGTCGAGGTAGGCGGCGATCTCGTCGGGTTCGCGGTGTCTGCGCCCGAGTGCGCGCTGGGCCCCGATCGAGCGGCGCCGGCGGCCGGTCTCGACCCGGCGCGGGTCGCGTGCCCAGGACAGGGCGAACAGGTGCCGGGCCGCGCCGGGGCCGAGGATGGCGCGCAGGTGCGGTTCGCCGAGCTCGGCGAGCTGGCCGACCCGGGTGATGCCGTGGGTGTGCAGGGTGGCCGCGGTGACAGCGCCCACGCCCCATAATCGCTCCACCGGCAGCGGATGCAGGAAATCGAGTTCGCCGCCCGGCTCGACCAGGCGCAAGCCGTCGGGTTTGGCCACCGCGGAGGCCACCTTGGCCAGGAACTTGGTGCGGGCGATGCCGACCGAGATCGGCAGGCCGACCTTCGCGCTGACCTCGGCGCGCAGCGTGCGCGCGATGTCGATCGGTTCGCCGCGGATCCGGCGCAGCCCGCCGACGTCGAGGAAGGCCTCGTCGATCGAGATGCCCTCCACGAGGGGAGTGGTGTCGTGGAAGATCGCGAACACCGCCTTGCTGGCCTCGGCGTAGGCCGACATGCGCGGCGGCACCACCACCGCGTGCGGGCACAGCCGCAGCGCCTGCGCGGCATTCATCGGCGTGCGGATGCCGAAGGCCTTGGCCTCGTAGCTGGCCGCCAGCACCACCCCGCCGCCGACGATCACCGGCTTGCCGCGCAGCCACGGCTGATCGCGTTGCTCCACGGAGGCGTAGAAGGAGTCCAGATCGGCGTGCAGGATCGAGGCCTCGGCGCGGGTCTGGATGCGCGGGCGACGCGCGGCGGCGGAATCGGACACGAACATATGTTCGCATCGGTGTGTGACAGAAAAGGTTGCCGCATGATTGCGCCGGACGCTGTCGGTGGGATCTGATCTGATGGACGGCGACCGTACGGTGAAAGAGGTTGCTGCGCATGATGAGTGTCGGGTGGGATCAGGTGTTCGCGTGGCGGCTGGCGCGCCAGTTCGTCACCGTGCCGTCGAGCGGTTCGGCCGCCGACATCGCCGACCGCTCGGCCGGGATCCAGGCGCAGGTGGCCTCGGCCGCCGAGACCGCGGTGGCCGTGCGCAGCCGGGTCGCGCGCCCGAACGCGGTGAGCGAGGCGCTGGCCGCGGGCACCCTGGTGAAGACCTGGGCGATGCGCGGCACCCTCCATGCCATGCCACCCGCGCAGGCCGCGGCCGCGCTGGCGCTCATCGGCTCGGCGCGCACGTGGGAGAAACCGGCCTGGCGCAAGACCTTCGGCGCCACCCCCGCCGAGGTGGCCACCCTGGTCGAGGTGGTGTCGGGCATCCTCGCCAACCAGGTGCTCACCCGCGCCGAACTCGTCGAGGCAGTGCTCGCCGAACCGGGTTTCGCCCACCTCGCCGACCAGCTGCGCTCGGGCTGGGGCGCGGTGCTCAAGCCGCTGGCCTGGCAGGGCGCGCTGTGCCACGGCCCGTCGCGCGGCACCAACGTCACCTTCACCGCCCCCGCGAACCTGATCTCGGGCTGGGCCGGGATTCCTGCGCCGGAGGCCGCGGCTCCCGTGCTGATCAAGGCTTATCTGGGCGCCTACGGCCCGGCGACGCCGGAGGTGTTCGACACCTGGCTCAGCCGCAACAATCTGCGCAAGACCGTCGTGCGCGGATGGTTCGCGGAACTGGGCGCGGAGCTGACGCAGGTCGATGTCGAAGGCCGGACCGGCTGGATTCCGGCCGAGTTCGCCGACGACCTCGCCGCGGCGAGCCTCGACGGCACGGTCCACCTGCTCGGCCCGTTCGATCAGTATGTCCTGGGGCCGGGTACCGGGGACACCGCGCTGCTCCCGGCCGAGCATCGGGCGAAGGTGAGCAGGACCGCGGGCTGGATCTCGCCGCTGGTCGTGGTCGACGGCCGCGTCGCCGGGACCTGGGAACGGGTCGAGGACGCGATCGTGGTCGCGATGTTCCCCGGCGCCACGGTGCCCGAGCGCGCGCTGGCCGCGGCGGTGGACCGGCTGGGGGCCGCGCTCGGCGGGACGACGCTGACCGTCCGAAACGCCTGACACCGAACCAAGCACTTGTTAGGCTCGCGCGATGATCCCCACGATCGTCTGGGGCACCGGCAATGTCGGCCGCGCGGCCATCCGTGCCGTGGCCGCCCACCCGGCGCTGGAACTCACCGGGGTGCTCGTGCACAACCCCGACAAGGTCGGCCGTGACGCGGGCGCGCTCGCCGGACTCGACACCGAACTGGGTGTGGCCGCGTCCGCCGACATCGACGCGGTGCTCGCCGCCCGGCCGCGCGCGGTCGTCTACGCGGCCTCCGGTGACATCCGTCCCGATGACGCGCTCGCCGATATCGTGCGTGCCCTGCGCGCGGGCGCCGTCGTCGTCACCCCCGCGCTCTACCCGCTCTACGACCCGGTCGGCGCGCCCGCCGAACTGCGCGAGCCGGTCCTGGCCGCGATCGCCGAGGGCGGCGGTTCGCTGTTCGTCTCCGGCGTCGATCCCGGCTGGGGCAACGATGTGCTGCCGCTGTTGATGAGCGGCCTGTCGAGCACCCTGGATGTGGTGCGCTGCCAGGAGATCTTCGACTACTCCACCTACGACCAACCCGATTCGGTGCGCTATCTGGTCGGCATGGGTCAGCCGATGGACTATCAGCCGCCGATGCTGCTGCCGTCGGTGCCGACCATGGTGTGGGGCGGGCAGATCCGGCTCATGGCCAGGGCGCTGGGCGTGGAACTCGGCGAGATCCGCGAGACCCTGGACCGGCGTGCACTCGATGCGACCGTGCAGACCGTGCAGATGGGCGAGTTCGCGGCGGGCACCCAGGGCGCGGTGCGGTTCGAGGTGCAGGGCATCGTCGAGGGCGAGCCGCGCATCGTCATCGAACACGTCACCCGCATCCACCCGAGTTGCGCCCCGGACTGGCCGACACCGCCGGACGGTGTCGGCGCGCACCGGGTGATCATCGAGGGCACTCCGCGCATCGAGGTGAGCGTGGAGGCCTCCGACGAAGGCGGCAACCGGTCGGCCGGCGGGAACGCCACGGCGGTGGGCCGCTTGGTCAACGCCATCGACTGGCTGGTCGCGGCCGAACCCGGCCTCTACGACGCGCTCGATGTGCCGCTGCGGGCCGCGGTCGGCAAACTCGGAAGGAAGACCCCATGATCATCGATATTCCCGAGGGCAAGGACCCGATCGGCTACGTGTGGGGCGAGATGGTGCCCGGCATCGGTGTCGCCGCCGCCGCGTTCTCGCTGTCGGTGTACGAGCATTCGACACTGGGACTGCGCGAGTTCGAGGCCGCGCGGCTGCGGATCGCGCAGATCAACGGGTGCCTGTTCTGTCAGGATTGGCGCACCGAACGCGACGGACAGAAGGTGGAGCCCGAATTCGCCGAGGCGGTGACGAACTGGCGCACCACCGATCTGTTCGACGACCGCGCCCGGCTCGCCGCCGAGTACGCCGAACGCTACGCCACCGACCATCACGGCCTCGACGACGCGTTCTGGGCCAGGATGTTCGAGCACTACTCCCAGGCCGAGGTGGTCGAGCTGAGCATGAGCATCGGCTCGTGGCTCGCGTTCGGCAGGCTCAACCGCGTGCTCGGGCTGGACACCGTCTGCGTCCTGCCAGGTCACTGACGGGCGTAGGCTGCGGGCCGTGGTCGACTCTCCGGTACAGCAGCTCATCGATACCGTCGCCTGGGTCCTGATCGAGGACGGGCGCATCCTGTGCGGGCGCCCCCGCGGCAAGGACGTGTACTTCATTCCCGGCGGAAAACGGGAGGGCGCCGAAACCGACCTGCAGACGCTCGTCCGCGAGGTCGCCGAGGAACTGACGGTCGAGCTCGACACCGACACCGCCGTGCACGTGGGCACCTACGAGGCGGCGGTGGCCGACGGCCACGCGACGGTGGTCCGGATGGCCTGCTACACCGCCGAATATCGCGGCGTGCTCACCGCGAGCAGCGAGATCGACGCACTGGCCTGGTTCGGCTACCGGGACCGCGATCTCGTGCCGCCGGTCGACCAGTTGCTCTTCGACGATCTCGCCGCGGCGGGCGCGCTGCGGTGACCGGCGGCGGCCTCGCGCGGACGGTCGCGTACGCGCTGCTGGCGCTGCCACTGGCCTTCTCGCCGGCGCGGACGCGGTTGCGGGTGCCGCGGCGGCTGCTGCGCGAGCCGGTGGCCGCGCGCCGGATCGGCACCGGCCGCTGCCTGACGCACTCGGTGTTCTCGGCCGGGCTGGGTGTGGTGGCCTGGTTCCTGCTGATGCTGACCGCGCTCGGGCTGGTACGCGGGCTGCTGTATCCGTTGGTCGCCGCCAACGACTACGAGAACTCGTGGGGCGGACCGACGTTGGCCGGGGCGTGGGCGGTGCACGCGGCGGTGAGCCTGGTGGTGGCGCCGCTGTTCGTCGGCGTCATCGCCGCGCTCGGCCGCGTCCAGTTGCGGGTGACGCGCGCCGTGTTCGACGGCGACGGCCCGTGGTGGGTGCTGCCCGCCGCCGTGGCCCTCACCGCGGCGGGCGTGCTGTTCTTCGTCTCGTGGGTGCAGCAGATCTGAGCGCGGCTCAGGACCTGGCCAGGAAGAACTCACGGATGTCGGCGGCGAGCAGCTCGGGCACTTCCATCGCGGCGAAGTGTCCGCCGCGGTCGAATTCCGACCAGTGCCGGATGTCGTAGCGACGTTCGGCCAGCGGGCGTACCGACAGGGTGATGTCGTGGGGGAACACCGCCACCCCCAGGGGGACCGGGCAGGCCGGGGTGCCGCGGGCGGAGTCGCGATGCAGTCGTGCCGAGGACGCCGCGGTGGCGGTGAACCAGTACAGGGAGACGTCGGTGAGCACCCGGTCGTCGTCGACGGGGGTGCGCGGGTCGGTCCACTGGGCGAATCTTTCGGCGATCCAGGCCAATTGGCCGACGGGGGAGTCGGTGAGGGCGTAGCCGAGGGTTTGCGGGGTGGTGGCCTGCAGCGCCTGGTACGGCGGGCGGTCGGCCATCAGGCGGCGCACGGTGTCGAGGCGGGCGAGGTCGGTCGGCGACAGCGCGAGGTCGGCGTCGGGGTCGGGGCGGGTCGGCAAATAGTTGACGTGCACCCCGACGACGTGGTCGGGGGCGTGTGCGCCGAGCGCGATCGAGATGCCCGCGCCGAAGTCACCGCCCTGGGCGCCGTAGCGGTCGTAGCCGAGGCGGCGCATCAGTTCGGCCCAGGCGCGGGCGATGCGCGCCACGTCCCAGCCGCGTTCGTGGGTCGGCCCGGAGAAGCCGTAGCCGGGGATCGATGGGATCACCAGGTGGAATTCGCGCGACAGCGGTGCGATGACGTCGAGGAATTCCAGGAACGAGCCGGGCCAGCCGTGGGTGAGGATCAGGGCGCGCGCGTCCGGGTCGGCGGCGCGGACGTGGACGAAATGGATGGTCTGGCCGTCGATCTCGGTGGTGTAGTGCGGCAGTTCGTCGAGGCGGGCCTCGTGGGCGCGCCAGTCGTAGCCGGTGCGCCAGTACTCGGCCAGTTCCCGCAGGCGGGCCAGGGGGAACCCGTAGTCCCAGCCGGCGTCGGCGACTTCGTTGGGCCAGCGGGTGCGGGCGAGGCGCGCACGCAGGTCGTCCAGGTCGGACTGGGGGATGTGGACGCGGAACGGTTCGATCATGGTCTCGCCTCCGGCGGATTCGTTCGGAAGATAAACATTGGTGATGCAAACGTTTGTGAACCAAACGGTATCACCGGATCGTTGGCGCGTCCAACGACTGGGGTAGGCTCCGGACATGGCGAAGCCACCCGCGTCGACACGGCCCAGCTGGGAGACCCTGCCCAGCTGGCTGCTCACCCAGACCGCCCATCACGCCCATCGCCTGGTCAGCGACGGCTTCGCGGCCGCCGGCGGTCGCGGCTACCACTACCGCGTGCTCGCGACGCTGGCCGAGTTCGGCCCCGCCAGCCAGGCCACCGTCGGTCGCCGCAGCGGCATCCACGTCAGCGACCTCGTCGCCACCATCAACGAACTGGCCGAACGAGATCTGGTCGACCGCGCGCCCGATCCCGCCGACCGACGCCGCAACGTCGTCTCCCTGACCGCCGCCGGCCGACGCCAGCTGCGCCGGCTCGAACAGCGACTCGCCGCGGCCCAGGACGAACTGCTGGCGCCGCTCGGCCCGGCCGAACGCGATCGGCTGACCGAGCTGCTGTCGAGGCTGCTGGCCCACCACGACGAGCTCACCGACGGTTCCCCGGACCCGCGGCGATGACACACCGCTCGGCGTGTACGGCGTGGGAGCGGCGGGTCGGGCTGTGAAGTACCCCAACGTGTGCGCGATATCGCGGTGAGTCCGCTAGCCTGCCGAGAGTCCGTTCCCCGAACGAAGGTGATCTCAAAGTGACTTCCGTGGTCGATGCCCCTGATATCGCGTCGAAGGTAGGGCATTACTACCGGGTCGACGACGTCTACGAGGTCGGCCGGGAAAAGGTCCGCGAATACGCCAGGGCCGTGCAGGATTTCCACCCCGCCCACTGGGAGGACGAGGCCGCGGCCGCACTCGGCTACCGCGGGCTGGTCGCCCCCTTGACGTTCACCTCCATCCCGGCGATGGCGGCCAACCGCACGCTGTTCGAGTCCGTGGTCACCGGCTACGACATGTTCGTGCAGACCGAGCAGGTCTTCGAACAGCACAAGCCGATCGTCGCCGGTGACCGGCTCGTGGTCGACGTGGAACTGTCCTCGGTGCGCCGGATCGCGGGCAAGGACCTGATCACCGTCACCAACACCTTCGCCGACGAATCCGGCGAGACCGTGCACATCATGCACACCACCGTCGTCGGCATCACCGGTGACGGCGTCGACCCCGCGATCACCGCCGCCGTGGAGAACGTGATGGTGCACGGGGTCAAGGTGTTCGGCAACGGCGACGCCGCCACCGAGGCCACGGAGACGCCGCTGCGTCCGGAGGGCGAACTCCGGCTCTCCGCCGAGGGCACCACCCGCGAGCCCGGAACGACCCTGTCGTTCGAGGAGCTGACCGTCGGTGCCGAGCTCCCGATCCGTGCGGCGCGGCTCTCGCGCGGGGATCTGGTGAACTACGCGGGCGTCTCCGGCGACGGCAACCCGATCCACTGGGACGCCGCCATCGCCGAACTGGCCGGTCTGCCCGACGTGATCGCCCACGGCATGCTCACCATGGGCCTCGGCGCCGGTTTCGTCTCGGCGTGGTCGGGCGATCCGGGCGCGGTGACCCGCTACGGCGTGCGGCTGTCGAACATGGTCATCGTCGACAAGCAGGCGGGCGGCGAGATCGAGTACACCGGCCGGGTCAAGTCGATCGATCCCGAGACCCGCTCGGCCGTCATCGCGATCGTCGCCAAGTCCGGTGGACGCAAGATCTTCGGTCTGGCGACCATCACGCTGCGGTTCCGCTGATCAGTGCGGCGCGGCCCCCGGGGGCGCGCCGGGCTCCGTGCGCGCGGGGCGGGCCGGGGCGCCGCGCCCCCCCGGGGTGTTTTCCGCCCCCCCCCCCCCCCGCCGGGGCTGCCTCCGCTAGCGCCCCATCGCCGGGTGCACCAATTTTCTGGGGGCGGCCCCCAATCCCGGGGGGGCCCGTCTTACCGGGGGGGCGCGCCCCGGGGCGCCGCCCCGTGCTCGGTGCGCGCGGTCCGGACC
>NZ_JARWOJ010000080.1 GCF_029868625.1 Nocardia neocaledoniensis | reverse complement strand
CTGCATCAACCCACGGATCAGCAGCTGCTCGAAATCCAGGCCCACCTTCGCGATCCCGGCCTGGCGCCACATCCCCATCGCGATCTGCCGCTCCACCGGCTGCGCCTTGTACCAGGGATGACGGCCCAGCGGGTCCTCCTCCGGCATGATCCAGCGCGGATCGTCGCTGTGTACGGCGAACTCCGGCGAATCCCAGTCGATATCGACATACGGATCGAAATGTTTGGTGACGGACCCCTCGGACAGGGTGCGCAGGACCTCGGCGTAGCCGGGCGTACCCGGCTTCTTCACGGTGGACAGCGTCATCGATGCCTCCTAGAACAGTGCTGCCCCCAGTTTAGTGGTACCGGCAGTACCGCACAAGGTAACCGCTACGATGCGTTACAGCTATACCGCCTGGTCGCTACTCGACCAGCGGGTCGATGCCGACACCCTCGACGGCGCGCAATCGATCGGCGAATCCGATCAGGATCCGGAGCGACTCCGGCGACAACCCGTCGACGAGCGCCACGAACCGCTCGAACCGCCGCTCCGAGAACGCTTCGCGCCGTTGCCCACCCGTGCGCACCGCCACCGTGCCCAGCGCCGCCATCCCGACCCCTTCACTACCGCACCGAACCCACCATCCGTAAATAACATAGCTGCAGGTTTGCGGACCGCTGCCACCGGCCTGCTTCAACAGGCGCGATGCCGGATAGCGAGGAGGGTCAGCCCGCCAGGCCCTCCTGGTCGATCAGCAGGCGTTTGAGCACCTTGCCGGTCTCCCCGCGCGGCAGCGCGCTGAGGAAGGTGACATCGCGCGGGACCGAGAAGCGGCTGAGCCGGTTCCGGATATAGGTCCGCACCATCTCCGGATCGAGCCCGGAGTTCTCGCTCTTGACCAGGAACGCGGCCAACCGCTGCCCGAATTCGCGATCGGGCACCCCGACCACCGCCACGTCGGTGACCTGGGGCAGGTAGGCGATCGCCTCCTCGACCGGGCGCGGGAAGACGTTCTCGCCGCCGGAGATGATCATCTCGTCGTCGCGGCCCGCCACGAAGAGCCTGCCCTCGGCGTCGAGGTAGCCGAGGTCACCGGTGTCGAGCATGCCGTCGGCTTCCTCGGGCGGCGCGTCGCTGACGTAGCCGTCGAACAGCATGTGGTTGCCCACGAAGATGCGCCCGACCACCCCGACCGGCACCGGAGCGCGATCGGGGCCGAGAATCGCGAGCCGGGTCCCCAGCGGCGGGCGGCCGGCCGTGGTCGGCGCGGCGCGCAGGTCCTCGGGTCCGGCCACGCTCGCCCAGGACACCTCCGTGGAGCCGTAGAGGTTGTAGAGGATGTCGCCGTAGTCGTGCAGGAACCGGTCGACGGTGATCGCCGCCAGCGGCGCACCGCAGCTGATCACCTGCCGCAGGCTGCTCAGGTCGTAGCGGGCCCGCACGGCCGCCGGCACGTCGATCAGTCGCTGCACCATGGTCGGCACGGCGATGAGGGTGTGCACCCGGTGCTCGGCGATGCGGCGCAGCGCGTCCTCGGCGTCGAAGCCCTGCGCGAGCACGACGGTGGCGCGCACCGCGGTGCTCAGTTGCAGGGCCGACAGTCCCCAGGTGTGGAACAGCGGCGCCGGGATCATCATCGTGCTGCCGACCCGGATCGGGATCCGCGACAGCAGCGCGACGAGGGTGTCGAAGCCCTTCGGGTGCGGGCGCCGGGCGCCCTTCGGGGTGCCGCTGGTGCCCGATGTCAGCACGATCTGGCGGCCGGGGGTCGTCGGTTCGGGGAAGCTCGTGCGGCCCATCGCGATCAGGTCCTCGATCGTGATCCGGGCCGGGTCGGCGGGGAGATCGTCGGTGAGGAAGCGGGGCAGCCCGCCGTGCAGGTAGCGCACGAGGTGGGTGAGACCGGTGTCGACGAACAGCGCGGAGAGCCGGTGACGCTGCACGATGTCCTCGATCCGGCGCCCGGAGAGCCCGGCGTTGAGCAGGGCCACGTCCACGCCGAGTTTGCCCGCCGCGACCATGGTTTCGACCATGCCGCAGTGGTTTCCGGCCAGCAGCCCGACGGCGTCGCCCGCGCGGATGCCGACCTCGTACATCGCGCCTGCCAGTGCGGTGGTGCGCTTGTCGGTCTCCCGGAAGGTGGCGGTGCTCGCGTCGTCGATCAGCGCCAGTTGCTCGGGGCTGTGCGCGGCGCCTGCCGCGTAGCCGCCGGCGAGGTTGAAGCCCCAGCGATAGAGCGAGCGCAACTGGCGAGCCGAGGTCAACGGCGGCGCGATCAGCCCGGACTGCAGGCACCAGCGGACCAGTTCGGACTTGCGCCGGATCGGCGCGCGTGCCCCGTTGGACACCAGCGAGGTCCGCGCGCCGCGCACGATGTCGACGGCCCGGCCCAGCCCCTGCTCGACCCAGCCGACGACCGCGGCGTTGGTGGTCGCCGCCAGCGCGGGGTGCAGCCGCGGCGCCGCGAACACGGTGACGTTCACCCGGGTGCGCTGTTCGTCGCCGGTGAGCCGGATCAGCGCGAAGCCACCGGATTCCGGGTTGTGCAGCTCGAAACTCTCGTACCAGCGCCCGACCGTCAGCGCCAGATCCGTGTGCCGGACGCCGATGGCCGCGTCGCCGATCCGTACCTGCCAGAGGGTGACGCCGTCGGGTTGCAGCAGCCGCTCGCAGGCCCCGATCCCGGTCCACAGGCGGGGGTAGCTCTGCGGATCCAGCAGGATGTCCCACAGCGCCCGGCGCGAGACCGGGAATTCCACCGACACATCGACGACATCGCTCGGCATCTCCGCGCGCCTTTCTCGGCCCGGCCACGCTGCCGGGTGGTGCCCGATCGCCGCGGCCCCCGTGCCGCGGCGGCGCCCGTGGTCAGGCACTGCACCAGAAGCTATGATTCGGCGCCCGCCCCGCCGGGGAACGAAAGATCTACGGATTCTGGGCAACCGAACGACACGGAGCCGGCCGACCATGTGAAGGTGGCCAGCTCCGCCCGCGATCGTCAGCTCAGATGGTGGACCTCCTGCTTGCCGTAGACCGGTGTCGGGACACCCTCGTATCTGGCCTTGAGCTGCAATGCCAGATACAGCGAGTAGTGGCGGGACTGGTGCAGGTTGCCGCCGTGGAACCACAGGCCGGGTTGCTGGGTGGGCTTCCACATGTTGCGCAGTTCGCCCTCCCACGGCCCGGGATCCTTGGTGGTGCCGGAGCCGAAGCCCCAGCACTTGCCCACCGCGTCGGCGACGTCCTGGCCGATGAGATCGGCGGCCCAGCCGTTCATCGAGCCGTAGCCGGTCGCGTAGACGACGAGGTCGGCGGGCAGCTCGGTGCCGTCGGCGAGGATCACGCTGTCCTCGGTGAGTTCGCGAACCTGCCCGTGCGCCAACGCGATATCGCCGTTGGCGACGAGTTCGGCGGCGCCCACATCGATGTAGTAGCCCGAGCCACGGCGCAGGTACTTCATGAACAGTCCCGAGCCGTCGTCGCCCCAGTCGAGCTCGAATCCGGCGCGTTCGAGACGCGCGTAGAAGTCGGCGTCGCGCTCGCGGATGGCGTCGTAGACCGGGATCTGGAACTCGTGCATGATCCGGTACGGCAGCGAGGCGAAGGTGAGATCGGCCTTCTGCGTGGTCATTCCGGCGGCCAGCGCCCGCTCCGAATACAGATCGCCGAGACCGATCTCCATCAGCGAATCCGATTTGACGATGTGCGTCGAGGACCGCTGCACCATGGTGACCTGCGCGCCCGCCTCCCACAGCGCCGCGCAGATGTCGTGCGCGGAGTTGTTCGCCCCGATCACCACCGCGCGCTTGCCCGCGTATCGATCCGGTCCGGGATGCCGGCTGGAGTGGTGCTGATCGCCCCGGAACCGGTCCATCCCGGGGAAGTCCGGGACGTTCGGCTTACCCGACATCCCCGTCGCGAGCACCAGGTGCCGCGGCCGCAGCACCACCGGTGCACCGTCGCGCTCGACCTCGACGGTCCAGCTCCCACTCGCCTCGTCGTAGCGGGCCGAGGTGCAGGTGGTCTTGGACCAGTACGGCACCTCCATCACCTTCGTGTACATCTCCAGCCAGTCGCCGATCTTGTCCTTGGGCGCGAAGATCGGCCAGTTGTCGGGGAACGGCAGATACGGCAGGTGGTCGTACCAGACCGGGTCGTGCAGGCACAGCGACTTGTACCGCTTGCGCCACTGGTCACCGGGCCGGTCGTGCTTGTCGACCACGAGCGCGGGCACCCCGAGCTGGCGCATCCGCGCGCCCAGGGCGATGCCGCCCTGCCCGCCGCCGACGACGAGCACGTACGGCTGACGGCTGTAGCCGAGCTCGTTCTCCTCGCGTTCCCGCTGCTCAGACCAGGTCACCCGATCGCGATCGGCGCCGTGCCGCACACCCTTGGGTCGCCGTGGACCTTTGCCCTCCTCGTAGCCTTTGAGTTCCTGCATCGTGGTCAGCAGCGTCCACGCGCCCTCGTCGGTGAGCCGCAGGTGCCCGACGCCGCGCCCGACCCCGGTCTCGAACCCGATCCACGCGCTGATCACGCCGTCGTCCTCGGTCGGCGGTTCGGTGGTGTGGAATCCGGACGGGTCGGTCTCGTCGAGTTGCGCGGTGAGCATGTCGGCGACGCCGGCCCTGCCCTCGACGGTCTTGATGTTCCAGGTGAACGCGATCAGATCGCGCCAGAAGCTGTCGGTGGCGAACATGCCTGCCGCGGCGTCGATATCGCGCGCGGCCAGCGCCGCCTCGAACGCCGCCAACCAGGCGTCCACGCGCTGTTGCGGTCCGGCCGCGTCCGATCCGCGCACGACGGGATCGAGTGTCTGGGTCATCGAATCCTCCTTCACGATCTGTGACCTAGAGCACACGCCATGACCGGGAGGTGGCACAATCGTTGCAGTGCGTTGCAACGCGCCGCGTGCTCGGGAGACGGAACGGATGAAGGGTGGATCGTGGGCGATTTCAGCGCGGTCGAGCCCGGCACCGACCTCTCCGGCTACGCGCGCGAGCTGATCCGCATGCACGACGCGGTGATCGCCGGTGGCCGCTCACCGCTGCGCCCGCGCCCGCTCGTCGCCCGCTCCTGGACGCGGGTACTGGCGGCGGGCCTGGTCCCCGACCAGCCGCGGACCCGCTCGGTGCTCGGGGTGGCCGATGTCGAGCGACGGCGGCGCGAGTCGATGCTCACGGCGGTGATCGAGGATCTGACCCAGGCGGTCGCCTGCCTGGCCGACACCTCCTCCCAGCTGATGCTGGTGGTGGCCGACGCCGAGGGTGTCGTGCTGTGGCGGTACGGCTCGGCGAAGGTGCGGCACCGCGCGGATTCGCTGGGTTTCCGCGAAGGCGCGCGTTGGACCGAGGACGCGGTCGGCACGAACGCGATCGGCACCGCGCTCACCGAGGCCGGTCCGGTGCAGTTGTTCTCCGGCGAGCACTTCGAGCAGTTCCAGCACCCCTGGTACTGCACGGCGGCGCCGATCCACGATCCACGCACCGGCGAGCTGCTCGGCATCGTCGACATCAGCGGTCCCGCCCTGACCCTGCATCCCGCGATCACCGCGCTGGTGGCCACCGGCGTCCGGCTCGCGGAGTCCCAGTTGTGGCGCCATCACGAGCAACGGCTCGACCGGCTCCGCTCGGCGGCGGGTCCCGCGCTCGCGGCGGTGACCGGACCGGCTCTGGTCGTCGACGAGCACGGCTGGGTCGCGCACGCGGTGGGCGTGGCCGCCACCCGCCGGGTCGCGGTGCCGCGAGCCGATCGTGCGATCACCGTCCCCGGGCTCGGTACGTGCGTGGCCGAACAGCTCGCCGACGGCTGGATCCTGCGCCCGGACACCCGTTCTCGCGGCACGCGCTGGGAGCTCGACCTGTCGGGGACGCCGACCCTCAGCGTGCTCGGTGGCGAATCCGGTTGGCGCAGTGCGCTGTCCGCGCGGCACGCGGAGATCCTGCTGCTCCTGCACCTGCACGGCCGCCGCGGCATGACGGTGCGCCAACTCAGCGAGGCCCTCTACGGCGATCCGGACCACGCGGTCGCGGTCCGCGCCGAGATCTCCCGCCTGCGCCGCGTCGTCGGTTCCACGCTGGAGAGCCGCCCGTACCGGATCGCCGAATCGATCAGCATGTCGGTCGACGCCGGTGCCGCCGAACGCACGGCCGACAGCGATTTCCTCCGGCACACCGCGAGTCCCGGGGTCAGGGCGCTGTTCCCGAGCGCGTCACCGGACTGAGCCGGCGACGCGGATGCTGTTTGCTGGACGCTCGCATGACGATCGTCACGTTTGATCCACCGGGCGGCAAATCTGAAACACCGCACCACCACACCCCGAGTCCCGTGAGATCCGCCCTCTCGGACCCACCGCGGGCGCCCGCACCTGCGGGTTGCCTCCGTCGGCACACTTTCGTTCACCTGTACAAAACGGCATCGTTGCAGATCATCCGGCAGATATCCCAGGCCCGGTAGCGGGCACCTCGCACGCGCTCGCCGTTGACAAACTTAGGTACCGCTTACCTAAGCTCTGCCCCCATGACAGTGACCAGCGCATCGCCTCGTACCCGGGTTCTCGACCCGGTGCGAGCGGTCGCGCACGGATTCACCGGGAATTCGCTGTCCACTCGCTTCCCCGCCGGCGACGCGCGACATACCGGCGCCCGGCGTGCTTCCACCACTGCCCGGGCCTGACTCGGACAGTTCATGCGCGACACCCAATTCCGGGCTCCGTCGCGTCCGCTCCCTGAGAAATGAGGACCACCATGTCCCTTCGACGTGTCCGCCTGCGCGGATCCCGACGGCTCGGCGCCGCCACCGCGGGAGCGGTGATCGCGCTCTCGGCGCTCGTCGGGTGCGGAACCGACACCGCCGCAGTCGATTCCGCGACATCGGCCGGGGAATCGGCAACGTTTCCCCGAACCCTGGAGACCGCCAAGGGCCCGGTGACGATCCCCGCCGCGCCGAAACGGGTCGTCGTCCTCGACACCGCCGAACTGGATTCGGTCACCCTGCTCGGCATCACCCCGGTCGGCGCCGTCGTGCCCCACACCAAGACCGCGGGCGGATTCCCCGACTACCTGAAGGCCGGGCTCGGCGAGGTCAGCGACGTGGGGCCGCTGCTCGAGCCCAACCTCGAACGCATCGCGGCGCTGCGCCCCGACCTGATCCTGTCCTCCCGGATTCGCCACGACAAGATCTACGACAAGCTCAGCGGCATCGCGCCGACGGTGCTCACCGAGACCACCGGCGGGCCGTGGAAGGCCAACCTCGCGGTGCACGCGGCGGCCCTCGGCCGTGACGACGCCGCCGCGACCGCACTGCGCAAGTACGAGGACAGGGCGCGGGCACTCGGAGACGCCATCAAGGCCTCGCGCAACGGTGTCGCGCCCACCGCGTCGGTCGTGCGGTTCCTCGCCGGACCGACCCGCCTGTACCAGAACACCTCGTTCAGCGGTGTCGTCCTGGCCGATGTCGGCCTGAGCCGGCCCGCGTCGCAGACCTCCACCGATCCCAAGAAGACGATGACCGAGGTGAGCCCCGAGGAGATCGACCGGGCCGACGCCGATCTGATCTTCGTCGCCACGATCGACGATCCGGGCAAGACCCCGAAGAACGCGATCACCAGCGGCCCGGTCTGGCAGGACCTGCGCGCCGTGCGCGACGGCAAGGTCTACGAGGTTCCCGACGAGACCTGGATGTCGGGCATCGGCGTCCAGGCGGCGCGGCGCATGCTCGCCGACATCGCCGCGGCCACGGGCGTGGCACTGCCCGCCGAGTAGATCCGCTCCCGAACCACACGAAAGGCCTTGCCGTGCAGCTCTATCTGCTCGCGTTGAATCCCACCGACTCGGTGTCGGACGGATATCTGCCCGCCGCCGCCGCGCTCGGACTCGACGTCACGATCCTCACCGATGATCCCGAGCCGCACCGGCGGCGCCACCCCGGGGTCGCCGCGATCCCCTGCGATGTGCGCGCTCCCGAGGCGGTGATCGCCGCGATCGCCGCGGGTCCCGCGCCCGCCGCGATCTTCACCAACAGCGACCACCTGCAGACCCCGGCCGCCGTCGCCGCGGCGTATTTCGGGCTGCCCGGCAAGGACTGGCGCACGACGCTGCGGGTGAACAACAAGGCCGAGATGCGGCGTGCGCTGGCGGCCGCCGGACTGGGCGGGGTGTGGTCGGCCGAGCTCGGTCCACTGCAGGACCCGGCATCGCTGGCCACCCTCGACGCGCCGATGCCGTGTGTGATCAAGCCACGCGAAGGCGTGGCCAGCGAGGACGTGTATCTCGTCACCGACATCGAGGAATTGGTGTTGCGCGGCAAGCACATCCGGCAGCGAAGGCCCCGGGTGCCGCTGCTGATCGAGGAATTCCTGCCCGGACAGCTGTGCACGGTGGAGACGCTCGGCGACGGACGGCGGCGACGCGTGCTCGGCGGGTTCCGCACGACACTCACCCCGCCGCCGCTGTTCATCGAGGTACGCCACACCTTCGTCGCCGCGCACCCGCGGGCCGTGCTCGCCCAGGTGACCGACCAGCTCGACGCGCTCGGTGTCGGATTCGGCGCCTGCCACACCGAATTCGTGGTCGAGCAGGGTCGTGCGCGGCTGATCGAGGTGAACTATCGCACGATCGGTGACCAGTGCGATCTCACGCTGCGCGACATCCTCGGGATCGACCTGTTCGAGCAGGTGCTCCGTGTCCATCTCGGCGAGCCGCTCGCCGATGGCCAGGAAGGCCGCACCGGCACGGGCGGTCGAGTCGATCACATCCGGGCCACCGACTCCGGCGTCCTGCGCGCCGCGCCGGGCCCGCGCACCGAGGTCGTCGACGGCGTCGACCTGACCTATCGGCCCTTGCGCGAGATCGGTAGCAGGCACCAACTCACCCACACCAACCGCGACTACCTCGGCGTGCTGCGCACCGTCGGGCCCGACGCCGCCGCCGTCGACCGTGTCGCCGACCGGTTCCTCGCCGCACAGCACTGGGACGTGCGCGCATGACACAGCACACGCCTCGCGGGCCCGGCGTTCTCGCCGTCCTGCCCGACGGGGACGAATCCGCGCTGGTGCGGCGCGTGCTCACGGCGCTCCTGCGCGAGGACGTGTGCGGCCTGCGCACCCGCTCGATCGCCGAGACCAGGGCGGACGGCGTCTGGCTGCGCCTGGACCAGGTCACCGCCGACGGGCCGGTCGCCCTGTGCCTGCCCGTGGAGCCCGACGGCTTCCTGTGCGCGCACACCGTGCGCCGCCCGGAGTTGCTGCGCGAGCCGGACGGCGCGCGCCTCGACACGGTCGCCGACGTCATCGCGGCTTTCGCCGAGCTCGCCGACCCCCGTGATCGGGCCGGTTTCGAGGATTTCGCCGTCGAGTGCGCGAGCGCGCTGACGACGATGCGCCTGCACACGGCGACCCGTGGCGGCGTGACCGCGCGCCTGATCGCCGCCTACGGGTGTCAGCTCGAGCGGTGGACCGGAACGGCGGGCCTCGGCTTCGACACGCTCGCCGCCCGGCACGACCACCCCGTCTACCCGGCCGCGCGCGCCCGCAGCGGGTTGTCCACCGCGCAGTTGCGCTCCTACGCACCGGAATTCCATCCGTCCTTCCGGCTCCGCTGGCTCGCCGTTCCGGTGGAGCGGGTCACCATCGTGGGTACGCTCGCGCTGCCCGCGTTCTGGCCGACGCCCGAACGGCTCGGCGCGAAGCACCTGTCGGAGACCCACGTGCTGCTGCCGGTCCATCCGCTCAGTGCCGGCGCGCCCCTGGAGGCGGCGATCCACTCGCTGGGCATCGCCGACCGCGCCGTCCTGCTCGACGACGAGTACCTGGAGGTGGTGCCGACGCTGTCGATGCGGACCGTCGCCTGCCTCGACGCACCCGGCACCCATCTCAAGTTGCCGTTGGCCACCGCGACCCTCGGCCTGCGCAATATCCGGACCATCCGGCCGAGGACACTGTCCGACGGCGCCCTCTGCCAGCGACTGCTGACAACGGTGCTGGCCAGGGAAGCCCGCTTACGTGACCGCGTGCTGCTGATGGACGAGAGCGTCTACGCCCACGCCGCGCACGAATTGCTCGCCGTGCTGTGCCGCCGCGAACCGCCGCAGGCGCACGGCTGTCTCGTCGTGCCCATGGCGGCGCTGCTCAGTCGCGCCCACGACGGCCGCCCGGTGATCTGCCACCTGGCCGACCGGTTCTACGGCGGTGATGTCGTCGCCCTGTTCGACGCCTGGCTGGAACTCCTTTTCGACTGGCAGGTGACGCTGTTCGGCTACGGCATCGCGCTGGAATCGCATCAGCAGAACATCTCGCTCGTCTTCGACGCCGGCGACGGCCCCACCATGCGACTGTTGTTCAAGGACAACGACACACCGCGCGTACACACCACCCGCCTGCGGCGCACACTCGGCGACGAACCGGTGACCTTCGCCGATCCCCGGATCACTGTCGACGACGACCGGCCACTGACCGACCTGTTCACCACGATCACCGTGCACCTGTGCGCCGGCGCGTTCGCGTTCGCCCTCGCCGAGCTGATGACAGCACCGCTGGCCGACCTGCTCGACACGATCCGCACCCGGCTCGAGCAGGCACTCGGCCGGCTGGACGGCCCGGAAGCCGACCGGCTGCGCGCCGATGTGCTGCGGGCGCGGGCACTGCCGGTGAAGGCGATGGTCAGCGCGGGCACCTTGTTCAGCAAGCAGCGCAGTGGCGCCGTGGACGTCAACAAGTACTACACGAGCGGACCCAACTACCTGCGCGACGGAGCGTCGCGGTGACCCGAGCGCCGTCGTCCCCGTCGGTGGCGTCGGAACCCGGGGCCGAGACGGCGAACGGACGCCCGCTGTACGCCGTCGCGGGTTGCTATTTCGTCGCGTCCTTCGCCGCGCTCGGGCTGCCCCCGTATCTCACGGTGATCCTGCCCGAACTGGGTGACCCGACGGCGCGCTGGGCCGGGGTGCTCTATGTCGTGCCGACCGTGTTCGGCGGTCTCGGCGCCCCGCTGTGGGGCAGGCTCGCCGATCGCTACGGCCACAAACGGCTGCTCCTGCGGGCCCAGCTCGGCCTCACCCTCGCGTTCCTGCTGGCGGGCTGGGCCGATTCGCTGCTGATGTTCGCCGCCGCGCTGGTCGTGCAGGGCGTGCTCGGCGGCACCTTCGCCGCGTCCAGCGGGTATCTCGGGTCCGCGCTGCGCGGACCGGCGCTCGCCCGGGCACTGACCGTGCTCCAGGGCAGCGCCCGTGCCGCCCTGGTCGTCGCGCCCATCGCCGTGGGGGCGCTCACGCCCTGGGTGACACCGCATCGGCAATACCTCGTGCTGGCGGTGCTGCCCCTCGCCGCGGCGCTGGTGTTGGCCTTGTTGCCGCAACCGGCCGCCGAGGCCGACGCCGCGACACGGGCACCGGCCGAGGGCACCGACGGCGGAACCGGCTCGCTCCGGGCGCTGTTCGCGCTCGAGTTCGGCGTCGTGTTCGCCACCGTGGTCTCGTTCCCCTACCTGCAGGCGCTGGTCGAACAACGCCTGCCCGAGGTTTCCGCCCTCGTCGTCGGCGTGCTCTTCGCCGTACCCCACCTCGTCTATCTCGCCACCGCGACCACGGCTCACCGGGTCGTGCGGCTGGGCAGCTCGGGGCTGGCGGGGCTCGGATTCGCCTGCCTCGCCGTGGGTTCGGCCGCCCACCTGTGGGCCGAGAGCCTCACCGGGTTCGTGGTCGTCCGCCTGCTGCTCGGGGTCGGGCTCACGCTGTGTCTGCTCGGGCGCAACACGCTCGCCGCGCACTGCGCCCGCCGGCACCGGGCCGGGCGCATGTTCGGCTCACTCGAATTCTTCGCCAAAGCCGGCGCGGTCGCCGCCGGACTCACCGCCACCGGCGCGCATCTCGAATTCGGTCCCGTCGCACCGGCACTGGCCGGTGCGCTCGTCGCGGCCGCCGCACTGGTGGTCATCACCGGCAGCACCCTGCGCACCCGGACCGCCACCCACTGACCCGATGGAGACGTCCATGTCGAACCCCACCCTGTCCGAAACACCCATCACGTCGTGCGCGCGGCCCCCCCCGGGCGCCCCCGGGGGGCCCCCCCCCCGCAACAACCAGCGGGGGGGAGTGTGGGGGGCCCCCCGCCCCCCCCGGGGGGGCGGG
>NZ_JARWOJ010000079.1 GCF_029868625.1 Nocardia neocaledoniensis | reverse complement strand
CGCGCCGAAGCCGACCGGCGGGAAGTCGGTGATGGTGTTGACGTAGGGGTTGCCGATGCCGGTGGTGCCGACGATGACCTTGTAGGTGACCGAGGTGCCGACACCGATCTGCTCCGCGCTGGCGATCTTGTCGTAGACGTGGGTGACGCCGACGGTGCTCGCATCCCTCTTCTCGGCATGGCTGCTCACCGAGCAGCCGGTGTCGGCGGCGGCGACGCCGGAGCCGAGCCCGACACCGACACCGGCGACGACCAGTGCGGTGGTGGCGACGCCGGCGGCGATGCGCGAAGTCCGGAACATGATTTCCTCCAAAGTCCAGGCTGAGTGGCCCGGACGAATCCTCATCGAGTGGTCCACCCCCTCTGACCTCGAAGGTATCCGTCGGACTGGACAGTTGTCCTGGAAAACAAGAACACGTTCTCATCTTTGTGGAACATTCGCGTTTTACTCTCCGGCGCGGGTTCGCCCGCGTAGCATCCGGGGTTTTCGCTCCGGTTCGCTTCGGTCCCGAAACGGCGGGACCGACCCCCCACAGCACGGCGGAAGGCCGGTCCAACGGGGTCAAGCCCCCTCGACGACTACTTCTCCGGCAGCTCGTTGTGGCCGCCGAACGCCTTGCGCATGGCCGAGAGCATCTTGTCGGCGTAGAGGGCCTCGCCGCGCGAGGAGAAGCGCTGGAACAGCGCCGCCGAGAGCACCGGGACCGGGACCGCGGTGTCGATCGCCGCGTCGATGGTCCAGCGGCCCTCACCGGAGTCGGAGACGCGGCCGCTGAAGCTGTCCAGGTTCGGATCGGCGTAGAGGGCGCCCGCGGTGAGGTCGAGCAGCCAGGAGGCGACGACAGAGCCGCGCCGCCACACCTCGGTGATGTCCGGGATGTCCAGGTCGTACTGGTAGTACTCGGGATTCTCGAGCGGGGTCTCCTCGGCGGAGTGCTCGCCGCCGTCGTGCGCGGCGCCCATGTTCGCGTGCTGGAGGATGTTCAGGCCCTCGGCGTAGGCGGCCATCGCGCCGTACTCGATGCCGTTGTGCACCATCTTCACGAAGTGGCCCGCGCCCGCGGGGCCGCAGTGCAGCCAGCCCTGCTCGGCGGGGGTCGGCTCGCCGGTGCGGCCGGGGGTGCGCGGCGCCGCGTCGACACCGGGGGCGATCGACTGGAACAACGGCTCGAGGTACTTCACCTGCTCGGCCTCGCCACCGATCATCAGGCAGAAGCCGCGCTTCAGGCCGAACACGCCACCGGAGGTGCCGATGTCGAGGTAGTGGATACCCTTGGGCGCCAACGCCTTCGCGCGCTTGATGTCCTCGTGGTAACGGCTGTTACCGCCGTCGATGATGATGTCGCCCGGTTCGAGCAGTTCCGACAGCTGGTCGATCGCGGCCCCGGTCGCTCCCGCCGGGATCATCACCCAGACGACGCGCGGCGCGTCGAGCATGGCGACGAATTCCTTCAGGTCGGTGCTGCCCTGGAAGCTGTCGCCGAGTTCGGCCGACAGCTCGTCGATGTGGCCCTGATGGCGTTCGTGACCGACGGCGGTGTTCCCGTCCCGCACGATGCGGCGCACGATATTGGCGCCCATCCGGCCCAGGCCGATCATTCCCAGCTGCATCAGTTCTCCCTCGTTGTCCGGTGCCTGGTGTCGAGTCTCACGTCAGATTGTCCCGGGTGGCCGCGCGGGGGTGCGGGGCGGCCGTCACCTGGGCCGGAAAAACTTTCCCGAAACGGCCTGTAACGCCCTGGATGGAGGGCCGATAAACAGATCGGCTCCGTGTAGTTGCCAGACCCCCGACCCGGCAACTACGCGGAGCCTTCCTGCTGTCCATCCACTGTTGCCAGGCTGCCGAGGGCGACGAACACCATTACCCTTGGCCGGGGGCCCACAAACATCGGGGCCGGGCGCACCTGACTCCTCAGTCGCCATGACACCCAACGGAAGGACCTCCGTGCCCAGCCAGTCGAACGCCGGCGGACCGGCAGACCGACACCAGGGCGAGGTCGGACTACGCAAGCTGCTCGAAGCAAATCGCACTTTCGATGCCGACACCACCGCCCTGCCCACCCAGCCGATCAGCACCGTGACCCGGGACCGCTGGTCGCCCGCGCCGAGCACCCAGCAGCAGCCCCCGACCGGATCGGGCAACACACAGCTGGCGAAGCGGATCGGTATCGCCGTCGGCGCCGTGTTCGCCCTCGGCACGGCCGCCTACCTCGCCGACCTGGCGCTCAGCAGCGGCGAGGTGCCGCGCGGCGTCGTCGTCGCCGGAGTCGACGTCGGCGGGATGGACAAAGCCGAGGCCGACAACCTGCTGCGCGAGCAGCTCGGGCCGAAGGCCGAGCGCCCGCTGCCGGTGCGCATCGGCGACGTGCGCGACACCATGGTCCCCGCCGAGGCCGGACTCCAGGTGGACTGGAACGGCACCTGGGCCGCCGTCGGCGACCAGCCGATGAATCCGGTGCGCCGACTGATCTCCCTGTTCGGTACCCGCGATGTGCCCGTCGTGAGCACCGTCGACGCGGCCGCGCTCGACCGCCAGGTGGCCGACTTCCAAGCGCACGACAATCCGACCGTCGAGGGCACGGTGCGCTTCGAGAACGGCACACCGGTCGCGGTGCCGCCGGTGCCCGGCCGGGTGCTCGACACCGCCACCGCCCGCGCCACGATCATCGATCGCTGGGCCGCGAGCAGCGAGCTGGAACTCCCGGTGATCGCGGCGCCGGTCGCGGTGCGCACCGAAGCGGTGCAGGCCGCGCTGCGCGACATCGCCACCCCCGCCGTCGCCGCCCCCATCACCGTCGCGGGTAAGGACGCCGAGGGCAAGGACGTACAGGCCGTGCTCAGCCCGGAGCAGATCGCCGGTGTGCTCGGCTTCGTCCCGGACGGGAACGGCGGCCTCGCGCCCAAGATCGACGACGCCGCGGCCGTCGCCGCGCTCGCGCCGCAGCTCGCGGCCTCCGAGGTGGAGCCCAAGGACGCCACCTTCACCGTCGGCGCGGGTAAACCCACCGTGGTGCCCGCCGTCGTCGGCAACAAGATCGACTGGCCGAAGACGCTGGAGAAGCTGCCCGCGCTGCTGACCCAGCCGGGCGACCGGACCGCCGAGGCCGTGTACCAGCGGGTCGAGCCGAAGCTCACCACCGAGGCCGCCAACGGGCTCGGCATCAACGAGATGATCGGCGAATTCACCACCGGCGGCTTCAGCGGCCCGTCCGGGGTGAACATCCGCACCGTCGCCGCGAAGGTGAACGGCGCCGTGGTGAAACCGGGAGAGACGTTCTCGCTCAACGAGTTCACCGGTCCGCGCACCGCCGCCGAGGGGTACGTGGAGTCGGGCATCATCGACAAGGGCAGGCCGAGCACCGCGGTCGGCGGCGGCATCAGCCAGTTCGCCACCACGCTGTACAACGCGTCGTACTTCGCCGGGATGGAGGACGCGGGCCACACCGAGCACAGCTACTACATCTCGCGGTACCCGGCGGCGCGCGAAGCCACCGTCTTCGACGGCGCGATCGACCTCGCCTTCCGCAACACCGCCGCGACCGGCGTCTACATCCAGACGGTCGCGACCGGCTCGGACATCACCGTGCGGCTGTGGGGTACCAAGACCGTCGACGTCGAATCGATCACGGGCGAGAAGTCGAAGCCGACCGAGCCGCAGGAGATCACCCTGCCCAAGGGCAAGGACTGCATCGCCTCCGAGGGCGCGCCCGGCTTCACCATCTCCGACACCAGGGTGATCACCGATCGCAAGACCGGTGCGCAGGTGTCCCGGCACACCAGGACCGTGAAGTACGACCCGATCCCGATCGTGAAGTGCGAGTGAGGATTTCCTAGCAGTTGCAGTCGCAGCTGCAGCAGTCGCCGCACCCGCAGTCCTCGCCGCAGCAGTTGCTACAGCAGTCACCGCAATCGCAGCAGTCGCCGCAGTCGCAGTGCTTGGCCCAGGCGTCCTTCTGCTCGCCGGTGCACGGACTGGTGTGGTCGACACAGCACGCAACGCCCGTGCAGTAGACGCCCAGGATCAGCCCACCCGCCTTGATCGGGCCGGGCCTCCTGGTCGGCCTGCGCCCGGGCGGAGATGGAAACTGGTACGGCGCATGCTGTTGCGCGGCGGGCGACGTGCGGCAGACATGGCCGACGGCGATGCCGAGGCCCTGCCCCAGCCGGCGCAGCAGCGCGGCCAGCGGGTCGAGTAGTGCCCAGCGGACGGTGGGCAGCTGGTCCAGCTTCGCCGCGGCGGCGGACGCGCGAATACGGGATTCGCTCTCGCGCAACAGCTCATAGGCGCGCGGCATGTCGGTACCGGTGGCCTCGAGCGGGTTGAATCGGCCACGGAGCCGGTCGCGCTCGCGGTCTTCGATGGCGTCGGCGAGGTGCGCGATGCGGCCGATGTGGCGGCCGATCTCCTGAAGCGCCGCGACGTTTTCCGGGCGACCCGCGAGGACGGCGGTGTGGCCGAAGAGGGTGGCGGCGCAGAGTTGGGTGGGGGCGGTGAGCTCGTCGAGCGTGCTCGGCGGGGTGCCCGAGCCATCGGCGTGCTCGCGCGCGCTGGTGGACGTGCGATCGGCCCGCGGCGTCCCCGTCGGCGCGACGGTGGTCGTGCGCTCGGCCCCCGGCGCGACTCCCGCGCGCGCCTCGAGGGCCGTTTGACTGTCGATGGCGGTGATCAGCGGGCCGATGTCGAGGCCGATGAGGTCGGCTTGCGCACGCGCTGCCGCCGACCATGCGCCGGAGACCCGGCGCATCGGCGGGCGCGCGAGGCGGCCCGCGTCACCGTCGTCGACGTGGTCGCGAATCTTGGCCGCGCCCAACAGCAGTGACGCGGTGGCGGCCAGTTGAACCCCCGGCGCGTTCGCCGCGACCACGGACGCGCGACGCATGCCGCGCAGCGCGCAGGGGCCGGCGGTACGGCGCTCGTCCGGCGCCTCGGCCTGCGCCTCGGTGAGCACGCTCAGCACGATGGCGTCGGTGTTGGTCGCCGCCCTGGCCAGCTGGCCGGAGCCGTCGCGCAGACCGAGGCACAGCCCGCACATGTGCGCCTGCCACTGCCCCGGATCGATGCCGTACTTCGCCGCACCGTGCGCGCACGGCTTCAACACACCGAACAACTGCCCACCCCGTCTGCCGTGAAATGTCTAACCGTGCACCCTGGCAGGTCGACGACGAGGTGGCAACCGCTGGCGGGCTATTCGGTCTTCTTGCGTCCGGCCAGACCACGCCAGGCCAGATCGTCGAGCAGGTCGACCGCCTCGGCCACCTCGATCCGGCCACCGGCGACCCGGTCGGCGATCGCCTCGCCCGCCCCGATCACCGCGGCCGCGACGACCTCGAAATTGGTGCCGGGATCGGCGTGCTTGGCGCTGGATTCGAGCAGTTTCGCGGTGAGTTCGATGACGCGCTCGCGGGCGTTGTCGATCTCGGAGGCGAACGCTTGCTGGCCGATTGCCTGCCGGTAGAGCACCTGCCAGGACTGCCGATTGCGGTCGACGAAGTCGAGGAACCCCTCCAGCGCCGTGCGAACCTGCTCGTGCGGGGTGAGGTGCGGGTTGCCCGCGGGCGCGACGGCCTCGATGAAGCGCAGTCCCTCGCGCTGGATGCAGGCGCGGAACAGCTCGTCCTTGGAGCCGTAGTACAGGTAGAGCATGGGCTTGGAGATCTTGGCCTCGGCCGCGATCGCGTCCATGGAGGTATCGTGGAAGCCCTTGCGCGCGAACACCTCGACGGCGGCATCGAGCATCTGCTGCTCGCGAACCGCCCGGGGAAGTCGCTTCGTCCCGCCCGCCATCCACTCTCCTACCGCAGGGTGAACACCTATCTTACTCCAAGGTAAGTTCACCCGTACCCATTTGCCGCACAGTCGCCAGACACACTCAGCAGCCCAGCGGCACGCCCTTGTAGCGCGCCATCCGCAGCACCGAGGCGTCGACCCGGTCGGCGGGCAGTTTGCCACCAGCCACCGACTGTTCCAAACGGTCGAGCACCTGCGGCACCGCGTCGGTGCTGATCCACAGGGCATTGTCGGCCCCGGCGACGAGCGCCGCCTCGACCGCCTCCTCGATCGACATGCGCGCGGTGATCGCCGCCATGCCGCCGAGATCGTCGGTGAAGATCGGGCCGTTGTAGGGGGCGGCGCCGTAACCGGTGCCCTCGCGCAGCAGCGACATCACGGCCGGGCTGATGCTGGCCGGGACGTCGGGTTCGGTCAGGCCGGGCACGTCCAGGTGCCCGACCATCACCGCGGCGCCGGAACCGACCAGGTTCCGGAACGGGACCAGGTCCTTGTCCTGCAGCTCCGAGAGCGGGGGTGTGCGAACCGCGCCGGTGTGCGAGTCACCCGAACCCGAACCGTGCCCGGGGAAATGCTTGATGACCGAACCGAGGCCGACCTCGTTGGAGGCGCGGATGTAGGCCGCGGCGTAGTCGGTGACGACCTGCGGGTCGTCGCTGTAGGAGCGGTCGCCGATGACGCTGTCGTCGGGCTGGGCGCTCACGTCGGTATCGGGCGCGAAATCGACGGTGATGCCGAGATCCTTCAGCGCCTTCGACCTGGTCAGCGTGTTCTGGTAGTGCTCTTCCGGCGTCTGGGTCTGGGCGACCACGCGGGCCGACGGCGCGGCGCCGATGACGTTCTTCGCCCGCGAGACCCGGCCGCCCTCCTCGTCGATGGTCACCATCAACGGCGCCTTGGCCTGGGCCTTGACCGCGTCCAGCGCGGACTTGTCCAGCAGGCTCGGGTCGGTCCAGCTGCCGACGAAGATGCCGCCGACCTGCTCGGTGCTCACCACATTCGACGCGTCGGCCGCGCCGGTGATGCCGACGGTCAACAGCTGCGCGAGTTTCTCGCGCTGCGTGAACTTCGCGAGATAGTCCGTGCCGCACGGGTTTTGGACCGGGGTGGCGGTGGCGGGCGAACCCTGCTCGCCCGTGGACGAGGTGGCGGCGCCGGTGCTGCTCGCCGCGGGGGTCGTCTCGGTGGACGAACCTCCCGAGCAGGCGGTGGCGACGGCTGCCAGAACTGCGAACACGACCACAGGCGATTTCCGCATGGGCTCCACGGTAGCCCCGTCGCGATCCGAACCGCCGAACCGGTTGCCGATTGGACCCCCACTCGCGGGGGTAACCTGTGCACACAGACGCTGTACCAGCGCAGGAGGTCGTCATGGCTTGCGATCGGATGCTCATCGCCTACGACGGTTCCGAGCACGCCAAGCGCGCCATCGAGTACGCGGGCCGCTTCCTCACCGCCGAGCGCGCGATCCTGCTCACCGCATGGGAACCGATGGTGCGTCAGGCCGCTCGCATCTCCGGGCTGGCCGGGGTGATGCAACCGGACTGGGTGCCGGACGAGGAGATCGAGGACATCGCCTACACCGATGCCCGCAAGATCAACGCCGAGGGCGTGCACCTGGCCGAACTGGCCGGGATCACCGCCGAGGCGCGGACCGTCGAATGCACGACCACGATCTGGAACGCGATCGTCGACTGCGCCGACGAACTCGACGTCGACCTCATCGTCGCCGGTACCCGCGGCGCCACCGGGCTGCGCGCGTTGCTGCACAGCAGCGTCGCCGAGGCCGTGCTCAAGCACGGGCACCGGCCGGTGTTCCTGGTACCGCCCGAACACTGAGAGCTGGGTCGCTGTCGCGTCGCCACGGCCCGCCGCGGCGCTATGGTCGGAGCATGGACCGCACCGGCCGATCGGCTTCGACGTCCGCCCTGATCCGCGCCGTGACGGGGACCCCAGGGCGACGGGCGGTCCGGGTCCGATGAACAACTTCCTGCTGGCCCGCCCCGACGGCGTACTGCGCGCATCGGGGATGCGTGCGAGCTTCCCCGATCCCCGCCAGGCCGCCGCAGCGCTGCGCAAATGGCCGACGGGGCCGGAGGTCGGGCCGAAGCTGATCGTCGGCGCACTGCCGTTCGACCCCGGCGAACCCGCCGCGCTGTGGCAACCCGAGTCGGCGCTGCACACCGCTGGTCCGTGGCGTCCGGCGGCGCTGCCCCCGCTGCCCGAGGTGCGGGTGGTCGCGCAGCTGCCGAGCCCGGACGAGCATGTAGCCAGGGTGGCCGCGCTGATCGAGCGGCTCGGCGATCCGGCCGACGACCTGCGCAAGGTGGTCGCCGCGCGATCGCTGGTGGTCGAAGCCGCGGAACCGCTGGAACCGGAGGTCGTGGCAGGCCAACTGCTGACCCGGCACCCCAGCGCGAGCGTCTATGCCGTCGACCTGACGGCGGCGGGACGGCCCGGCGAGACGCTGCTCGGCGCGACGCCCGAGGTGCTGGTCACCCGGCACGGTGACCGCGTCGGCCTGCATCCGCTGGCCGGCACGCTGCCCCGGCTCGCCGATCCGGCCGCCGATGCCGCACAGGCGAAGGAACTGTTGGCCAGCGGCAAGAATCACGACGAGCACGCGTACGTGATCGACTGGATCCGCGACCGGCTGACACCGGTGTGCGCCGAACTCCACATCCCCGACGGGCCCGAACTACTCGGCACCGAACAGGTCTGGCACCTGGCCACGCCGATCCACGGCGTACTGCGCGATCCGGCGACGACCGCGCTGGATCTGGCACTGCTGCTGCACCCGACGCCCGCCGTGAACGGCACACCCTTCGACGCCGCGCTGACCGCGATCACCACCGCCGAGCGTCGCGGTTTCTACGGCGGCGCGGTGGGTTGGTGCGCCGAGGACGGCGACGGCGAATGGGTCGTCGCCATCCGCGGCGCCGAGCTGTCGGCCGACCTGCGGACCCTGCGGGCGACCGCGGGCGGCGGGATCGTCGCGGCCTCCGAGCCACTGGCCGAACTGGCCGAGACGACCGCCAAGTTCCGTACTCTGCTCGGCGCGCTCGGATGTCGGCTGCCCGAAGACTGACCCGCGGCCCCGGACCTGCTAGGTTGGCCCGAGTACCACCCCCACGTCGAGCCGAATTGGAGTGCGCGATGAAGTTTGCTGTTCCGGCTGTTGCCAGCGCGGTCGGCGGCGCCCTGCTGAGCGCTATCGCCGTCTTCGCGATCACGGCGGCGGTACAGCAGAACACCGCACCCTCGATCGACCGCAGCGGTGACAAGGATTCCTCGCTGCTCAACGCTCCTGAATACGGCAGCCGCTGAGCCGAAGGGCCGCGCGGCTCCACTGGGTTGGCGCTGGTTCGTCGGCTCGGTCATCACCGCTTTCGTCCTCACGTTCGCGCAGGCTCCCGGCCTGACGGTCGCGGACACCAAGTACGACCTCGCGGAGAATCCGCTCGGCTTCCTCGCGCGCGCCTCACATCTGTGGAGCAGCCAGGCCCCGATGGGCCAGGTACAGAACCAGGCCTACGGCTACTTCTTCCCGCACGGCGCCTTCTTCGCCGCCGGTGACCTCCTGCACGTCCCCGCCTGGGTGACCCAGCGCGTCTGGTGGGCGCTGCTGTTGCTCGCCGGGTTCTGGGGCATCGTCAAACTGTGCGAGACGCTCGGGATCGGCTCGCGCGGGTCGCGGGCGGTCGCGGGCATCGCGTTCGCGTTGTCGCCACGGGTGCTCACCACGCTCGGTTCGATCTCCTCCGAGACGCTGCCGATGATGCTGGCGCCGTGGGTGCTGCTCGCGCCCGCCGCGCTCGGTGTCGCCCTGCGCGCGGGCGCCGAGCCGGATACGGGGCGACGCGGTGGCGCGCACTCGCCGGCGGGCAGCGCGCTCGCGCTGGCGCTGATGGGCTCGGTGAACGCGGTCGCGACCGTGGCCGCCTTCCTGCCCGCCGCGCTGTGGTGGGCCTCGTATCGGCCGAATCGGCGGTGGTGGCGGTTCACGGCGGCCTGGATTCCGCTGCTGGTGCTCGCCACCTTCTGGTGGGTGGTGCCGCTGCTGCTGCTCGGGAAGGTGAGTCCGCCGTTCCTGGACTACATCGAGTCGTCCGGGGTGACGACGCAGTGGGCCTCGCTGGCCGAGGTGCTGCGCGGCACCGATTCGTGGACGCCGTTCGTCTCCCCCGAGCGCATCGCGGGCGCGGTGCTGGTGACCCAGCCCGCCGCCGTCCTCGCGACCGGGCTGCTCGCCGCCGCGGGCATGGCCGGGCTGGCGAAGTCGTCCATGCCGTATCGCGGCCGCTTCACGCTCATCCTGTGCGTCGGGCTGGCCGGGATCTGCGCCGGTTACGTCGGCACGCTCGGCGGGCCCTTCGCCGACACGGTGCGGGTGTTCCTCGATTCCGCGGGCGCGCCGCTGCGCAATGTGCACAAGCTCGAACCGCTGATCCGGTTGCCGCTGGTGCTCGGCCTCGCCCATCTGCTCGGCCGGGTGGCGCTGCCTGCCTCGGTGCCGCTGCGGGAGTGGCGCGACAGCTTCGCCCATCCCGAACGCGACCGGCTCGTCGCCGTCGCCGCGCTGATCCTGGCCGCGCTCACCCTGGCCACCTCGCTGGCCTGGACCGGCAGGCTCGCGCCGCGCGGCGCCTACGACCGGGTGCCCGCGTACTGGACCGACACCGCGGACTGGCTCGCCGACAACGCCGCCGACACCCGCGCGCTCGTGGTGCCCGGCGCGCCGTTCGGCAGCCAGATCTGGGGACTCACCCGTGACGAACCGCTGCAGGCGCTGGCCGGCACGCCGTGGGCGGTGCGCGACTCGGTGCCGCTGAATCCGCCGGGCACCATCCGCGCGATGGATTCGGTGCAGCGGCTCATCGCCGACGGCCGACCGTCGACCGGCCTGGCCGCCACCCTGGCCGACCAGGGCATCGGTGTTCTGGTGCTGCGCAACGACCTCGACCCCGAGACGTCACGCTCGACCCGGCCGATGCTGGCGCACCAGGCGATCGAAGGCTCGCCCGGGCTGACGAAGGTGGCTAAGTTCGGCGACCTGATCGGGCCGCGCGCCGCGGACGCCGGGCTGGTCATCGACAACGATCTGCAACCCTCGTATCCGGCGATCGAGATCTACCGCGTCGAGGTGCCGTCACCTGGTACGCCGACGACAGTGCGTTCGGGCACCGGCGCACCGCCCGGATTCCCCGGCGCCTACACGGTCCCGCTCGACACGGTTCCCGTAGTCCACGGTGGCCCCGAGGTGCTGGAGCGGGTGCGCCGCGACGCCGGAAACCCCACGGCGCCCGTGCTTCTCACGGCCGACGCCGCGCGGGCCGGGCTGCCGACCGAGCCGGTGCTCGTGACCGATACGCCGATGGACCGCGAGTCCGACTTCGGCCGGGTCGACAACCACAACTCCGCCGTCCGCGCCGCCGACGACGCGCGCCGCACCCACAACCTGGTGCCCGACTACCCGGTCGACGGCACCCCGCTGGTGCGCGGCGAATGGTCGGGGGCGAAGGTCACCGCGTCCAGTTCGGCCGCCGACGCGACACAGATCGGTGGCGCCGCGCCCGGCAGTTCCACCGCCGCCGCCGTCGACGGCGATCCGAGCACCGCCTGGATCAGCAACGGTGCCGAACCCGCTCTCGGGCAATGGATTCGGCTCGATCTGGACGAGCCGATCAACTCCGGCTCGCTGCGGTTCACCACCACGGCCGCCGCGCTGGGCGACCCCGTCAAGTGGGTGGAGGTGCGGACCTCACGCGGCACGGTGTCGGCACGGATCACCGAACCCGGCGCCCCCGTGAATGTGGCGCTGCCCGCGGGCGAGACCGACTGGGTGATGATCACTGCGGCGCGCACCGAAACCGGCACCAGCGGTGGGCAATTCGGGATCAGCGAACTCACCCTGGACGACTACACCGTCCGGGACGCACCGACCAGGGTCGACATCCGGCATCGCGTCGCGCTACCCGACCTCCCGGCGGGCAGCACCATCACCGGGTGGGACCTCGGCCAGGAATTCCCCGGTCGCAGTGCGTGTTTCGACGGCCCGATCCGCGTCCACTGCAGCAAGGGACTCGGCCTGCCCGCCGAGGAACCCGGCGTCTTCAACCGCACCCTCGCCGTCCCCGAACCGCTCACGGCCGCCACCGACCTGACCGTCCGCACCAGGCCGGGCCCGGCGCTGGAGGCGCTGCTCACCGACCACGCCCGGCCCGTCGCGCGCGGCAAGGCCGATGTCGCCGACCTGCGTGGCGCCGCCTTCGCCGCCACCGACGGCGACCCGAAGACCACCTGGACCGCGCCGGAAGCGACCGTCCGTGGCCTCGCCGGCGCCAAACCGACACTGGTGCTGGAACTTCCGGAACCCACCGAGGTCACCGGGCTCGACCTCACCACCGCGCTCGGCGGACTCCCGGCCACCGCCACCTCCGTCGCGGTGAACCTGGGCAACGGCCCGCAGGTGCGCGAGCTGCCCGAGCGCGAGCACGGCGAACCGGCCCGGATCTCGTTGCACCCCACCGTCACCGACCGCGTCGAGATCAGCATCCAGACCTGGAACGAGGTGCTCGACCGCACCGCGCTCGGCTTCGTCCTCACCCAGCCCGCCGGGCTCGCCGAGGTGGAAGTGCTCGGACCCGGGTATCCGACCCCCGCGCCGGGCGACCGGCTGGTCACCATCGGCTGCGAGGCCGGGCCGGTGCTCGCGATCGGTGGCCGCACCGTGCACACCACCATCACCGCCACCGCCGACGAACTCCGTTCCGGCGCACCGGTTTCCGCCCGTCCCTGCGCCGAGGACGCGGCCGATATCGAACTGCTCCCCGGCCGTCCCGACCTCACCGTCGCACCCACCGAGCTGTTCACCGTCGACCGGCTGCGGCTGATCCGCACCGACCCGATCGCCCCGGTCGCGGCCACCACCGCCCCCGGCACGCGGCTGCTCGTGCTGCCGCTCAGCACGAATGTCGGCTGGCAGGCGCGCACCGCCGACGGGCGGGAACTCGACCCGATCGTCGTCGACGGATGGCAGCAGGGATGGCTGCTTCCGGCGGACGCGAAGGGTGAGGTCACCGTGTCGTTCCCCGCCGACCGGTGGTACCGGCTCGCCATCTTCGGCGGGCTGCTCCTGCTGATCCCGCTGGTGCTGCTGGCGATTCCGCGACGCGGCAAGGTGCGTGACCTGGGGTCCGCGCCGGTGACCTGGGGTGTCCGGTGGGCGGGCGCGGTCGGGCTCACCGGAGTGGTCGCGGTCGTCTCCGGGCCGATCGGGGCGGCGCTCACGCTGATCACGCTGGGCTGCGCGCATTTCCGGCCGATCGTCACCGCGCGGGTGCTGCCGTGGGTGGCGGGGCTCGGGACGCTGATCTCCGCGGCGGCGTTGTCGACCGGGCCGTGGCGGTCCGGGGTGCCGTACATGGGCGGGTCGCTGTGGGCGCAGGCGCCCGCTGTCATCGCGGTCGTCGCGGTGGGTGTCGCGGCGCTACCGCGCCGACGCTGATCACGCACCGGGGCAGCCATCCGGACGGGCTCGTTCAGGCCGGCGCGCACAGAGCGTACCGGGGCGAGCCCGATGCGCACGCGCGGCGCTGGTCGGCGCGCACGGAACCTACCGAGGCGAGCCGGATGCTCCGCGCACGCACGCGCGCGGTTGATCGGCGGCGGCTGACCGCCTCGCGTGCACCGATGTCCTCACGGTGCCGAAGCCTCGAGTGCCGCGGTCTCCTCGGCGCGCCGGGAGCGACGGGCGGCCGCGGCCTTGTCCCAGCGGCGGGCCAGGCGCCGCGCCGGGTCCTCGATCAGCGCGAAACTCGCGGCGGCCAGCGGCATGGTCAGGCCGACGGTCAGCACGAGGACATAGCCGAAGTGGCCGTTGAACGGGAGCAGGCTGAACACCGGGAAGACCATGGTGAGCACGACCAGATGCCAGAGGAAGATGCCGTAGGACCAGCGGCCGAGCGTCGCCGCCGTCGCGGATTCCAGCCAGCGGTGCGGTGGGGCGTCGGCCGGTCGCAGCACCAGCGGGGCGAGCAGACCGAACCCGATGACCATGCCGAGCAGCATCTTCATCGCGTACTGCCACGGCTGGGCGCGTTCGAGCCCACCGGGACCGCCGAACTCGGTCGCCGAGATCAGGAAGGCCAGCGCGGCCAGCGCCCACATCAGCGGCTGGGAGGAGCACAGCCGCACCCACCAGGCGCCGGGCCGGATCTGATAGATCAGTTCGGCGAGCACCATGCCCGCCGCGAACCACGGCAGATAGCCGGGGAGCCAGTTGTCGGCGTGGATCGCGTCCGGGGTGGGGATCGGCCACAGGTTCCAGGTCAGGCTCACCGCGACCAGCCCGCCGAGCACCGGCACCCGCCAGCGCGCCGCCCGGCCGCGCAGCCGCACGACCAGCCAGGCCAGCAGCGGCAGCACCAGGTAGAAGGCCACCTCCACGGACAGGCTCCACATCTGGGTGAGGCCGTCGGTGAGCGTCAGCGGCACGAAGACCTGCAGCAACAGCAGGTTGGACACCCACACCCGCAGGTTCGCGTGCTGGGCCGCGCTGGGCAGCAACACCAGCACGAACACCACGACGACCCAGTACGCGGGCATGATCCGCATCAGGCGATGCAGCAGATAGCGGGCGGTCGACGGCGCGGAACCGACGCCGCGCGCCACCGCCGCGTGCGGGCGCCACAGCAGGAAACCGGACAGCGCGAAGAACACCGCGACGGCCATGTCGAAGCGTTCCAGGATCGGGCCGAGCACCGGGATCCGGCCGGTGCCGGTCTGGAAGGCGACATGGGTCACGACGACACCGAGCGCCGCCATTCCGCGCATGCCCTCCAGGGCCGGAATGAAGGTGCGCGGTGGCGTCACGGGGGTGGTCACGGTCGTCATCGGGGTCCAGTCTGCCCTGTCGGCGATTTACGGGGCTCAGCACGGCACTCGGCGCGGTCGGGCTGTTAGTGTCGGGGCTCACGAGGGCCTAGGGTGCAATACCAGACCACCGGAGGATCCGTGTTCGAACGACGAGGAGAGTTTGCATGGCACTGAGTGCCGGTACCAGAAGGACGGTCGCCTGCGTGCTCGTGGGTCTGGGCGCGGCATTACTCGTCGCCGCGCTGATGATCCCCACCTATACGGTGAGCAAGGTCGCCAAGACTCCGCTCGACCTCGAGATCACCACCATCGCGCAGAATCAGCCGGGCGAAGACAGCCTCGTGCTCGATTCCAAGTCGCTGACCACCGGTGATGGTCCCGCCGTCGTGAACAAGGACGTGCCGCTGATCTCCCAGCGCTTCGTCACCGTCGAGGAGCCCTCCGACGCCGACCAGATGACGCTGCAGGCGGGCCAGACGCTGCGCCGCACCGACGTGCAGGGCGACACCGGTCTGCTCACCGCGGCCATCGACCGCGTCACCATCGACCGCAAGACCGGCATGCCGGTCGACACCGACCCCAACGGCTCGATCGCGGTCACCGTGAACAAGGACGGCAGCGTCATGGAGCCGGTGCAGCACACCGGCATCGGCTACCGCTTCCCGATCGGCACCGAGAAGAAGACGTACCCGTACTTCGACATCAACGTGCGGAAGTCCTTCGACGCCAACTTCATCGAAGAGACCGAGATCAACAACACGAAGGTCTACCACTTCCAGATGACCGCGCCGGTCACCAGCACCTGGGACGTCGTGCAGTCGCCGACCAACCGGCTGACCCTGCCGGCCGCGAAGTGGGGCGTCACCGACGTGCCCGCCGATCAGCCGGTGACCATGACCCGCTTCTACACCAACGTGCGCGACCTGTGGGTCGAGCCGCAGACCGGCACCGTGATCAAGGGCGGCGAGTCGATCCACCTGTTCTACGGGCGGGCGGCCGACAAGCCCGAGGTGACGGCGCTCAAGTCGCACATCGTCTTCGACGAGGCCACCGTGGAGTCGCAGATCGCGATCGCCAAGGAGAACACCGACAAGCTGTCGCTGTTCGGCCGTGTGGTGCCGATCGTGCTGGGCGTGCTCGGCGTGCTCGCCCTGCTGGCCGGATTGTTCTTCGGTCTGCGCGGCGGGGGTGCGCCCGCGCATGCCGGCCCGCGCGGACGTCGCCCGACGCCGGCGCCCGCCGCCGACGAGGGCAGCTCGCGCTACGAGGGTGATGACGCGCCGACCACCCAGTTCACCCGTGGGGACTACGACGCGCCGACCGAGCAGATCGACGTGAACAAGCGTCCCTGACAGCGGTTCACAGCGAACGGCCCCGGTCGATGACCGGGGCCGTTCTCGTTGTCTAGTAGTCGCACTGCGCGGCCGAGCCGCACTTCAGGAAGCGCAGCAGCGGGTCGAAGGCATCGATCGCGCTGCCCGACGATGCGCCAGGGGCAGGTTCCCCCGGGGCGACGACCGGAGTGGAAGCGAGCGGTTCGGCGACGGCCGGGCCCGCGGTGAGCACCGCACCGAATGCCAGTGCCGCGATACCGGCGCCGAGCAGCTTGGTGAACGCCATGATGAATCCTTTGTTCAGTTCTGAATGTCGAGCGCACGCAGTCTCGCATACTTGACCGATCGGTCGCAATAGCGCTTGGTATCCTCGAAAAATGGCGCGTACCAAGGAATTCGACCCCGAGGTGGTGCTCGACCGCGCCCTCGATCTCTTCTGGCAGCGCGGCTACGAGACCACCTCGCTCGCGGATCTCACCGAGCATCTCGGAATCGCCAGGGGCTGCATCTACGCGACCTACGGCAACAAGCACGCCCTCTTCATGAAGGCACTGCGACGACATCTGGAGATCGTCGACGCGCGGATCACCGTGGCGCTGTCCCGGCCGGGCCCGGCGGTGCCGGCGGTCATCGCCCTGATCGACGAGTTCGTGCGGGATTCGTGCAGGCCGGACCGGTTCCTCGGCTGCCTGGTGACCAACGCGGCGGTCGAGCTGGCGGCCCGCGACGCCGATGTCGCCCGACTGGTCGAATCCAGCTGGGCCAGAACCGAAGCCGCGTTCGCCGGCGCGCTCGCCCGTGCCGTGGCGCAGGGGGAACTGCGCCCCGACGCCGACCCGCGGGCACTGGCACGATTCCTGCTGGTGTTCTTCCAGGGCGTCTGGGTGCTCGAGCGCGCGCCGGATTCCGCTGCGCGCCTGCGGGATGCCGCGCGGGTGGCGAAGTCCGTCCTCGTGTGAATCGCGGCTCTTACGTGAACGAACGGTCGGATATCGCCGGGTCAGGTGCGGCGCGGCCAGCGGTCCGCAACACCACCAGCGCGACGAGCACGGTCGTCACGGTGGCCACCGAGACCGCGGTGGTGATCAGGGTGCCGATCGAATCGGCGAGGGTGAGCATCAGGACCACTTCCACCGCGAGACCGAGCCAGGTGAGCGCGGCCAGCGCGGTGCGCTCGACCGCGATCGCCGACAGCAGCGCGCCCTGGAGGACGGCGAGCACGGCGCCGTGCAGGGCGAACACCCACAGCATCCCCTGGATGGGTGCGTAGTCCCGGCCCGCGAACAGTGGCGCGAGCGGTGCTGCCACCGCGGCGCCGAGCACCGCGACGATGCCGATCAGCGACAGCACCGAGAGCGCGTCACGGATCGCCCGTCCCGAATGCGCGGCCAGCGCCATCCGTGGGTACAGGACGACTCCCACGGCCTGCGGGAGCCAGAAGGCGATCTTGGTCGCGACGGTGCCGAGGGAGTACTGGCTCGCCTCGGTGTCGTCGAGGACGATGCGCACGACGATCAGGTCCGCCGAGGAGAGTGCCATCAGCGCGGCTTGGACCTGGACCGCGCGCAGCACCGGCAGGACACCGATCCGGTACCGCGCGTCGGAGGTCGTCCGCCGGCCGGCTCCGCGCGTAGTCGAGCGGGCGATGCGGCCCGCGATGATCGCGGCGCTGACGATGCCCGCCGCGGCGGCCCACAGCGCGCCTGCCGCACCGCCGCCGAGGACCAGCGCGATCAGGGCGGGGGCCACACGAGCCGTACCCGCGAGGGCGAGGACTGCGGCGAGCGCTCGGAAGTGGTTGCCGCCCTGCATGATTCCCTGCTCGCCGGACAGCACCACCAGTGCGGGAGCGGCGCCGAGCGCGGCGGCCGCGGCCCACACACCCACATGCAGGACCCCGGCGACCACCGGCACCAGCACCACCGCGACCACGGCGACCAGCGCGGCGCACCGCCACTGCATCGCCCGGACCGCGCGGATGTCCGCACCGTGCACCACCTCGCGGGCCACCACGTTCTGCATGGCCAGGGCGGGCACCGCGCACAGCAGCTGCACGGCGAGCAGGCTCGCGAACTCGCTGAAGCCGGCGACGCCGAGCCAGCGGCTGGCGAGCAGTTGCAGCAGATACCCGGCGACGTTGGCGGTCATCGCGCCAGCCGTCACCCAGGTCAGGTCAGCAACGACAGGGGGGCGACGGACGGAGGACACGCCCCATCGTCGCACCTCGGCCCAGCACACATCAGCACAACCCCGAAAATGTGAGTCCGACCGGACTCACCTTGGCGCCGACGGGCACCACCCCCACCCGCGCGCGCCGGAACGTAAGGTGCAGTGACGTGACGAGAAGTGGGCGGGCGAGGGCCTGGGTGGCCGGGTACTGCGCAGTGCTCGCGCTGATCATCGTCGGCCCGCTGGCCGGCTCGGGATACCTGCTGCTCCGCGACGCCGTGAGCACACCACGCTCCTATCTCACCGACTCCGCGCTCGGCCTCGGCGCCGCCGCGCCCCGCGCCGTCCCCCAAGACGCTCTCCTCGCGAGCCTGTCGCCCCTGATCGACGGCGGCCTCCTCGTCAAGGCCATCCTCATCACCGCTCTCTGGGCCTCCGGCTACGGCGCCGCCGTCCTGGCCCGCGAACTCCTCGCCGCGCCCACCCCCGCCCAACTCGTCGCCGCCACCCTCGCCCTCTGGAACCCCTTCGTCGCCGAACGCCTCCTCCAGGGCCACTGGAGCCTGCTCGCCGGCTACGCCGCCCTCCCCTGGACCGCCCTGGCCGCCTCCCGTATCCGCCGTGCGGGCGGGGTCCGCAGGACCAGCGGGGCGCGGTCTGTCCGGGGGTCGGCGGGAGCATGGGCCGCGCTTGTGGCGGGTTTTGCGGCGGCCGGGTTGACGCCGACCGGGTCGTTGCTGGTCGCGGTGGTGGGGTTGGCGCTGGTCGGGCGACGGGCGTTCCTGCCCGCTGTCGGACTGTGGATCGTGACGTGCGCGCCGTGGCTCACCGCCACGGTGCTCGGGTCGGGGGCTGAGCCTTCGGACCCGGCGGGGGTGTCGGCGTTCGCGGCGCGGGCGGAGCCGTGGCTCGGGACGCTGGGCAGCCTGGCCGGGCTCGGCGGGATCTGGAACAGCGAAGCCGTCCCCGCCACGCGCACGACGCCGCTGGCCTTCGTCGGGACCGTGCTCCTGCTCGCGATCGTGGCGCTGGGGGTGCGCGCGGTGTGGGCGATCGGGCGCGACGGCCGCACGCTGCTGATCATCGCGGCCGCGGCGATCCTGCTGCCCGCCCTGGGTGCGACCGGGCCCGGACTCGCGCTCGGCGAGTGGCTCGTGGTCCACGTTCCCGGTGCCGGACTCCTGCGCGACACCCAGAAGTATGTCGCCCTCGCGATGCCCGCCTACGCCCTGTGCGCGGCGGCCGCGTGCCAGACCTTTCTCACCTGGGCCCGGCGGTTCTCGACCGGACCCGCTGTTCCCGTCCTCGAGCCCGCAGTCCGCGACAACGCGGCCACCGACATCGGCACCGAACGCGGCACTGACGCCGGGCACGAACCCATCCGAGCCGGCGGCACCCGCACGATAAGCGCGATAGAGATCGACAAGGACCACAGCGCAACTCACCCAGGCACCGGCGAACCGAGCGCCGAGCCGACGCAGCCGAACCTGACCGGGATTTCCGGTGTCGCAGCGCTTTTCATCGCTCTGTTGATTCTGCCGCTGGCCGACCTCGGCTGGGGAGTCGGCGGCGCGATGCGACCGGTGCACTACCCGGGCGGATGGGAGAAGGTCGCCGAGCACATCGACTCTCCCGGCGACGTCGCCGTCCTCCCGACCGGGATGTTCCGCGTATTCCCTTACAGCGGAACAGCACCTGTCCTCGACCCCGCCCCACGCATCCTCCCGAACGACGTCCTCCAGACCGGCGAACTCCTCGTCCGCGGCTACGCCGTCACCGGCGAAGGCAACCGCGCCCGCACGGTAGAGGAAGCCCTGATCCATGGCGCCCCTTCCACCACCCTCGCCGACCTCGGCGTCGGCTGGATCCTCGTGGAACGCACCACCCCCGGCCCTCGCGGTGACTCCGAAAAGACCCTTTCCACAACAGAACTCGTCTACGAAGACCAGGACCTAGCTCTCTACCGAATCCCCGCCCCCGCCCTCCGCGACACCGCCACCCCCACCCAACGCCGAATCTCCAGCACAGCCCACCTCCTCTGGGCCACCACCCTTCTCACCAGCCTCCTCACCGCCGCCGCCTTTCCCCGGAGTGTCTCCCGGCGCGGCGCCCGCATGTCCCCGAACACGCCGAGCGATTAGAACACCAGTGCGAGCGACGATCTATGTTCTCTCGCTATGGTCAGCTCACAGCACGAGGCGACGCACCGGATCTTCCGGCACGACGCTGGCACCTTCGCCCGCGCGTTCCGTACGCTTGGCCTGCCGTTCGGCGATCCGATCGAAGTCGAGCAGCTCTCCGTCGACCTCACCGAAATCCAACCGATCGAACGCCGCGCTGACGCCGTCCTACGGATCGTCACCGCGGACTCCACTTTTCTGCTCGTGGTCGAGTCACAGGGCCGACGCGACGACACCCGACCGGCAGCATGGTCCTACTATTTGACCTTCCTCCAGGCCAAGTACGACCTCGCGGTCGTTTTGGTCGTGGTCTGCCGGGGTGCGGCGACAGCGGAATGGGCAGCCGGCCCGCTCCGCCTCGGTCACCCGATCTGGCCCTGCCTGACCCTGCAGCCGCTCGTCCTCGGTCCGCACAACGTCCCCGCCGTCACAGAGGTCGCCGCCGCGGTCGACGACCTGCCCCTGGCAGTTCTGTCCGCGATCACGCATGCCACCCGTCCGAGCATCGGTGCGATACTGGAAGCGCTGGCAGAGGCGCTGCACCTCGTCGGCGATCGCGATGATGCACAGATTTACGCCGAACTTGTCGAACTTGGCCTCGATCGCACGCGAGGCGCCGAGATCTGGAGGAAACTGATGTCTGTGGATCTGTCGTTCTTCCGCTCCGAGACCTCGCAGCGCATCCGCGCCGAGGCGCGCGAGCAGGGGCTCGAACAGGGACTGGCAGAAGGCCGGGACCTGGGAGTGGCTGACAGCATCCTGCGGATCCTGAACAGGCGCGGCCTCACCGTGTCAGTGGCGGCCGAGGCCAGGATCATCGCCTGCCATGACAGAGGTCAGCTGACGACCTGGCTGGATCGAGCGATCACGGTGGGGACTGTCGAGGAGATGTTCGGCGACTGAGGTCAGGACTGCGTCGACGCCTGGGTTACCAGGCCGGTGACGAAACGGCCGGTGGCCGCTGCGGCCAGGACTTCGTGCACGCCGGAACCTGTTTGTTCCCAAGAGAATTCGTGGGCGCGGGCGCGGGCCTTCTCGCCCATCATCTGGCGGGTCTCGGGGTCGGCGAGCAGGTCGGCGGCGGCGTCGGCGAGGGCGGGGGCGTCGTCGACGAGCAGGCCGGTGACGCCGTCGACGATGGAGTCGGTCAGGCCGCGGGAGCTGCGGTAGCCGATGGTGGGGACGCCGTGCTGGGCGGCCTCGATGACGGCCAGACCCCAGCCTTCCTTCCGCGAGGGCATCACGTGCACCCACGCGGTGGACAGGATCTCGTGCTTGCGACGCTCGTCGACGTGGCCGTGGAAGGTGACCGCGCCCGCGATGCCCAGCTCATCGGCGCAGGCGCGCAGGTTGGGCGCCCACCAGCCGTCACCGATGACGTCGAGGTGCACGTCCGGGAAGCGGGTGCGCAGGGCGGCGACGGCGGTGAGCGCGTCCTCGATCTGCTTGTGCGGAACCAGGCGCGACAGCACGGCCAGGCGCGGGTGCGTGGCGCGGGTGTCGTCGCCGCCGGGGACGACACCGGCGGGAACAGGCTCGGCGCCGTTGCGGACGACGGCGATGCGCTCCCGGTCGACCCCGAGCACGGCCAGTTCCTCGGCCGACGGCAGCGACACGGTGAGGTACTGGTTGTCGCGGTGCACCCGCGGCGACAGGCGCGACTCGATCCACCAGCCGATCCGCCCGACCAGCTTGCCCGCCACCGGCCACTGCTCCCGATGCCCGTGGTGCACCAGCACCACCGACGGCACGCCGGTGGCCGCGGCGAAGAAGGGGATGCCGTTCTGGGTGTCGATCACGACGTCGGGCCGCACCTCGCGCAGCGGCCCGAAACCGAGCCGACCTGCGAGGATGGCGGCGAGGGCGCGCGGATACACGGTGAAGCGGCCGCCCGCGCGGCTGATGTCGATCCCGTCGATGCGTTCCCGGCGCGGCGCGCCCGGATATCCGGCGGTGCGCAGGGTGACCTTGATGCCGCGCGCGGCCAGCTGGGCGCCGACCTGCTCCAGATACCGCTCGCTGCCGCCGCCCTGCGGGTGCCCGGTGTCACGCCAGCACAGCAGGAGGACTTCACGCACGGTCGGGCTCGCAATCGGTTCGGTCGAGGACAAAGGTCGGCCACCACACTAGCGGGTGTGGTCTGCGCTACACAGCGCACTGCCCATAAACTCCTCGCCGTGCCGACCGCATCTCCGCCGACGACCGAGCGGCCTGTCCAGCGTCGCGACCAGACCAGGTTCGCGCGCCGCGCCACCCTGCGCCGCTCACTGCGCCTGCTCACCAGCTTCCGGTTCGAGCAGTCCGACCCGGCCAGGTTCTACGGCGGCATCGCGACCGACAGCGCGGACCTCATCGGCGACTTCTACGCCGACATCACCGGCACCGACCTCACCGGCACGGTCGTCCTCGACGTCGGTGGCGGCCCCGGCTACTTCGCCGACGAGTTCACGAGGGCGGGCGCACGCTACGTCTCGGTCGAGCCCGACCCGTCGGAGATGCACGCGGCGGGTCTGCGGGTGTCCGGCTCGGTCCGCGGATCGGGCATGGCACTGCCGTTCCGCGACAACGCTTTCGACGTCTGCTTCTCGTCGAACGTGGCCGAGCACGTGCCGCATCCGTGGGTGATGGCGGAGGAGATGGTGCGGGTGACCAAGCCCGGCGGCCTCATCGTGTTCTCGTACACGGTGTGGCACGGGCCCTTCGGCGGGCACGAGACCGGCCTGTGGCACTACCTCGGTGGCGAGTACGCCGCGCGCCGGTATCGCCGCAAGCACGGTCACGAACCGAAGAACAGGTTCGGCCGTTCGCTGTTCGCCGTGACCGCGGCCGACGGGCTGCGCTGGGCGGCAACGACATCGGCCGACGTACGGACGATCTTCCCCCGCTATCACCCGAGGTGGGCCTGGTGGCTGGTTCGAATTCCGGTGATCCGCGAGCTACTGGTGAGCAACCTGGTGGTCGTGGCGACCAAGGGCTGATCAGGCCAGCCAGCTCAACCGACGCGACCTGCGGACGGGCGCGGGTAGCGCGCTGGCCCAAGGCGATTCCTGAATCGCCAGCCCGACGGTCTCCAAGGTGGTCAGGCCGACCTGATCGGCTAACGCCCCGACCATCGCGACCGCCTCAGCGGCCTGAATGGCGGCAGTTGCCTGCTCGATCGTGAGCGTGCGGCCCGGCAGGAATGACACAACCCATCCCCCACTGCCCACACTCTTCGCTTGATGGTCGGTCTGGTCGCTGGTCATCAACGATCGGCCGATCACTTGCACAGCCATGAGTCGGTCTCCCCAATTCGCTGTAAAGGTCCGATGAATCGAGCGAGCTGATCAGTAGCTAAAGCATCCCCTTTTCAACAACAGAACGCAATAGTGCGTTTACCCGGGAAGCGAACCGACAGGTTGGAATTCACCCTGTTCACAGTCCTTGCGAGACAGTGAATTAGAACGTGTTGCAGACAACACGGCGACAAAACTGTAACGTGTTCTTATGCACTACGACAGTCTGTTCATCGGCGGGAAGTGGACCACCCCTGCCGGTAGTGACCGCATTTCCGTGGTCTCGCCCGCGACCGAGGAGACCGTCGGCAGCGTGCCTGCGGTGACCAAGGCCGATGTAGACGCCGCGGTCGCCGCCGCACGCGACGCCTTCGACAGCGGGCCGTGGCCATCGACGCCCCCACTGGAACGAGCCGAGGTGCTCAGCAAGGCGGCTCGCCTCATCGAGCAGCGCTCGCCCGAGTTGCTCGCCGCGCTCACCGCGGAGATGGGCGCGCCTTCGTTAGCCGCCTTGACACTCAACCAGATTCCGGCCGTCGCGGCCCTGGATGCTTGGGCAGCCTTGGCTGAGACGTTCCAGTGGAACGAGACTCGGACCGGTTTGTTCGGAACGTCCCGTGTCTCACGGGAACCGCGCGGCGTCGTCGCCGCGATCACCGCGTGGAACGTGCCGCTGTTCCTCGCGGCCAACAAGCTCGGCCCCGCCCTGCTCGCCGGGTGCACGGTGGTGCTCAAGCCGTCGCCGCTGACCCCGCTCACCGCCAACCTGATCGCCGACATCTTCACCGAGGCCGGTCTGCCCGACGGCGTGCTCTCGGTGCTGCCCGCCGACGCCGCCGAGAGCGAATACCTCGCCGGTCACCCCGGCGTGGACAAGGTGACCTTCACCGGCAGCACCGCGGTCGGCCGCAAGCTGGCCGCGATCGCGGGCGAGCAGCTCAAGACCGTCTCGCTGGAGCTGGGCGGCAAGTCCGCCGCCATCGTCCTGCCCGACGTCGACCTCGCGGCCGCCATCCCGGTCCTCGCGTTCTCCGGCCTGATGAACAGCGGCCAGGGCTGTGTCGCGCAGACTCGCATCCTCGCCCCGCGCAGCCGCTACGACGAGATCGTCGACGCGCTCGTCGCCCATGTGCGGACCATGCAGACCGGCGACCCGACCGATCCCGCCACCCAGCTCGGCCCGCTGATCAGCGAGAAGCAGCGGGAACGAGTGGAGAGCTACATCGCCAAGGGCAAGGAGGAGGGCGCGCGGCTGGTCCTCGGCGGCGGTCGCCCCGAGGGCGTGGAGCGCGGCTGGTTCGTCGAACCGACGATCTTCGCCGATGTGGACAACTCCAGCACCATCGCGCAGGAGGAGATCTTCGGTCCCGTCCTCTCGGTGATCCCCTACGAGACCGAGGAGGAGGCGATCGCCATCGCGAACGACTCCGACTACGGCCTGGCCGGCTCGGTGTGGACGACCGATATCGACCACGGTGTGGAGATCGCGGCCAAGGTGCGCACCGGTACCTACGCGATCAACTGGTACGCCTTCGATCCCACCGCGCCGTTCGGTGGGTACAAGAACTCGGGCATCGGCCGCGAGAACGGGCCGGAGGGACTCGACGCGTTCTGCGAGCAGAAGTCCGTGCTGATGCCGATGGGCTGGACGCCCGCGTGATCGGTCAGCGCCCGAAGGCGGCAGCCCGCGTAATCACGTAGGGCGCCCGCGCACGCGGATCGGGCACTTGCCTAGTCCTCCGGCATCTGGACCCGGAGCACCGGCTGCCCGGCAACCTGGCCCCGGGGGGGGGGGGGGGGGGGGGGGGTTGGTGGGGGGGGGGTTTTTTCACAACCGTGCCCCATTGGGGGGGCGGGCCCTACAGAAACCCCGCGGGGGGGGTGTTCATGGGGCTGGGGGCCATCTATATGGGCCGCTGGCGCACGCAGGTGCTC
>NZ_JARWOJ010000078.1 GCF_029868625.1 Nocardia neocaledoniensis | reverse complement strand
CGGGGGGGGGCGCGCCACCACCGACGCCCGCCCACCCCCAGCACCGACGTAGCCGCGGTCGGTCAACACCGGCGCGAGAAGATCGAACCCATCCCCCGCAGCACCCTCGCGCCGCCGCGCCGCGGTCGCGCGGCGATGATCGTCACTGGACAGCAGCATCCGTGCCCGCCGACCCCGCAGCCCGGCCTGTGTGGCCGCGAGCTCGACTTCCGCGCGGCGGGTTCTGCTCAGAACCCTGATGCCCTCGATGATTTCGGTTCTCGCGGGCTTGCCCCGGTCGGGCGAGCCGTTCATGTGCCCGGTCATCCCGAGACCCGTTCGGAGATGGAGGCGTGCTCAGGCAAAATCAGCCCGATCCCGAGCGAGGCGGCGAAGCCGGCGGCTTGGTAGCCGTAGCAGCGGCGCACCGTCAACCGCGAGGCCGCCGCCATCCCTTTGACCGAGGCCTCGATGCCGGGCAGGTCCGCGTCGAGGTGATCGGTCACCGTCACCAACACCCCGAACCGAGTCAACCCCGCCCCGCGAGCTTGCTCCTCCCGCGCGGCGGAGGTGTTGCCGACCCGGATGCGGGCCGCCGCCGAGGAGATCCCGCGTTCGGTCTGTTCGGCGGCGACCGCGTCGCGGAAGTCCGAATCGACCAGTGAGGTCGCTTCCGCGGCCGAATGCAGGCGGTAGACGATCGCGACGCGCTTACGTGGGGCGTCCGGGCGCGGCCGTAGGAGTTCTTCGAGGACGGTTTCCATCACCGCCCCGCGGGGTGCGCCGTCCATTTCCCAGGTGATCGAGCGGGCCCCGTCGTGGACGTAGTGATCCCACCGGTCCTGATGGGCCAGCGGGCCGACCGAGTCCCACGACTGCGACTCCACGATCCGATCCCCCGCCGCCTCCACATCACGCTGAGAGGCCAGGTCGAACCGGCTACGCACCAACCCCAGCACCTCCCACGCCTGCAGAGGTGTGGCGGGCAAGCCGGCGCGGGCGAGCTGGGACAACACCGATTGCAGGCGTTGCCCGATCTCACGGGCCTGCTCGGCCTGATCACGCCGGATACGCCCCTTGCCGATCGCCCGATAGGTGACCGCGATCCGCGCTTCGATCCGCACCCCCACCCCACCGCTGTCGGCAGCCGCTTCGGTCATCACCGTCTTGGCGAAAACGGGGGCACTCGGGCGGATCAGCCGGGTGACTTCCCGGGTTTGCTTCAACCGGGTTTCCACGACGTTGTCCAGCACCGCAGTCACCGCGACCACTTCGCCACCGCGGCTCTGTGAGGCCAGGAACTGGCCGTATCCCTCGACCCAGGAATCGATCTGGGCTTGGTCGACGAGTTCCTTGCCCCGCGGGATCACCCGCACGATCACCGTGTAGTGGTCGCTGCGCCGGATATGCAGCATCGCGAACCGCTTCCCACCCGGCGTCTCGTACTCGGTCAAACGTGAATCAGCTAGCAAGCCCGGCAATTTCGCTAACCCCGGCAGGCGGGAGAACCGACCCGAACGGTAGGTCAGCTCGCCGCGAGATCGCGCACGCGCGAACTGGACCCGCAGCAGCAGAAGTTCCCACCCGGTGCGCCCGTTGCGGGTCACCGCCAGCGGGACGAACACCACCGCCGCCCCGGCCAGGACCGCCCCCGCGAATTCGAGGGAGCGGGTGATCATGAACGACACCATCACCGTGATCACCAGGCCGAGTCCGAGGAGCGACACGCCCCAGGTCAATCCGAAGAACCCGGCCGAGCGTGGCTGTTCCCACCGCCCATACATTCGTGTGCTCATCGGCGGACCTCCCCGGGACCGAGCGAGTCCGGATCCAACTGGCCCGACGATTCCGGGACAGCACGTTGAGCGGTTGACGCGATGCCTTGCAGTGCACCGACCGCGAGCTGGGCACCCAACATCGCCGCACCAGCAGGGCCCGCACCCATCGCACCAGTGGCCGCAGCACTGCCCGACCCACCGGCACCAGCGGCTGAGGCCCGGCCCGCGCTCGCACCACCTGCGCTCGAACCACCCCCGCCTGCCGGCGCAGATCTGGACGCGCCACCGGCCGATGCGGGGGCCGACCCTCCGGGTGGCGAGCCTGAATTCGCCGCCATCGGTCTGGCCCCACCGGTGCCGCCCGGCGGAGGGGACGATCCGCTCGGGCTCGACGACCCTGGCGACGAGCCAGACCTTTCGGCCTCCGAAACCTTCCTGGCTTGTGACCCCCGGCTGCCGGCCGCCGACATCGCGATCCCGGCACCGGCGCCAGCCAACGCTGATGCCGCGCCGCCGCCACCGCCGAGGGTGGCCACTGCGGGTGCGATCAACCGGATCAGCGCGGGGAGCACAATGACGGTCATCAGCATCAAGATCAGGCCGAGCAGCATCAGCTGGGGATCGGTCTGCTCCTCGGCACCGAGGACGGTGAACGCGATCGCATAGACCAGCGCCCCGACCGGCTTCCACAGCACGAACGCCAGCGACCACGCCAGAAGGCGTTTGTAGGCTTGCGAGCCGGCCGAGGACCCGGATGCGGCGGCCACCAAGGGGATCACCGCGACGACCACGACCAGCAACGCCTGCCGGATCACCAGCATGACCAACTGGACCAGCATGCTGATCACGCCGAGCAGACCAACGAGCAGAAGAATCCCGGGCCCGAGAGTGGCCATGGTGTCGGGGTCGAGGATCCGGCCGATGGCGTTCTCGAGATCTCCACGCGTAGCGTCGAAAATCACCCAGTTGGCGAACTGGTCGCCGGCATTCGTGCCTACCGTGATGAGTGTCGCGAAGGTCATCGACGCGAAGATGGCGCGAGCGAGCATGAGGAAGCTCTCCTGCGCTTCTCCCGCCACGCCACCACGTTTGGCCAGTGCCAGCCGAGCCGCCGCGAGCATGATTCCCGCAGTCAAGAGCACCACCTGCAGACCGACGGTGTAGTCCCTGATCTGGGTGAGGACAGGAGCGGGTTGCCCAGCCGAGGAAGATAATTGGGGCGATGGTAACGTCGTCCACCACGTCATCCCCATTCTCAGAAGCTTCGCCAAGCCTGTAACTAGGAAGCTGACGAAGCGGTCGATCACCGAATCACCGGCCGCGTCCACGGCCGCGCTGCCGAGCTGGCACGCCTCGCGCACCCCAGGCAACACCGTGCACGCGATATCGGGGACCAGTGTTCGGGCTGGTCCTGCCGTCAGCGGGGCCGCAGCGTCGAGAAAACTGCTCATGTTCGGGCCTTCCAATCACCGAACCCGGCTATCGACGCGGTCGGAGTTGCTGGGCGCCAGAGGCTTTCGATGTCGTCGGGTACCCGGACGCGCCAGTCGCCCTCGACCCAGACCATCGGCCAGGTCGCGATGGCGTATCCGGTCGTGGAACGGACCGCGAGTTGCACCACGGCCAAGTCGTCGCGGTAGCCCGGTTGAATCCGCACACCTTCGGGCACGGTCACGTAGCGCGCTGCGCCCGGGGTGTCTGCCCGTGACCGCGCGAACCGGTCGATCAACGGCTGTCCGCCGCCGTAGAAGCGCTCGCGCACGACATCTCGCCAGATCGGGTCGTGCGCGGCATAGACCCGTCCGACCGCGTCCAACGCCGCCAGCGCGGCCCCTTGCGGTGTGCGCGCGAACCCTTCCGCAATACCGGCGTCGATGCGGGCAGGGCCGTCGCTGCCCGACACCGCCACCGCCGCACCGCCCCAGATTCGCTGCCACTGCAACCGTGCAGGTGGTGCGCTCAAATGGTCCGGCCGCGCCGGGTCGACACGGTCCTCGGCGCTTTGCGGCAAGACCGCACCGGCTTCCTCGGCAGGGACTTCGAGGCGGTTGCCGAACATGTCGACCGTCGGCGGACGTGCTGCTGACGGTGTCGTTGATGGCGCTGCGGTCGTCGAGCCCTGTCCGTTCTTGGCAGGGGGTTGGGTGGTGTCGGTGTTGTCGTCGCCGGTGATGGTCAGGACGAAGACGGTGATCACGACGGCGGTGATGATGCTGAATAGCAGGACGAGGGTTCGAGTGGCACGCATCAGAGCTGGTCCTCAGGGTCTCGGCAGGGCGACCATGTCAGCGGGGACGGAATCGACTGCGGTGACCGGGCTCTCGGTCACCGTGTCGGGCAGGCGCAGCCGCCACCCGTCGGGGGCCCAGATGACGGTGGCGGTGTTGCGGGTGGTCGAGTTGTCCGGATAGAGAGAGAAGGTCTGGACCTGGGCTTCGGTGTCGGCATAGGCGGTGACGAGGTAGCCGAGGATCGTGGGCACCGTGTCGGTGGCCGGGGTGGTGATCGAGACCTGTGCGCGTGCTGTGGCCCAGGCATCCCTGCCCCGGCCGGGGGCGATCATGCGGTGCCCGACCGCCGCCCATCCGCTGTCGGGTGCGACCGACATGCGCACGGTCGTGTGGATCGCGGCCAGGGCGGCGCCGGCCGGGGACCGGTCGAAGTCGGTGGCGGTCGCACCGTCGATCA
>NZ_JARWOJ010000077.1 GCF_029868625.1 Nocardia neocaledoniensis | reverse complement strand
AATCTGGGCGAGCGCGGCGTCGCTGATCGCGGCCACGACACGATCGCCGGCACGCGCGCTCAACCGAACCCCCGCCTCCCCGGGCGCGTTCCAACAACGCCTGCTGGTACGCGATACCACCGTGGGCCGGATCGGCGTCCTCGGCGGCGCCGACCACCTGCGCCCCGCCCTGCGCGCCCGCATGCAGGAGGAACGCGAACAGATCCACGTCGCCGCGTGGTCGGGCTTCACCGTGTACTACGGCGAGGGCAAGGAGTGGGGCCCCGAGCTCAACACCTCCGCCAGTGTGCGCTACGCGATGGACAGCGCGACCTACGTGCTCGCGCCCGTCGCCGTGGTGCCGGTGGCCGGCTGGGAAGTCGTCGACGCGCGGCTACCGGACCGTCGGCTGTTGCGCGGCGGCGGCGGAGTCTCCCGGATCTTCGGCCCCGGCGGGCTCGAGCTCACCCCGCCACTGGACGAAGGCGCCGAGGGCCTGCTGTTCGCCGACATCGATGTCAGCCGTGGGCTGCGGACGGCTTCCGCGCAGCGCGGGTCCGAATGCCGGACGCCGAGCGGCCGGATCGCCCGGCGCGAGCCCGCCCGCGCCTGACGCGAAAGAGGTTTTCGTAGAGAGGAATTCGCTGGTTACGGGCGGATTTCCGGATTGAGCCGACCGGTTCGCGACGCTATTCTGAGCCGGTGCCGTAGCGACGGCTACGCCCGATCTCATCGCACGCGGAGGTTGGCTGTCCATGGCCATCGAGCCGACAATCCTCGAATTCTCGTCGTCGACCTCGCTGAGCGAAGCGCGTGAACAGTGGGAAGCGCTGATGTCGGAGACGTACGTGCCGCTGGCGGTCGATACCCAGCCCGACCAGCCGTTCTACGGTCGCGTCACGTCTGGTTCGCTGGCCGGCCCGGCGGACTTCAGTCTGACGACCGTCGCGGGCAGCAACCAGGAGTTCCGCCGCTCCAAGACGCACCTGTCTCGTTCCGATGACGAGTACCTGCTGGCGAGCATCCACACCAGAGGGCGGGCGTGCCTGCACCAGGACGGGCGCTCGGCCGTCGTCGGCCAGGGCGACATGGTCTTCTACGACACGTCCAAGCCGTACCACTGGACGAACAGCTCGGCGTTCGAGCAGGTCGTCGTGCAGGTTCCGCTCCGGCTGCTTCGCGAACAACCCGGACTGGCCCAGGTGGACCTGCCCACGGCGGTGACGGTCCCCGCCGACAGCGCCGCGGGTGTCGTCGCGGGCTTCTTCCGCGGTCTCGCCAGGGTTCGGCAGGAGGCGCCGGACCAGGCCGACGTGCTGGCGGTCAACGCGCTGGATCTGGTCGGCTCGGCGGTGATGCTCACCGCGGGCATGCGTCCGATCGAAACCTCTCGCGATTCGCTCAACCGCGAACAGGTGCTCATCTACCTGCGGGAACACTGCACGAATCCCGAGCTGACCGCCGACGAGGTCGCCCGCGCCTGCCACATCTCCCGCCGTACGCTCTTCCGCGTCTTCGACGGCTCCGGCGACAGCCTCGGTGTCACCCTGCGCAAGCTGCGGGTGCGGCACGCGAAGGCGCTGCTGATCCGGCACCGCGCGCTGCCGCCCGCCGCGGTGGCCTTCGGTTCGGGCTTCGCCTCGGAACGGCAGTTCTACCGAGTCTTCCAGCGGGAGACCGGCATGACGCCCGGCGAATTCCGGCACAACCACGCCGGCTGAGCCTGGCACGGATTGTCAGCGATCTGGCACCGACGGACTGACCCGGACGGGTTCCGCTGGGCGACACTGGTTCTCAGCGAGCGGTTGAGTACGAGGAGCGGTCACCATGGCGGATCGGATTCGGGTGGCGGCCGTGCAGGCCGAACCCGCCTGGTTACAGCTCGCGGTCGGCATCGAGCAGACGATCGGCCTCATCGAGGACGCGGCCGATGGCGGCGCTCAGCTGGTGGCGTTCCCGGAGACCTTCCTGCCCGGCTATCCCTGGTGGTTGTGGCTGAACTCGGTCGACTGGGGCTCGGAGTTCCGTGGCCGCTATCTCGCGAACGCGATGACCAGGGAAGGGGCCGAGCTGCGCGCGATCGCGCACGCGGCCAGGCGGACCGGGATGTGGGTCGCGCTCGGGTTCGCCGAACGCGCGGGCAGCGACCTGTTCATGACCCAGGTGCTGGTGAGTCCCGCGGGCCGGATGGAGTTCGCGCGCAAGGTGCGGCCCACGGCGCTGGAGCGGGAGCTGTTCACGGCCGGGACCGAACCGCCGGTGGTGTACGACACCGAGCTGGGGCGGATCGGCATGCTGGCGGGCGCCGATCATCTGTGCCCACGGCGGCGGGTGGACCTGTGGTGGGAACAGGTTCACATCGCGGCGTGGTCGGGGTTCACGGTCTATCACGAGGACGACGGTGCCGGGGTGACGGCGGTGAACAACACCGTCAGCGCGGACTACGCCCGAGCGAGCCGGGTAGCCGTCGTCGCGCCGACGGCCCTGGTTCCGATGACCGGCTGGGAAGTGGTCGACGCGCGGTCCCCGGAATACCGGCTGCTCAGCGGTGGTGGCGGGGTCGCGCGCGTCCTCGGGCCCGACGGGCTCGACCTGGTCGAGCCGCTCCCGGCGGGCAGTCCTGGGCTGCTGTTCGCCGAGGTCGAGCTCGCACCCGAGCCCGTCCCCGGCGATCAGGGCGCCGAGCTCAGGAGCGAACCAGCCGAGCGATCGCGTCGGTCGCCTCTTTGATCTTGGCCTCGGCCTCCGGCCCGCCCGCCACGGCCGCGTCGACGACGCAGTGCGAGATGTGGTCCTCGAGCAGACCCATCGCCACGGCCTGTAGCGCCTTGGTCATCGCGGAGACCTGGGTGAGGATGTCGATGCAGTACTTCTCTTCTTCGACCATCCGCTGCAGGCCGCGGGCCTGGCCCTCGATGCGGCGCAGGCGCTTGAGGTAGTCGTCCTTGGCGGTGATGTAGCCGTGGCCGGCGTGGTCGTGGCCCGCGTGCTCGTCGCCTGGTGCGGTGTCGGGGGTGGGTGCTGTCACCGAAGTCTCCTAGCCGGGCCGGATGCTCGCCGTCGAGCGAGCTTATACCCCCCTAGGGTACAGTTTCCGGCCGGAATTGTCAGATGGGCGGCCGCCGGGCGGGTCCCGGTGATGCGGGAGACCTGGCCGGACGGAACAATCAATCCTATGAGTTCGCTTCCCCGGCCCGCACTCGCCGTCATCGGCGGCAGTGGTTTCTATGACTTCTTCGACGACGACGCCACCCACGTCGAGGTCGACACGCCGTACGGCGCGCCGAGCGCACCCATCGCTGTCGGTGCGGTCGAGGGGCGCGCCGTCGCGTTCCTGCCGCGTCACGGCAAGCAGCACGAGTTCGCCCCGCATACCCTGCCCTACCGGGCCAACATGTGGGCGCTGCGCTCGCTCGGCGTGCGCCGGGTGTTCGCGCCGTGCGCCGTCGGCAGCCTGCGCGCCGACTGGGGGCCCGGCACGGTCGCGGTGCCCGATCAGCTGGTCGACCGGACCTCGGGCCGACCGCAGACCTACTTCGACGGCGGCGGCATCCACGTGTCCTTCGCCGATCCGTACTGCGACGAGCTGCGCACGGCCGCCGTGAAGTCGGCCGGCGGGGAATTGCGCGTCGAGGATTCCGGCACGATGGTCGTCGTGCAGGGCCCGCGCTTCTCCACCAGGGCCGAGAGCCGCTGGTTCGCCGGGCAGGGCTGGGACCTGGTCAACATGACCGGGCATCCCGAGGCCGTGCTCGCTCGGGAGCTCGAAATGTGCTACGCCGCAGTCGCTCTCGTCACCGATCTGGACGCGGGTCTGGAAGAGGGCGACGGTGTGCACGCGGTGGACGTGTTCGCCGAGTTCAAGAAGAACCTCGGCCCGTTCAAGGAGCTCATGCGGCGCGCGGTCGCCGCGGTCGACGGCGCGGACACCTGCGAGCGCTGCCGGGTGCACGCCGGAGTCTCGCTGCCGTTCGAACTGCCCTGATCACCCCGGTGGCGTGACCCGCAGCTGGGCCAGCACGAACAGCGGCGCCGCGCCACCCTCCGCGCCCGCGGGCAGCGGCGTCAACTCGACGTCGGTGACCAGCCAGCCGTCGGTCTCGGTCGCCAGCCGGACCCCGGCCAGTTCGGCGCGGGCGGCCCCGGCCAGGATCTCCGCGCGCGCCGCGGCGATCCTGGCCCGGTCCTCGGGATGCGGGATCAGCCGATCGTCGATCCCGCGCCAGCGCAGGCCGGGCACCGGCTCGGTGACCCACCTGACCTGCCTGGCCTGCGCGGTGTCCAGGATGCACAGGTACAGCCCCGGCTGACTGTCGCGCAGCAGGTCCAGCGTGGCCGCCTCGAACGACTTGGCTTGCGGGGCAACGCTGTCGGTGACGTCGACGGCGAGGCCGCGCCACGTGAACCGCCGGTCCGCCACCCCGTTGCGCGCGGCCACCAGCAGTGATCGCGGGCCGATCGCCGAGTGCACCGTGGGCACGCCCGACCATCGGCTCTCCGGCTCCGACCGGTTCAGGATGGCGACGATCTCGAGCGCGCGATCGAATCGCTCGATCCGCTGGAAGGGTTCGGCCCCCGTGTATTCCACCGGCGCCGAACCGAAATGCGGCCCGAGCCCGGCCGGCCGGCTGCGCACGATCCTGGCCCGCGCGTCGACCACGAACGAGCCGACAGCGAGGTCCGCCGGGGGCGCCTCCTCGCCGACCCAGACCTTCACCCCATGGGGCCGCGCGCCCGGCCACAGCACGGGCACGGCCCGAAACCGGTGCTCCGACCACGGGTTACGGGACTTCGGCAGCATCCGCTCGACCGGTTGACCCGTGGTGTGCGCGGCTTCGATCATCGGTTGCAGCGCGGCGGGGACGGCCCGGTGATACGACGCCCACTCGCGCGGCGTCGTCCCGGCGGTCAGCATCGACCACGTGCCCGGTGCGCCCAGCGTCTCCACCAGCTGCCACCGTCCGATGATCACCCGTGCTGCCCCTTTCGTCGTCGGTCCCACCTGCGGAAATCTCGTCCATCGTGCCCGATCGCCCGCGCGCGGCCGGGGCGGGGTCGTGGTCGATAGGCTCGGGGCATGGACACACCGCTGCGGTTGGAGATCATCGTCGCCAGCACCCGGCCCGAGCGGTTCGCGCCGGTGGTGGCCGACTGGTTTCGCGGAATGGTCGCGGCGCGGCCGGAATTCGAGGCCGGCGTGCTCGACCTGCGCGAGCTCACGCTGCCGGTCGAGCTCGTCGAGACGCCGGAGGTCGAGGCGTTCCGGGCCCGGTTGGCCTCGGCCGACGCGTTCGCCGTGGTGACCTCGGAGTACAACCACGGCTATCCGGCGTCGCTGAAGACCGCGCTCGACAGCGCCAAACACGAATGGCGGGCCAAACCGATCGGCTTCGTCTCCTATGGCGGCCTGTCGGGTGGATTGCGCGCGGTCGAGCAGCTGCGCCAGGTGGTCGCCGAACTGCACATGGTCTCGGTGCGCGAGTCGGTGAGCTTCGCCCAGGCCAAGCGCCGCTTCGACGCAGCCGGTGCGACCGACGACAAGGCCGCCGTTGATGCCTGCGGCCGGATGCTCGGCCAATTGGCCTGGTGGGGAAGGACTCTGCGCGCCGCCCGTGCCGCCGACCCCTACCCGGGCTGACCGGCCAGGCGGTACTCTTCGCGCCCGACCGGGCGGCTTCCGTGGTGACGCGAGCCGTCGCCGGCCACTGCCAGGTCAGGCGTTGGCCATCGAACGCTGACCGCGCGGCTGGCCGATGTAGGTCGCCTCGCGCGGGATCGACACCAGCGTCAGATTGACCCTGGTGGTGCCGGTGCGCAGCACGACCCGGTTCCCGATCGCACCCGGCTGGAATATCTCCAGGTCGGGACGGGAGGCGGGCCAGCCGTTCGGATCACCGGTCAGGTAAATCGTAGTGACACCGGCGTGCGGCGCAGGGGCGAGCACACCGTCGACGATCGTCGCGGTGAAACCCGCGTCGGACTGGTGCGTTTCGACCGCGATGCTGAGCCGCTCCGGATTGCCGACGGTATTCACCAACTGCTCCCAGGCATGCGCCCGGTCGGTCCGCACGAGCACTCGCTCACCGACCGCCAGCGCGCGGAACACCAACTGCTGGGCCAGATACAGTTCGCCCGCCACATAGACCGAGGAGATGCCCGCGCCGATGATGCGGGCCGCGACACCGTTGCCCTCGTCGTCGGAGCCGAGCAGCTGACCGCAACCCGCCGAGGGCAGGTGCAGCGCTCCGATGACATCGATCGGGTACTCGGTGGTGGGGACGGTGTCGTCCAGACCCGGCACCGCGATCGGCAGGTGCGCGAGCAGCGCGTCACGATGACGGCCGTTCATCGACACCATGCCCTTGGTGCTGCTCTTCTCCGGCAGCTCGCGGGCGGTCAACCGCCAGGCGGCCCCGACGCTCACCGACTCGGCGTCGCTGCCGGGCCGCAGCCGCACCGCGACCGTGGTGCCGCGCGAGGGCGCGACCCACAGCTGCGCGAGCAGATCCGAACCGAGCTGCTTGGGATCGACCGCGCTGCCGATATTGACCGAGTTGCCGATCTCGGCGAACTTCCACCGCTGGGTCAGCGTGCGCGGATCGAGTCCGGCGGTGATCTGCTGCACGGCCTTGCGGATCTCGGGCGCGGTGAGGATGCGCGCGCTGCAGTCGGCGTCCTCGAGCGTGCGCATGATGCGCTGGGTGGCGATGGTGACCGCGCGCGAGGCGCCCTCGGTGCCGCCGCCGCGGCGCTCGGTGGCGTCGGGGCACCGCACCGCGTCGAAGCTGATCGCCAGCCAGACCGTGCGATGCGCGGTGGCGGGCAGCGGCCCGAGCAGCGACTCGTAGATCGCGCCCGCGGGCGTGCCCGAGCGGCTGCGGTGGCCGTGGCTGATGATGTCGATGCCGCTGAGCAGGATGTCGTGCTGGTTGAGGCAGGCGGCGAGTTCGGGCAGGGGGAGCAGGTGGGAGGCGTGCACGGCGTTGCGGGCGATCCTGGTCAGCCCGCCCCTGGGCGGCAGCACCTCGACGACGGTCACTACGCGGCTGCCGTCCCAGTAGAGGCCGAGTGAACGCCCGTCGGTGTCACGGAAGTCGACGGTGTCGCCGAGGGTGTAGTCGCGCTTGCCCGAGTAGCGGCGGATCGTGCCGAGCCAGTCGAGGACGGTGCGCTTGCCGATCGGGATCAACGGAATCACGGCCACCACGAGGGCGACGCCGAGCGCGGGCAAGGCCCCGAGGCCTACCACCAGCACGATGACGCCCGCGAGCATTCCGAGCACCTGCGCGATGAGCAGCTGCGGCAACGTGACACGACCGAACAGCGGACGCGGACCGGCACCGGTGAACTCGGCCATTGGTTCCTCCCCCGAATGTGAACAAGTGCTGCGGGGAACTGTACTGTGTTGCGCGGACGAGAGCACTGTTCGGGGGAGGAACCATGCCTTCAAAACCCACCACGCGCTGGCAGGTCAGCGGCTACCGCTTCCTGGTGCGGCGGATGGAGCACGCCCTGGTGCGTCGCGACGTCCGTATGCTGCACGATCCGATGCGCGCCCAGACCCGTGCCTACGCGGTCGGTTTGGTTCTCGGCCTGGTCGTCCTCGCCGGTTGCGGCATCCTCGCGCTGCTGCGCCCGCAGGACAAGATCGGTGACAACAAGATCCTGATCGGCAAGGAATCCGGCGGCGTCTACGTCGTCATCGAAAACGTCGTCCACCCGGCCCTCAACCTCGCCTCGGCCCGGCTGGCCGCCGGCGAAGCGGCCAAGGCGGTCATCGTCAAGGAATCCGAACTCGGCAAGAAGCCGCGCGGCCAGCTGATCGGCATCCCCGGCGCCCCCTCCTCGATCATGTACGACAAGGACGGCAAGGGCCGCCCGTGGTCGGTGTGCGATCAGCTCAAGTCCGACGGCACCGCGAACCTGACCACCTCCGTCCTGGCCGGCGATCCTGACCTCGGCGCGAAGGCGTCGGCGATGGAGAACGGCAAGGCCCTGCTCGTCAAGGGCAAGGATTCGACCTACCTCGTCTACGAGAACAAGCGCGCCAGGGTGAAGCTGGACGACGCACCGGTCATCCAGGCCCTCGGCATCGGCGGCGTGACGCCGCGCCCCATCAGCGAGGGCTTGCTGAACGCCATCCCCGAGGTACTCCCGATCGAGACGCCCCGGATCGACAACCCCGGCGGCACGCCGACCTACAACGTCAGCGGGCATCGGATCGGTGACGTCGTCCAGGTCTTCAACGAGCCCAACCAGAACTACGTGGTGCTCCAGGACGGGCTGCAGCCGGTCTCCGCGCTGACCGCGCAGATCATCCGCAACTTCTATCCGACGGTCATGAACGGCACCACGATCCAGTCGACGGACCGCACCTACGCGCCGACCGTGCGGAATCCGCTGAAGGTGCAGGACTACCCGGCCGACCGGCCCGCGCTGATCTCGGCGAAGGACAAGTCGGTCAGCTGCATCACCTGGAAGCCGATCGCCGGCGCCATGGACAACACCGACGCCACCGCCCGCGCGGAGCTGGACGTGCTCGTCGGCATCGACCTGCCGATCCCGGACAAGGCCAAGCTGGTGAACCTGGCCCAGGCCGACGCGGCGGGCCCGAACGCCGACACCGTCTACATCCCACCCGCCACCGGTGCCTACGTCCAGACCACCGGCATCGAGGTCGACAGCCGTCGCAAGGACAGCCTGTTCTACATCGCCGACACCGGCGTGCGCTTCGGCATCAAGAACGCCGACGCGGTCAAGGCGCTCGGCCTGGAGAACGTGAAAGCCGAACCGGCGCCGTGGCCGATCGTCGGCCTGCTCGCCGGTGGCCCGAGCCTCGGCCGCGAGGACGCGATGGTCGCCCACGACGGCATCGCCCCCGACCCGTCGCCCGCGAAACAGCCTGTCGCGACGGTCAATCCGGCCGCCAACTAGCCGGGCGGTTCCTCGGTGCGAGCCCGCAGCTCGGCGACCTCGGCGCGCAGCGAGCGCACCTCCTCGACCAGCTCGGTGAGGGTGCGGTCGGCGCGATCGGCGGCCTCGTCGACGGTCTTGAGCTGCTCGACGACCCAGCTGGTCATGGTGCCGATGGCGAAGGAGATCAGGCCGATGCCCAGGGTCATCAGGACCAGGGAGACCAACCGTCCCTCGGTGGTCACGGGGTAGACGTCGCCGTAGCCGACGGTCGTCACCGACACCGCCGACCACCACAGGGCATCGCCGAAGGTCTTGATCTTGCCGTCGGGCGCGCCGTACTCGGCGTCGAAGAAGGCCAGGCTGGACAGCAGCAGGATCAGCAGTGAGCTCGTCGCCACGAAGCTCACCAGGCGGGTGCGCGGCTTCGTCGCGCGGTTGAGCGAGTCGAGCAGCAGCAGGGCCGCGCGGACGAGACGCAGCGGCCGGAACGGCGGCACCAGCACCACCAGCAGGTCGAGCGGGTGCTTGCGTACGAACCGCAGCCGATCGGTGGACAGGCGCAGCCGCACGGCGAAATCAATGGCGAAGATCGCCCAGATCACGACGTCGGCCCACACCAGCGCCGCGTCGAGACGCGGTGAGACATCGGTGTCGAGCACCCGCCAGGCATAGAGGACGAGGAACAGCACGGCCAGTGCCATCAGCGGCAGATTGGTCGCGCGTTCCCAGCGCTGCCTGCGCGTCAGGGGTGTTTCGCTCGAGTCCATGCTGCTACCTGTGTCGACGGGATGCGCTGCGGTGCGCAGGACGACGGTACCGCGTGGACCCGCGCGGCACCGTCGATCACCGGGTCAGACGTCTTCCCGCACACCCATCCGCCGTCGGATCGGGAACGAGGCAAGCATCCCGAGGACGAACAGCAGCCCGACCACGCCCGCGCCGATCAGCGACACGTTCCTGGCGGTGTTGTCCGGTGCCGGTGCCGGGGCCGGCACTGCCAGCTGCACCTGCGCCGCGGGCGACGGCCGCTTCGGCGGCAGCGAGCCCGTCACCTCGGCGGTGAGCGCCGCCATCGGATCGACGCTGCCGTACCCGATGTACTGGTTCCACCCCTCGGCGGGCGCGTGCGCCGTCGCTTGCACCCGCTTCATCACTTCCTTGGCGCTGAGCTCCGGGAATCTGGCCCGCACCAACGCGACCACCCCGGAGACCAGCGGCGTCGCGAAACTGGTTCCGCTGATCGGGCTGGTCTGCCCCTGCTGGTTGACCGTCCCGGTCGCGGTCCCCGCGCCACGCGGGTTGAGCGACACCATGTTCTCGCCCGGCGCGGCGACACTGAGCCACGGCCCGGCGACGGTGAACTTCGACGGCGCGCCGTTCGCGTCGATCGAGCCGACCGCGAGCACGTAGTCGTCCCAGCGAGCCGGGCTCACGTTCATCTCGGTCTTCGACCACGGATCGGCATTCGGGTCCAGCGGATCGATCACCGTGTTGGCGGTCTTGCAGGTATCCGAATTACCCGCCGCGACAACGGGAACCGCGTTCTTCACCTCGACGGCGTACTGCAGTGCCGCGCCGACCGCGCTGTCGTTGACACCCTTGTTGGTGCCACACCAGACCTCGGAGACATTGATGACCGAGGCGCCCATGTCGGCGGCCCGCCGGATCGCCGAAGCCATCGTCGCCAGGTTGCCGTACCCGTCGGGCAGATCCTCGGGCGCCTTGTTCCGGTTGGCGCCTTCCTTCTGATACATCTTGCTGGTCTGACGGATGGTCAGGATCTGTGCCTCGGGCGCGACCCCGGAGAAGCCCTGCCCGTCGACCTTGGTCGCGGCGATCAGTCCGGCGACGAAGGTGCCGTGCGCGTCGCAGTCGTCGGCGCCGTCACCCGAGTTCGCGACGAAGTCACCGCCTGCGATCATGTCCGGCAGCCGATCGTTCCTGGTCACGCCGGTATCGATGACGGCGACCAATTGCCCGGCGCCACGGGAGAATTCCCACGCGCGCTCCAGCCCGAGCGACCGCTGCGCCTCCGGGATGGCGGGTCCGTCGCCACCGGTGGCCACCGTGGTGCACACCGCGTTCGAGCCGACCTCGGTCTTCTCCGGCGGTGCGGCCGGGTCACCGGCGGGCAGGTTCGCCGGATCGGCGGCGGGTGGCCGGTCGGCCGAGGCGGGCGCGGCGCCCAACCCGAACGACACACCGACACCGAGCGCCACGGCCGCCGCCGCGACGCGCAGGCTCGCGTTCACAGCCCGCGAACGAGGGAGTAGAGCTCGGCGACCCAGAACACCAGCGGCAGCACCGCGGCGACGAACGCGTATTCGAGCAGTTCGACGGCTCGGCGCATCGGCGGGGTGGCCGTCTGGTTCGGCACGATCAGGCCGAGCACCAGCGCGGCGATCAGGATCGCCAGCGCGGCGCCGAAAACCACCAGCGGCTGGCGCATTTCGAGGGAGATGCCGATCAGCATGAGCAGCACGATCGACGCGCCACCGGCGATCAGCACGATGGCCTGCTCGGCGCCCGCGTAGGTGCGGCTGCGGAACATCAGCACCACGGCGCAGACCAGCGCCAGGGCGATGCCGGGCCAGTACGGGTCGTCGGCGCCCGCGTCGACCGCGAGCAGCGCGCCGACGACGGTGACCAGCGTGGTCGCGGTGACCAGGCCGGCGAGGTAGTTGCGTGCCCGCTCCGACCTGGCCCGCAGCGCGTCCAGCGTCGGCAGGGCGCGGTGGTCGTCCGGATCGTCCTCGGTCGGGTCGATCGGGGTGCCGGGGGAGGGGACCGGCGGCAGCGGCAGCTTGGCCAGCAGCATCGACACCCGCGGCGAGAGCGAGAGCCCGGCCAGGCCGAAGGCGGCGACACCGGCGCCGATGGCCTTGAGCGGCTGGTCGGTGAGCAGCCCGACCAGCGCGGCCGGGATGGTGAACACCGAGGCCGTCGCGGCGCCGATGAACAGCGCGAGCCCGACGCCGGTCACTCGCCACGCGAGAACCGCGGTGGCGCCGAAGAGGGTGGCGCCGAGGAGCAGGTGCGCCCAGCTGTAATGGTCGGGGACGAGCAACATCCCAGCGGCGAAGGCGGTCGGCAGCGCGCAGCCACCGAGGACCAGCGCCGCCGCGGTGTCGCCGTACATTCGGCTGAGCACGGTGCCTGCGACCACGCACAGGATCGCGACCAGCAGCGCGAGCGAGCCCGTCACCCAGAACGGCAGCGCGTCCGGCGCGGCGAGCAGACCGAAACAGCCGACCAGCATCGTGATCGCGGCGAGCACCGAACCGGTCACGCGCGCCGTCTTCGGCGTCCAGCTGCGGTAGTGCTCGGCGTCGGCGATCGCGACGTTGTACATGATGTCGTCGAACAGCGGCGTCGGCGCCGTGTGCGAGGCGCTCTCCAGCATGAGCAGTTCGCCGTCACGCACGCCGTGTTCGCCGAGGCTGAGCGAGTTCGAGAAGGGGGGATGACCGATCCGGGCGAGCACCCATTCGGCGGGCTCGTAGCGTTCGCCGTCGTTGTCGAAGTCATTGGACCGGCTGTGCTGAGCGACCATGTCGACGACGCTCGGGATGACGAGGGCGACCGGAACATCCACCGGAATCGCCATGTCGACCTGCGTGTGCTTGGCCAGAATCGTCACCCGGGCAAGGTCCGGTGCGCGAACGATGCCGCGCGCGGAATCCTCTTCCAGATGATCGAGTCGCGCGTGCGTCAAAACTCCCCCAACTCCGTCTCTACCTCGTGTTTCCGCTCGACCCCTCGGGCGATCGACAGTTTGCGGAACTCACCGTTCGGACAGCAGAATGCCTGACGAACCATACGACATGTCGGCCGCGACCTCTACACTGAGCCGGTCGCGAGGACAGCGAATAGTCAAGCAGGGGGAGTCTCGACCATGAGCACAGTCCGGTTCCAGCGCCGTGCCCGGCGTGAGATGCCGCGTACGCCCGGTGGTGAGGTCACGCTGCAGCCGCCGCCCGAGATCCCCAGGATCACGCCGGGCAACCTGCTCATGAAGCTGATGCCCGTCGTCATGGTGGTCGGCATGGTCGGCATGATGGCGCTGATGTTCACCCAGGGCAGCGGCATGCTGTCCAACCCGATGTCGATGATGTTCCCGCTCATGATGATCATGTCGATGGTCACCATGTTCGGCCAGGGCAGCGGCAAGGGGGCCAAGGCCGCCGAAGCCAACGAGGACCGCAAAGACTACCTGCGCTACCTCGACCAGGTCCGCAAGGACGTCGACGAGACCGCCAAGCAGCAGCGTGCCGCCGTCGAGTGGAGCCACCCCGAACCCGGCCTGATCTGGATGCTGGCGGGCACCAGCCGGATGTGGGAGCGCCGCTCCGGTGACAAGGACTTCTGCCACGCCCGCATCGGCCTCGGCGGTCAGCGCCTGGCCACCCGGCTGGTCGCCCCCGAGACCGGCCCGGTGGAAGAGCTCGAACCCATCGCCGCGGTCTCGCTGCGCCGCTTCGTGCGCGCCCACTCCACCGTGCCCGACCTGCCCACCGCCATCGCCGTGAAGGGTTTCGGCACCATCGCCCTCGACGGCGACCGCGCCCAGGCCCGCGACATGACGCGCGCGATGTTGTTGCAGCTGTGCATGTTCCAGGCGCCCGACCAGGTTCTGATCGCCGTGGTGTGCGGCCCCGACACCGCGCGCGAATGGGAATGGACCAAGTGGCTGCCGCACACCCAGCACCCCGAGGTCTCCGACGGCATCGGCACCCAGCGCATGTTCTACGGCTCCATCCGCGAGGCGCTGAGCAGCCTGCACCCGCTGCTGGGCAACCGCGTCCGCTACTCGCGTAACCAGCCGAACAACCCGAACCTGGTGCACGTGGTCATCGTCGTCGACGGTGGCCTGCTCGAAGCCGAGGACGACCAGCTCCGCGAGTCCGGCTACGAGGGCGTCACCATCATCGACCTCTGCAATTACGCTCCGCGCCTCGCTGTTTCGCGCGGCATCAAGATGGTCGTCGAAGACGGCGAATGCCTCGGCCGCGGTGCCACCGGCAACCAGGAACGCTTCGCCACCATCGACCGCGTCAGCGCCGAGCAGGCCCAGCAGGCCGCCCGCCGCCTGGCGCCGTTCCGCGCGGCGACCCAGCGCAGCAGCGATGTGGAAACCGACGACAGCGAGGCCATCTCCACCTGGTCGCAGCTGATGTCGCTCGGCGACATCGGCAACTTCAACCCCGCCAGCGCCTGGCGCCCCCGCTACGGCCGTGAGCGTCTGCGCGTGCCCTTCGGCGTCGGCGCCGACGGCAACCCCGTCGAACTCGACATCAAGGAGGCCGCCGAGAACGGCATGGGCCCGCACGGCCTGTGCATCGGCGCCACCGGTTCCGGCAAGTCCGAGTTCCTGCGCACCCTGGTACTCAGCCTGCTCGCCACCCATTCGCCCGACCAGCTGAACCTGGTCCTGGTCGACTTCAAGGGTGGTGCCACCTTCCTCGGCCTCGACGGCGTCCCGCACGTCGCCGCCGTCATCACCAACCTGGAAGAGGAAGCCGACCTCGTCGACCGTATGAAGGACGCGCTGGCGGGCGAGATGAACCGCCGCCAGGAAGTCCTGCGCCAGGCGGGCAACTTCGCCAACGTCTCCGAATACGAGAAGGCCCGCGCCGCCGGCGCCGACCTCGACCCGCTGCCCGCGCTGTTCGTCGTCCTCGACGAGTTCTCCGAACTCCTCACCCAGCACCCCGATTTCGCCGAGCTGTTCGTGATGATCGGCCGCCTCGGCCGCTCGCTGCACGTCCACCTCCTGCTCGCCTCCCAGCGCCTGGAAGAGGGCAAGCTCAAGGGCCTCGAATCGCACCTGTCCTACCGCATCGGCCTGAAGACCTTCTCCGCCAACGAATCCCGCCAGGTCCTCGGCGTCCCCGACGCCTACAACCTCCCGAATTCCCCCGGCGGCGGCTACCTCAAGGCCGACTCCGGCGAGATCCAGCGCTTCCAGGCCTCCTACGTCTCCGGCCCCTACGTCGGTGGCGGCCCCCAGCGCGAGGTCACCAGCGCCGGCATCGTCGGCGGCGAAATCGACGTCAACGCCCGCCCGTTCCACGCCACGCACGTCGAGTTCCGCACGTCGGATCGGGTGCCGGTACCGGTGGAGTCGAGTTATGAGCCGGAATCGCACAGCGACGACGGTGAACAGGTCTCGAACCTGAACATGCTGGTGTCCCGGATCGCCGGGCACGGCAGGCCCGCGCACGAGATCTGGCTGCCCCCGCTGGATGAGGCTCCCACCCTCGACCAGCTCGTTCCGCGCTCGATCCTCACCGGCGAATACTCGGCGATCGCGACGCTGCGGGCGCCGATGGGTATCGTCGACCGTCCCTACGATCAGCGTCGCGATCAGTTCATCGTCGATCTGTCGGGCGCGCGCGGCAACGTGGCCGTGGTCGGTGGTCCGCAGTCCGGTAAGTCCACCGCGCTGCGCACGCTGATCATGGCGATGTCGCTCACCCACACCGCCGAGCAGGTGCAGTTCTACTGCCTCGACTTCGGTGGCGGCACGCTCGCCGCGCTGGAAGGTCTGCCGCACGTCGGCTCGGTGGCCAGCCGTCTCGACGAGGACCAGGTCCGCCGCACGGTCGCGGAGATGACCACCATCGTGCGGACCCGTGAGGCGCGGTTCCGCCAGTTGGGCATCGAGTCGATGGTGGAATTCCGTCGGCTGCGCTCGATGGATCCGGCGTCCAGTCCCGCTGCCGCCGGCGCGCACGAGGATCCGTTCGGTGACGTCTTCCTGGTGATCGACGGCTTCGGCTCCATCCGCCAGGATTTCGACGCGCTCGAGCAGGTCGTGATGAACCTCGCGGTGCAGGGCTTGTCCTACGGCGTCCATGTCGTGATCGCGCTGAACCGTTGGGCCGAGGCAAGGCCCGCGCTCAAGGATCAGATCGGTACGCGCATCGAGCTCCGACTCGGCGACCCGATGGACTCCGATCTCGGCCGCAAGTTCGCTTCGCTCGTCCCGCAGGGCCGCCCGGGACGTGGCATGACCGCGGAGTGCCTGCACATGCTGACCGGCCTCCCGCGGATCGACGGCTCCTCCGACCCGTCGAACCTGGGCCAGGCGGTGGCCGCCGCGGTCGAGTCCATCTCGCGGATGACGCCGGGCCGGCCCGCTCCACAGGTGCGTATGCTGCCCGACCAGCTGCCGCGTGAACAGCTGCTGTACCTGGCGGGCAATTGGCCGTCGCGGGTCGACCCCGCCACCAAGTGCTTGCGAATCCCCATCGGTATCAACGAATCCGAACTCGCGCCGGTCTACATCGACTTCGCGGAGAGCCCGCACTTCATCATCATCGGTGACACCGAGTCGGGTAAGACCACATTGCTCCGCTCGCTCATCGACGGCATCGCCGCGTCCAACACCCCCGACCAGGCGCGCTTCATCGTCGGTGACTACCGCCGCTCCATGCTGGGCCTGATCCCGGACGGCTATCAGGCCGGCTACGGTTCCACGGCCAAGCAGTTCTCGGACTACATGACCGGACTCGGCCAGTACGTCGCCAAGCGAACACCCGGGCCGGACGTGACGCCGCAGCAGTTGCGTGAGCGCTCGTGGTGGAGCGGGCCGGAGCTGTACGTGATCATCGATGACTACGACCTGGTCGCCACCTCGCAGGGCAACCCGGTCAGCGCGCTGGTCGAACATCTCCCGCACGCGCGTGACCTCGGATTCCACGTGATCATCGCCCGCCGCTCCGGCGGCGCTGGTCGAGCCATGTACGAGCCCACGTTGGCGCGGATGAAGGATCTCGGGTCGGCCGGCCTCATCCTCAGCTGCAGCCGTGACGAAGGTGTTCTACTCGGCACGACGCGTCCCGGCCCCAAGCCGACCGGTCGCGGTACGTTCGTGACTCGCAACAGCGAGGGGCTCGTGCAGACCGCCTGGATGCCGCAGCCGGAATGACCACCGTCGAGCTCGTCGTCACCGAGGCGAAGATCTGGGCGCGCGGCGCGACCACCCACTGGGATGTGCCGCCCTCGATTGTGTTGGGTAGCAACAATTCCGACCTGGTCGTCGGTGAGCCGCTGACGCCGCCTACCCAGGTCGTGTCGGCTGTCCAGTACCTGATGTCCGACCATGTCGCCGTGCCGCCGCGCGTGCCTTCCTCGCTGGAGGCGCTCACTGCGGTGGTCGCCGCGATCCTCGATTCCCTCGGGGTGGCGGTTCCGTGCGATCGTCTCGTCTGCGTGCACCCCACGGCCTGGGGCACTCGTGCGCTGGAGATGTTCGCCTCCGTCGCACAGAGATTCGCCCGTGAGGTCACGTTCGAGCCGTGTGCGGTGCGGGCCTCCGAGGTCGATACCGCGACCCGGCGCAGCCGCCGCTCCGCGATCCTCGAGTTCGGCCTGCTGTCGACCACCGCGACCACGGTCGTCTACGACGCGAACGGCACGCATATCGAAGCCGTCGAGGCCGAACCCAACCTCGCGGTGGTCGAACTCACCGCGGCACACGGCCGGGCGGCGTTGACCGATCTGCTGGGGCGCCTGCTCACCGACCGTCCGGCGGACGTAGTGCAGGTGTTCGGCACCACCGATCCCGAGATCATGACGGTGGTGGGTGAGGTCGCCGAAGCCGTGGCCGGGTCGTCGATCGCGATCAGCCCCCTGACCGGGACCGACGTAGCCCGGCGCCCGCAGCAGCCGACTCCGTACACGCCTAGCATTCCGCCCGCGCGATCCGAGTGGATGCAACCGTTGCGGGAGCGCGCCGCCGCGACTCACCCGGTCGATCGACGACCGATGTATCTCGCGGCCGTAGCCGCCGTCGCCGTGATCGCGTCCGTCACAGCAGGCGTCGTCCTGTGGGCCGGTGGCGATGATCCGGCGCCGTCTGCGAACGCGGAGACGACCTCCATACACGCGGACCCGGTCGCCCCGACGACGGCACCACCGCCGACCACGCCGCGATCCGCCACCGAGACGATCGGGCGGATCACCCTGCAGGTCCCACCGGGCTGGCGGCGCGCGGCGGTGACGTCCCCTGCGACCCGCATCGACCTCTCACCGGATAGCGGTGCCCGCCAACGGATTACGATCGCCCAGCAGACGGTCGCGACGGACGCCGGGTACGACGACATCGCCGCCGACCTCACCACCCAGACCAAGAGCAAACCGCAGGGGACCGTCTCGGAGATCCGCCGCGACGTCGTCTTCGCGGGCCGGCCTGGAATCGCCTACGAGGAGCGACCCCTGGACGGATCAGAAGTCCGCTGGCACGTCCTCGTCGAACGCGGCGTCCAGGTCAGCGTCGGTTGCCAGTACATGGCAGGCCGGTGGGACGAGGTTTCGACCGCTTGTGAGCAGGCCGTGAGCGCGATCAGGGTCAACCCGTGACGGTCGACCTCGGTCGGCATCACGTGACGCCGGGCTCGATCGGACCAATTGCCCACTCGACCGGGACCGGGTATCGTCGCCGAGGCATGGTTTCACATCAATGTTGGGGGATTGATGGTTTGGGGGATCGACTTCAGCACCACCCGTCAGTGGGCACCCGTCTGTGCGCTCCGCGGTGTTGTGGCTCAGCTCCGGCAAAAAACTTCGAATCGACGGCCAGATGAGTGGAACCAAACGCCCCAGTGCCGCGTCTAACCAAATGAAGAGCTCAGTGAACCCTCTCCGCAGAGGCGCTGACAACCCGAAAGGACAACGATGACTCTCCACGCAGATGTTGCCGATCTCCAGACCTTTGCCAAGGAAGCGGAGTCTTCCTACAACGAGATCGAGGGTCTCGTGAAGAAGATCTGGGCCGGCAAGATGCAGACCACCGAGACCTGGAAGGGCGGCGCGCAGGTCGCTTTCGACCAGCTGATGGACTCCTACGCCGCGCGCGCCGAGAAGCTGAACGACAAGCTCCTCGAGACCTCGCAGAAGCTGATGGAGGCGACGAACAGCTACTCCGAGCAGGACGCGCTCTTCAAGGGCCAGGTCGACGCCAAGATGGCTGAGCTCGACCTGCCCGCCATCTGACCATTCGGCTCATTACAAACCTTCACTAGAGGAGATTCACTGTCATGGTGGAAATTGCGTCTAACCGGGACTCCGTCGATCTCGGTGCTCAGGACATGATCAACACGGCCAACATGCTGGCTGACAAGCTCCAGGCTTTCCACAACAAGGTTGCCGAAGTGGCCAACCGGTGGGGTGGTAGCGCCCACGAGTCCTTCACCCAGATGCAGGCCGAGTGGAACACCCAGTCCACTCAGCTGAACACCACTCTGCAGGAGGCGGCGAAGCTGGTTCAGACCGGTAACTCCGAACTGCACGACACCGACAAGTGGCTGGCCGGCAAATTCGTCTGACAGCTCGCTCACAAAGAAATTCGGCCTCAGGTTAGTCACCTGAGGCCGAATTTCTTTTCAGCGGAGGCTATTTGATCTGCTTGCTGAGCAGTGGGACCAAGTGGTCGACCAATTGCTGTTCGGACTTGTCGGTCCAGTTCCTGATCGCTGTCACCGTCGCCGGATCGTCGACGACGATGACTGTCGCCTCGGAGGAGGCGATCGAACCAGGCATGCCGAGATGTCCTCCGCCGCCGGCCTTTTCGTCGGTTCGGACGGCGATGATGTAGTTGTTGCTCTTGAACTTCGAGAAGATCGTGTATCGATCGTCCTTCGACACCGCGCGCGGTGACGGTTCGTCCGCGGCCTTGGTGAACATCGGGTTGTACGCCAGACCCAGATCGCTCAGGAAGGTCGTTTGCAGGGTCGGCGACAGATACACCGAGATGTTCGGGTCCAGGCTGGTGCCGTCGGTGATATCGACCATGGCGACGGACTTCCCGGCGAACCCTGGGTTCGCGGTGCGGGCGCGGTCGATGGGCTTCTGGGCGACGGTGGAACCGGCCGTTCCGCCCGCCGGCTCATCGCCGCCGGACATAGCGAAGATCCCGACGGCGGCCGCCACCGCGACGACGGCCACGGCCGCACCCGTGATGAGCAGACGTGATCGGCTCTTGGCGGCGGGCCGGGCCCCGGGCCCCGTCGCCGGGTCCATCGGCAACGGAGTCACCGCCGTGCGTGGTCCCGTGGTGGAGATCGGACTGAACCGGTTGTGCGGCCCCTGATCGAAGACCTGAACCGGGTAGGTGGGCGAAGTATTCGTCGCCACCGGGTTGTGGCCGGGCATCAGGACACCGGCTGCAGCGTCGGTGAATTCCCGGCAGGATGCGAACCGCTCCGCAGGATTCTTCGCCAATGCCCGGGCGAAGACCCCGTCGATGGCCGGTGGCAGACCAGGATTGACCGACGTGGCGGCCGGTGGGGGCTCGTGCAGGTGCCCCATCATGACCATCGCGGGCTGGGTGGCCGGGTAGGGATTCCGGCCGGTCAGCAGTTTGAAGAACGAGCAGGCCAGGCTGTAGATGTCGGCGCGGTGGTCCAGGGAGCCGCCTGCCAATTGCTCCGGTGGCGCGTAAGCGATCGTCGCCAGGAAGCTTCCGGTCTGGGTGAGTTCGGACGCGTCGTCATTGGATTTGGCGACACCGAAGTCCGTCAGCAGGACCCGCTCGTCTTCACCGGCGACAGCGGAGGAAAGCAGAAAGTTGGCGGGCTTCACGTCCCGATGCAGCAAGCCCTTTCGGTGAGCGTAGTCAAGGCCCTTACCGACCTCGGTGACAATCCGCAGGGCCCGAAGGGGATTCATCGAATGGGGGTCCCGCGTCATCTCCGCCGACGCGTCCGTACCCTCGATGTACTGCATCGCGATCCAGAGCTGGCCGTGCTCCTCGCCGCGGTTGTACACCGAGACGATGTTCGGATGATCCAGGCCCGCGGCGAGATTGGCTTCGCGCTCGAACCTGGCACGGAACTCCGCGTCGCGGGAGAGCTCCGGACTGAGGATCTTGAGCGCGTCCATGCGCGGCAGGCTGGGATGTTTGGCCAGATAGACCGATCCCATGCCGCCGGCACCCAGGATTCGCTCGATGCGGTAACCGCCGATGACAGTCCCAGGGGTTATCGCCACCCTGATCGTCTCCTGTCGCGCTTCGAAGGGATGTTCACGTTGACGCGGTGGTCCGAGTCGTACTACTGGCTGTTCGCGAGCAGCGCGTACTGTGCCGCGGCGCGCTGATGCGCGTCGGCCAGCTGGTCGCTTTCGACAGTCGCCACGTACTGGCGATAGGTCACCGCGCACCGGAAACGCTTGGTCTTGTAGTCGTCGTCGGGATCTTCACCGCACAGTGCGTCCGGTACCGCCGCCGGCGGAGCCGCGGGAGCCGGGTAGACGCGCGCGAGAATCTGTGTGATGAGCTTGCCTGCCGAGTCTTCGTCGCGGGCGCGGAACAGCATGGTCGCACTGGACATCGCGATGGACAGGGAGAACCGGTCGACGCCCGCGTCGGTCAGCACGGTCTTCCAATGGCTCTGCGGGCCCACCTTGTGGAGGAAGCCCCGGACATTCAGCGCTGCCTGCTGTCCGATGCTCGGTGACCCGAAGCCGTCGGGATTGAGTGTGCGGCGCAGCATCTGGTCCGGATCGTCCGGCAGGAACAGCATCTCGGTCGGACTCAGCGCGGGGATCTGGTCCAACAGCGGCAGCTGTGCCGCGTAGACCTTCTCCGTCAGAGCGGTCAACGCGCTGAGATTCGCCTCCGGCGTACCGAGATAGAGGTTGATGACATAGCGGCCGTACGCCAGTGTGGACCCGATCGTAGCGACACCGGGACGCCAATGCGTATGCGCCGCAGGATACTTGGACAGCGGTACGCGCTCGTTCTTGTCGGCGGCGACGGCGAAGTCGGTTTCCTCGATCTCGGTGGCGGCGCGCTTCGCCGTCTCGTCGTCGGGGAACTGCATCACCGTGACGGTGGTGAAGGTGGAGCCGGGCACCGCCTTCGTCGACTTGTCGTCCTGTTTGTCGGTCGAGCTGCTGGCGAAACCGAACTGCATCCGATTTCGTTCCAGCACAGGCTTGTTGACGTTCGCCAGCACATCGGTGGCCTTCTCGGCGTCCGTGATGGCGATGGACCCGGTACCGAATTTGATCAGTGGGTCGATATCGACGCCTGTGACGACGTGGTCGGACAGGCGCATAATGGCGAGATTCATCGCGCCGGATAGATCGTTGTGGTAGTCGTACCGCATATCCAACGGCGCGGTGGCCGCCGCGTACGAGCCCACATCCAGAGTGCGAACATCCAGTTCGCCGGGTGCCGCGGTGCCGTTCGTGGTGCCGCATCCGGAGGCGGTCAGCGCAGCGGTCACCGCGATGGCCAAGCAGCTCACCACACGGGTTCGTGTCGAAGGCATCGACGATCCTTGAAATTTGTTCCGCATCACTTGGCCTTCGCGAGAATCGTGTACTGGGCCGCGACCCGCTGATGCACATCGATCAGCTGCGTCGCGGCGACCTGAGTGGCATAGCGGTCGTAGGCGACGCTGCAGTAGTACTTCGTCGCGAACTTGTCGGGGCCGATGTATTCGAGGCATTTCGCGGTGGGCAGGTTCGCCGGTGCCGGGGCGTCACGCAGGAACTTCGAGGAATCGCCGAAGTAGTCCACGATCTTCGCCGCGCCGGCGGGGTCCTTGGCGCGGAAGACGAAGTTTCCCTGCCAGGAGACACGGTCGACCCCGCTCTCCTCGAACAATTTCGACATGTCTTCGGTATCACCGGTCAGTTGGAGACCGCCGTTGCGATCGTAAACTCCGGGAATTCCGCGTTGGTTCGAGTCGAGAGAGATCGTGTGCATCGCACGGCCGAGCATGCCGTCGGGATCGACGTCGAGGTCCATCATTTTGTCGACCGGCGTCGGGGTGAATTTCTGCAGCGCCGGCGCGATCTTGTTGATGCTCTTCTGCGCCCGTGCTATCAGCTTCTGTTCGTCCGCGGTCTTCAAGGTGCCCATGACGCTGTCGTACACGTAGGTGAAGATCACGAACCGGCCGACGGGCTTCCAGGACTTGATCATGCCCGGCCACTTCGGGCTCATCTGCGCACGGACGTCATTGAGGTGGCCGACACCCGTTCCGACCTGCGGGAAGTACGCGTCCGGATCGGTGGCCGCCTCTTCGGCGGCGAAGGCTTCGGCGGCCTTCGCGGCATCCTGTTCAGTGTTGAACAGCATCGCGATGTTGTCGAGTTCATAGGCGAGGGCCGGTTCCGCGTTGGAACGCGCCGTCGTGACGAATCCTGTGATGAATCCCGGCGCTCGTTCATTCAATTTCGCTGCGTCGGCGCTCATTCGCGACTTGATCGCGGCGGACTCGAAGTCGACGAAAATGCGGACGGCGCTGCCCATGGCCGACGCGGAGTATTTCGCCTCGGGCTCGATCTCCATGGGCAGCGGCATCGCATTACCGATGCGCATGGCCTCGACCATGCCCGCCATATCCATGTTGGTCGGTTTTCCATAGACCTTCGGCTCGACGGGGAGATTGCCCACGTCGAGTTTGCTCAGGTCGATTGTCTGCTCGGCCGACGACTCCCCACTGTCGGACCCGCATCCAGCGGTCGCCACCATCGCCACAGCGAGACCGGCAGCGAGCAGCGCCGAACTCGTTCTCCTCATGTGATTCCCCTCCGTGGTGAGGCGACCGCGTCGTGCTCAGCGGTCGCAGCGGCCCGGAGCCTCCACAGCTACATACCCGAGCGCTGGAGAGAAGATAGCACTCACACCGATCCGTCTGCTCACTGTGCCGTGAGCCCACGGTGCCCGCGTGAGAATTCTTTTCGCGGCCGGGAACCGTTCGGAGTGTGTCCTACCTCACCTACTTCACCCGGCTCTTGAGGATCGGGAGCATGCGGGAGAGGAGGGTTTGTTCGGAGTTGGTGGTCCAGGTGCGGATGGAGGTGACGGTGATGGGGTCGTCGACGGGGATGACGGTGGCTCGGGAGCCGGTGATCTGGTACGGGAGGCCGAGGAGGCCGCCGCCGCCTGCCTTTTCGTCGCTGCGGACGACGAGGATGTAGCTGTCGTCGGGGACGTCGAGGCGGGCGGTGGTGCTGGCCACCGGACGGGGGGAGGGCTCGTCGCCGGACTTGGTGTAGTTGAAGTTGTATACGAAGCCGAGATCCTGGAGGAATTGGGTCTGCAGGGTGCCGCCGAGGTAGGTGGCGACCTTGTTCTCGGCGTCGACGTCGACCATCAGGATGGTCTTGCCGGTGAAGGCGGGGTTGTCCTGGCGGGCCTGTTCGATGGGGCTCAGTGCGCTCTGTGAGGGCGGAGTCGTCGAGCCGGCGACGCCGGGTCCGCTGTCCCCACTGGCCGCCCAGACGCCGACGCCCACCGCGACCGCGATGGCCGCGACCATGGCGCCGACGCTGAGCGCGAGCTTCTTCTTCGACGACTTCGGGGCGGGCGGGAGGGTCCGCTCGGACACGGTGGGTGCCTGGGACGCCCACTGGGTCGGCGCCTGGATCGGGTAGGTCGGTGACGTGTGGTGGCCCGTGGGATTCGATCCGGGAACGAGAGCGGCCGTCGCGGCGTCGGTGAATTCGCGGCAGGACAGGAAGCGCTCGTGCGGATTCTTCGCCATCGCGCGGGCGAAGACCTGGTCGAGGGCGGGCGGCAGGCCGGGGCGCACGCTGGTCGGGCGGGGCGGCGGCTCGTGCAGGTGGCCCATCATGACCATGGCTGGTTGCGTTGCGGGATAAGGGTTCTGGCCGGTGAGCAGCTTGTAGAACGAGCAGGCCAGGCTGTAGATGTCGGCGCGGTGGTCGAGCTGGCCGCCGGAGAGCTGCTCGGGCGGGGCGTAGGCGATGGTCGCGAGGAAGCTGCCGGTCTGGGTGAGTTCGGAGGCGTCGTCGGTCGACTTGGCGACGCCGAAGTCGGTGAGCAGCACCCGTTCCTCGTCGCCGTAGGTGTTCGACAGCAGGAAGTTCGCCGGCTTCACATCGCGGTGCAGCAGGCCGCGGTGGTGCGCGAAGTCCAGGCCCTTGCCGACCTCGGTGACGATGCGCAACGCGCGCAGTGGGGTCATCGCCTGCGGGTCGCGGGCGAGTTCGGCGGCGGCATCGGTGCCCTCGACGAACTGCATGGCGATCCAGAGCTGACCGTTCTCCTCGCCGCGGTTGTAGACCGAGACGATGTTCGGGTGGTCGAGGCCGGCCGCGAGATTGGCCTCCCGTTCGAAGCGGGCGCGGAACTCGGGATCGCGGCTGAGTTCGCCGCTGAGGATCTTGAGCGCGTCGGTCCTCGGCAGGCTCGGGTGGCTGGCGAGATAGACCGAACCCATGCCGCCGGCGCCCAGCTTGCGGATGATGCGGTACCCGCCGACGATGGTCCCTGGGCTCATCGCCATGTCCTACGATCTCCTGAGTCGTTACCGTGCTTCAGCTTCTCGGGCGGAGCATACTGGCCGCCGCGACAGTGCGCAGTCATCGGCTCAACGGGTGTTGGCGAAGAGGGCGTACTGCGCGGCCGCGCGCTGGTGGGCGTCGAGAAGCTGGTGGCCGCCGACGATCCCGACGTACTGGTTGTAGGCCACCATGCAGCTGAAGCGGGTTTTCGTGGCCAGCGACTGGTTCTCCACGCAGACCGCGTCGGGCACGTTGGGCGGCGCGGCGGCCTCGGCCTTGGTCCGCCAGGGGAACAGCTTGTCGGCGACCGCGCGCTTGGCGGTGCCGGGGTCCGGCGTGCGGATGCCGATCGAACCCCACGAGAGCGCGACCTGCTCGGCCTTCATGGCGGTGAGCTGCTGGTCGACGTATTGCCGATCGCTCGGGAGCGCGTCGCCGGAGTAGTGCAGGACACCGTGCTTGCCGGTGACGAGCAGGGTTCCCGAACCGTCCGGGTTCGACAGTTCCTCGGGATTGAGGGTGCGTGCGACCAGTCGGTCCGGATCCCAGGGCAGCGACATGACCTCTTCGTCGGTCAGGGGCGTCGTCCTGGCGAGTGACTCGATCTGCTTGGTGTACGCCGTCTCGGCCATGGTGGTGAGGCCCGCCAGATCCGGTGTCGGGACCGAGAGCAGGAAGGCGATGACGTACGGACCGTGCGGCATGACCGTACGCAGGAAGGGTGCGTCGGGACGCCAATGCGACAGTGCCGCAGGATGTTTCGGCAGCGAGACGGGCTGGTTGCGACCCTCCTGGGCGGCGAGATCGACGTCGTGGAATTCCTTGGCCGCCGCGGTCGCGGCCGCGGCGTCGGGGAACTGCAGGACCATCGTGGTCGCGGTGAACTTGGTGGTGTCCTTCTTGCTCGGCCACGTGCTGGGGCTGTTGATCGTGGCGTCGGCGGAGGCTCCGCTGGATTCGAACCCGTAGAGCAGCTTGTGCTTCTTCGCGACGGGTTCGAGCGCGCTGTCGTTGCCGAGGGCCTGCGGGAGCAGCCCGGCGGACACGGTGGACGCGCGTTTGCCGTAGATCATCTGCGGATCGATGTCGTGGGAGTTGACGACGTAGTCGGCGATCCGCATCCCGGCGACCTTGTACATCTCGTAGAAGTCGGGCAGTTTCGGATCGTCGTGCGCGTCGTACGGTTCGGTCGGATACGGGCCGACGTCGAGGGTGCGGATATCGACCTCGGCCGGCGTCGCGGTGCCGGACACCGAACCGCAGCCGGTGAGCACGGTGATCAACGAGGCCGCGAGCAGTGCGGTGCCGCGGCGCCTCATGCGGCGTTCACCAGCAACGCGTACTGGGCGGAGATCCGCTGCTGGGCGTCGAGGAGCTGGTTCGACCAGACATAGGCGGCGTAGCGGTCGTAGGACACCGCGCAGTAGAACCGCACCGCCATCCGCTCCCTGCCGATGTACTCCTTGCACTGGGCGAAGGGCAGATTCTTCGGCGCCTCGGAGCGGGTGAACTTCTTGGTCAGGCCGCCGATCTCGTCGCGAACCGCCTGAGCGCCCGCGATGTCGCGAGCCCGGTAGACGTCGGAACCGTCGCTGGCGTACAGATCCACGCCGGCGCTGTCGATGATCTTCGCCATGGCGACCGGGTCGGAGGTGAAGTGGCGCGCGGTCCGCCCGGCGTAGACGCCCGGCGGATTGATCCAGGAGTCCTCGCGTGGTCGCGGCGCGGTGCGCCCGAGCATGCCGTCGCGGTCGCGTTGCAGCGAGGTCAGCTTGTCGCTCGGGGTGGGGACGAACTTCTGTACCGAGGGGACGATGGTGTCGAGGCTCTTGCGCGTCAGGTCGAGCAGCGCCTGCTTGTCCACCTTCTCCAGCCAGATCTTGAGGTAGTCGTAGAGCCAGGTGTAGATGACGAGATGGCCGGTGGCGAACCAGGAACCGATCGACTGCTGATCGGGCTGCCAATGCGCCTTCGCCGCGGGGTAGCCGGGGATCTCGATCGGCTGGTTGTTCGGCGCGTACTCGAAATCGGCGCGCTCGAGGGCGACGGCCGCCGCGGCGGCCTTCTGCGCGTCGGGGAAGATCATGACCGCGTTCACCATGTCGATGCCCTTGTTCTGGCGCTCGGTCTCGGCGGAGCTCACGAAGCCGCCGATGAAATCCGGCGCGGTCTCGGCGAACCGGTCGACGGCCATGATCTTGCCGAGCGAGGCCTCCGCGTCGAGGAACACCGTCGCGATCGAGGGATTGGTGTGCACGAAGCGCGGGTCGATATCGGCCGGGGTCGGCACGAAATCGCCGAGCCGCTCGGCCTCGATGAACCGGCCCTGATCGAGATTGGCGACCACGCCGACCTCGCGCGGCTGGGTGGCGTAGCCGCCGACATCGAGCGAGGCCAGATCGACCGGCGGGTCGGTGGCCTCGGCTGACTCGTCGCCGGTGCCGCACGCGGCCACGGTGAGGAGTGTGGCCGCCAGCGCGACGCACACCCTTCTCGGTATTCCCCGGGTCCGCACGACGATCACCCTCCCCGAATCGATGGTCGGCGGAATCCTACGACACCACGCCGACACACGGGCGGGCTCGACGGGTCACAGACTGTTCGCCAGCAGGGCGTACTGGGCGGAGATCTTCTGGCGGACGTCGGGCTCCTGGTCGGAGCTGACGATGCCGAGGTAGCGCTTGTAGGGGACGTAGCAGCGGTACTTGTACTCCTCCTCGGAGTCGCCGTCGTCGTTGAGCTGCAGACATTTGGCGCCGGGGATGTCGGTGGGCGCTGGCAGGGCGTCGTAGTGGCCGGAACTGTCGATGAGGCCGGTCATCAGGGTCTGCGCGCCGGCCAGGTCGCGCACCCGGGTGACCGATCCGCCGTCGACCAGGGCGATGTGCTCGGCACCGGCGGCCTCGATGAGCCGCTGGCGCGCGGCCTGATCGTCGGCGTTGTTCACCAGGTGCGTGGGGCTGTAGACCGCGAAGGAGTGCTGATCCGGGTCGAGGCCGGCGCGATCCTCGACGACGGCTCGGGCCAGCATGCGTTCGCCGTCGACGGGAAGTTCCTCGAGTTCCCCGAGGGGCGTGGCGGTGAAGGTCGCGAGCTGGGTGAGTTCGGCGGCGAGGGTCTTGTCGACCCAGGCGGTGAGGTCGGCGGAGTCGGCGCGTGGGCGCTGGATGAACAGCGAGATCACGAATTCCTTGTGCGCGAGGAAGGCGCCGATCGTCGGCACGTTCGGACGCCAATGCACATACGCCTCAGGGTATTTGGTGGAGGCGAGCTTGCGGTTCTCCGGCGAGACCGCGAGGTCGACGTCCTCGAGTTCACGCGCGGCGAGGGTGGCCGCGGTGGCGTCGGGGAAGCGGAGCAGGGCGGTGGTGACCGCCGTCGTGTCGTCGGAGGGGCGGGTCTGGCCGACCGGATCGGGCTTGTCGGAGCCGAGCGCGGCGTAGCCGGTGACGAACTTCCGGTTCTCCAGAACGGGTTTGGACACATTGGCGACGAAATCGAGTGCCCGCTCCACATCGGGGATGACGGTGCCACCGCGACCGTGCGACAGCGACGGGTCGATCCGCACGGCGGGCACGACCGCGCCCGACATCCGCATCCCCTCGACCAGCGCGCCCTCGTCGCCGGCGGTGTCGTCGTAGCTGTGCCGGTCGGTGGCGTAGGTGCCGGTTTCCAGGCCGCGCACATCGGGTTCACCGGCGACCGGGGTGCCGCTCACGGCACACCCGGTGAGAACAGTGGTCAGCGCGGCGCAACAGAGCGCGGACGCGATCCGGATCTTGGTCGAATTGCTCATCACAGGCCCCTCGCGTTCTTCGCGCTGTAGCAGTGAAGTTACCGGACGAAAGCCGCCCAGGGGGACCGATGTGGGCGGGTTTGCCATAGTCTGGAGTACATGGCGACGACCCTGCTGCGCGGTTCCGGTGGAGGCCGATACCTGTGAAGGATCGGCAGGTCGAAGTCGTGCCAGGAAGTCATGCGGTCGCGCGGGTCGCGGGCGCCGTGATCGTGGTGGCGCACCGGGGGCCCGGTCGCCCGACCGCCGAGGACACCGCGGCCGTCGCCCTGGAATCGCTGGCCGAATTGGTGCGCGCCGCCGCCGAGGATCAACCCGGCGGGCCGGGCTCCGTGGTCGCCCGCGAGGCGACACGCTGGCTGATGAAGTACGCCGAGCAGATCTCGCCCGGCGTCCCGATCGATTTCGGGGTGCTCTCGGCGGCCGAGAACGGCGGCGTGGCGATCTTCCTGCACGGCGCGGTCACCGCCGTGCTGGCCGGTGACGGCGCCAACGAGTACTACCGGGGCAGCGATGCCGCCTTCACCGTCGACCGGGTCGCTTCCGAACCGGCCAGGGCGGTGGCGCTGTTCGTCGACGACGCCAAGGGCCGCATCCCCGATCTGCCACCTGAACGCGGCGTCGGCTGGCTGGTCGAGGGCATCGCGCAGGCGGGTGGGGCGGTGATCTGGTCCAACGGCTCGCGCTCGTGGGTGCGCACCGCCGAGCCGGCGGGTGAGGTCCGCAGGCCGCCGCCGCCCACCGCGCGCATCGATCGGGAACCGCGTCCGCCGCAAGCGGATTCGCGTCCCGTCGAGCAGCCCGCCACCGGGATGCAACCGGCGACCTCGATGCTGGACGCGGCCAGTGGGGCCACCGGCCCCGGCCATCCCTCGGTCGACCCGCACGCGGTCGCGCAGGCCGATCCGCACAACGCCGAGACTCGCGCGGGTGGCACCAATCCGGCTCCAGAACCCGATCCCGACCTGCAGCGACGCCTCGAGGCGACCGCGCGGGCGACGGTGCTCACGGTCAAGGTGATGGGATTCAAGTGCGCGCGTGCGCATCCCAGCGATCCGCGCTCGGCGTTCTGCACGGTCTGCGGCATGCCCGTCGACCAGACCCAGGCGCTGAGCGAGGTCGTGCGGCCGCCGCTGGGAATGCTCGTCCTCGACGACGGCATGACCTACCTGCTCGCCGCCGACGCGGTGATCGGCCGCGACCCGGAGCACTCCGAGGCCGCCCAGCGCGGCCTCATCCCGCTGCGGGTGGACGACACCTCGGGCGGCATGTCCCGCGCGCATGCCGAAGTGCACCTGGTGAATTGGGATGTGCAGCTGCTCGATCGCGGGTCGACCAACGGCACGCGCAGCCGGCTGCCCGGCTATCGCGACTGGATCAGGCTCACCCCGAACCAGCCGCTGGTGCTGATCCCCGGCACCGAGATCATGATCGGCAACCGGGTCCTGCGCTACGAGCCCGCCGCACCACCCCCGTTCGGCTGACCCCGCAAGTCCCCTCGCCCCACCGGCACCGCACGACCCGACCTCGAGGAGGGTCCGCCGCGTCAGCGACGGGACACAAGGGGCCGCGACCTCGAGCGCGCCAGCGCTCCAAAAACTCAGCTGTAGCGCGACAGGCAGGTGGTCTCGCCGTTGAGCACCCCCGCGCGGAACGCGTCGACCCGGGAGAATCCGCTGGGCACCGTGTTGCCCTCGGTGTCGCTGGCAGCCAGGCCGTCGGTGAGCAGCCCGGAGACGGCCTCGTCGAGGTCGCCGGCGGAGAGCTGGATGTCGCCCTGGCTGACCGGTCGGCCGGGCTCGGCCAGCTTGCCGGTGACCACACCGGACAGGCAGGCCGCGCGCAGGCCGGTCTTCGCGCCGGTCAGCTGCTGGCCGTGACCGCGCTGCACCGCGAGGGTGTAGCGGGAGATGAACACGACGTAGCCGTTGTAGTCGCCGCTGACCTTCACCGGCAGCGGTCCGTCGTCGTCGTTGTCGACCGCGCCGCGCTCGGCCAGGCCGGGCACGTCGGTGGCGATGACGTTCTTGGCCGGGCAGTAGGTGACCGGTTCGGTGGCGGCGCCGTCCGCGCAGTCGATCCTGGCGCCGGAGTAGTCGTAGGTCGGGCTGTCCTCGACCGGCAGGATGGCCTGCAGCGCCTTGCTCAGCTCGACCAGATTGTCCCTCGAGATCGGGTATTCGCCGCGGCCCTGGTCGCCGGAGAAGCTCTGCGGGAGGTTGCCGCGACGCTGGTCGATCTCCTCGTCATCGATGCCCTTGCAGCCGCGCGGGCCGTCGGTGAAGCCGATCTGCACGGCGGTGACGCGCTCGAACGCCGAGCCGTGCACGCTCTCGGGATCGTCGGGGTCGGAGTCGCGGATCGAAACGGTCGCGGCCAGCACCGAATTCAGGCCGTCGGAGGTGTTGATCGTGAAGTGCTTCGACTTGCCCTCGGCGACGTGGCGCATGAACGCGCCTGCGAAGCAGTCGGCCTGCTGTTCCTTGACCAGCACCGGCGTCTTCTTGGTGACCAGTTTGGCCATGGTCTGGATCGCGTGGCCGTACTCGTGGGCCAGCACCATCACCACCGACATCTTTCCGAAGGTCTCGGTCATGGTGGGCAGCAGCATCGCGCGGTCCCAGCCGATCGAGTTGTCGCTGCGGCAGTAGGCCGCGTTGACCAGGTGGTAGGTCGTCTCCTTGCAGAACTCCACGGCCTGACCGCGCGGGGCGCGGGCGTTCCAGGAGATCAGCTTCTCGACCGGCTCGAAGGTCTCGCCGCGGAACTCGGTGCCGAACACGCCCTGCCAGTAGGCCTGGATGTCGTCGATCGCGTTGAGTGCCAGGGTGTCGACCTCGCCGCCGTCGCCGTTGGACGCGGTCAGCGTGGTATCGGGGACGCCGGGGCGTGGTCCGTTCGGTCCGCCGGTGGTCGGCAGCCCGGCCACCTTGAACGGATCGTCGTAGATCGAGACGCCGTGGCCGTCGATCGCCCGCGTGCAGCCCACACTCAGCAGTGTGACCAGCGCAGCGGTGATCGCAACGAACACTTGGCCTTTCGACATCAGTCCCCCTGATCGGCCGGAAACATGGGCAGGTCGAGTGCCGGATCGGGCTTTCAGCCGTCTCGGGGGCACCGCCGATGTCCGGGCGATGGCATAGTATCCGCTCCATGTCTTCACCGGGGGCGCAGACCATCACCGTGCGCCATGATGGAACCGAACGAGTCTTCGAAGCGAGCCAGCAGATCACCATGGGCCGGGCGCCCGAGGTCACCCTGTTCGTGGACAGTCCGCTGGTCTCTCGCGTGCACGCCACTCTGCGCTTCCAGAACGGCGCCTGGGTGCTCGCCGACAACGGCAGCACCAACGGCGTGTTCGTCGACGCGCGCAGGCTGAGCCAGCCTGTCTCGATCGACCGGCCCACGCAGGTGCGTCTGGGGGACGCCATCAGCGGGCCGCTCTTGCACCTGGTCCCGGCGGCGCCCAACTCGCGCCACGCGGCCACGATGCTCGCCCAGCCGTCCCAGCCGCCCGCCCAGCACCGGCCGCCGCCGCAACGCCCGCAACAGCCTTTCCCGCCGCAGCAGGCCCGGCCGAATCCGCCCCAGCAACCGCAGTACGTGCCGACCTCGCAGCTGCCGTCGCAACCGCAGCCGATGGCGCCGCAGGACAACATCAACATGACCCGGCGCGCGGATTCCTCGATGCTGCCACCGGTGCGCAAGTCGGCCTCCACCGAGCCGGTGGCCCGCGGTGACCGTATTCCGCCCGGCGGCCTGAGCATCGGCCGTACCTCCGACAACCAGATCGTGGTGAACGATCCGCTGGCCTCGCGCAAGCACGCGCGCCTGGTGTCTTCGTCCGAGGGCCTGGTCATCGAGGACCTGGGGTCGGCCAACGGCACCTTCGTCAACGGTCATCGGCAGCAGCGCACGGTGCTGCGTGAGCGCGACATCGTCACGATCGGCAACATCGACTTCGTCGTCGCGCAGGGGGCGCTGGCGCATCGGCAGAAGCCGGTCGCCGAACTCGGGCTCTCGGTGCACGGCGTCGGGTTCACCGTCGAGGGCAACAAGCAGCTGCTCGTCGACGTCAACATGCAGGCGGGCCGCGGCACCCTCACCGCGCTGATCGGCCCCTCCGGCGCGGGCAAGTCGACGCTGTCGAAGCTCATCGCGGGCAACACCCAGCCCTCGGGCGGTGTGGTCACCTTCGAGGGCCGCAACCTGCACGCCGAGTACGAGGCGCTGCGCTCCCGTATCGGCATGGTCCCGCAGGACGACGTACTGCACCGTCAGCTCACCGTCCGCCAGGCCCTGGGCTTCGCCGCCGAGCTGCGGCTGCCGCCCGACACCACCAAGGCCGACCGTCAGCAGGTGATCGACGGTGTGCTGCAGGAGCTCTCGCTCACCCAGCACGCCGACACCCGCGTCGACCGGCTCTCCGGTGGCCAGCGCAAGCGCGCGTCCGTCGCGATGGAGCTGCTCACCGGTCCCTCGCTGCTGATCCTGGACGAGCCGACCTCGGGCCTCGACCCGGCGCTGGACCGGCAGGTCATGCAGATGCTGCGTGAACTGGCCGACGCGGGCCGCGTGGTGATCGTGGTGACGCACTCGGTCGCCTGCCTCGACATGTGCGACCAGGTGGTGCTGCTCGCCCCCGGCGGTAAGACCGCCTTCGCCGGTCATCCCGGTGGTGTCGGCGCGGCCCTCGGCACCTCGGACTGGGCCGAGATCTTCGCCAAGGTCGCGGCCAACCCGGACCAGGCCTTCGCCGCCTACCGATCCCGGCAAGCCTACGTGCCGCCGCCACCGCCACCCCAGCCGCTACAACGCGGCAACGCGGGCGCGCCGCCGCAGTCCAGCGGGATGCGCCAGTTCAGCACGCTGGCGCGCAGGCAGCTGCGGTTGATCTTCGCCGACCGCGGCTATCTCGCGTTCCTGGTGGTGCTGCCGTTCATCCTCGGCGCGCTGTCACTGGTGGTGCCCGGCAGCGACGGCTTCACCGAGGGACCGCTGATCGCCCAGCCGGACGGTTCGTTCGCGCGGTCCAGCGGCGGTGAGGCCCAGCAGCTGCTCGTGGTGCTCATCCTCGGCGCCTGCTTCATGGGCGCCACGCTCACCGTGCGCGACCTGGTCGGCGAGCGGTCGATCTTCTACCGCGAACGCGCCGTCGGCCTGCTGCCCTCGGCGTATCTGATGGCCAAGATCGTCGTGTTCAGCGTGACCGCGTTCCTGCAGTCGGCGGTGCTGGTCGGCATCACGTTCCTCGGCAAGAAGGCGCCGCCGGAGGGCGCGCTGATCCCGCCCGGCGGCGTCGAGCTCTACCTCGACATCGCGATGACCGCGGTCTGCTGCGTGGTGTTCGGCCTGTTGATGTCGAGCCTGGCCAAGTCCAACGAGCAGGTGATGCCGATGCTCGTGGTGATGATCATGGTGCAGCTGGTGATGGCGGGCGGTCTGATCCCGGTGACCGACCGGGTCGGCCTCGAGCAGGTGTCGTACCTGTTCCCGTCGCGCTGGGGTTACGCCGCGGGCGCGGCGACGGTCGACCTGCGCGAGCTGGTCATCGGCGCGCAGGAGGACCCGCTGTGGGTGCACGAGCCGGGAATCTGGATTCTCAACATCGTGCTGCTCACCGTGATCACCGCGATCCTGGCGGTCATCACCTGGAGCCGGCTACGCCTGAAGAAGACGCAATCATGAGCGATCGGCAGGTCAGAGCCGTATCGGCGGGCAAGCTGCGCGCGTCGCTCGCCGACCGGGCACACTTGAGCCTGTGACCGTTCGAGTTGGCGCCCTGCACCTGGGGTGGGATGTGGTGTCCGTGGCCGCGGGCGGCGGACAGACCCCGATCCGCCCGGTTCAGGTGGAGGGCACTTACACCCCACCCGCCTATCTGCTCGCCGACGCGGCGGGCCGGCTGCACACCGCGGGCGTCGACCGGCAGCGGCCGGATCTCGGCATGGCGATCGCCGACGTGCGCGACATCCTCGGGCACCCGCAGATCGTGATCGCCGGGGCCACCTGGCCCGCGGAGCTGGTGTTCCGGGCGCGGCTGTACAACCCGCTGGCCGCGGTCGGCAAGTACCTGCGCGGCAAGCCGCAGCTGGTCGCGCTGCCGTACCCGGACAGCTGGCCCGACGAGAAGGTCGACATCTACGCGGCCTTGGTCGAGCAGCTCGACGTGGTCGTCGAGCCGCTGCCGGAGAGCGTCGCGCTCTCGGGCTATGTGCGCGCGCTCGGGCTGGTCTCCCCGCCGAGCGAGCGGCACCGGCACGGCATCGGCGCCACCGGCGTGTACTCCGACGGCCGCACCCTGCTGGTGGTCGCGGTGCACGGCGACGACGAACAGCCCACCGAATCGGTCGAGGTCGCCGTGAGCGCCGAGGCGCTGCGCGATGCCCGCTCGGCCGACAACGTGGTGATCGAGGCGATGGCCGCGGCCCGCTCGATCGGTGCCGACACCTCGACGGTGCTGCTGGCGGGCAATGTCTGCTTCAACGACGCGCTGCGCCTGGCCTTCCAGAACCATCTCGGCCAGCGCCTGCAGGTGGCCGATCATCCGATGCACGCGCTGGTGCTCGGCGCCGCGCACCTGCTGGTCACCGAGCCGGGGCTCGACGAGGACGACTACCCGGACTCGCAGCATCCGGGTCAGGGCTATGCCGCGCAGGTCGGCTGGGGCGCGCCGCCCGCGGTGCCGGCACCGGGGCAGCCGCCGAGCCCGGCCGGGATCGTCGCCGGTCCGCCCGCGCAGTCCGGTGGACGGCACGCGCTCGACGACCCCGAAGACGACGCGTCGCGCGGCAACCTGCTCGGCAAGGTGAAGAAGGGCTTCTTCGGCGCACCGGCCGTGGTCGGCGCCGTCGCGCTGGCCGCGACCGCCTGGCACGCGGGCGCCACCGCTCCCGCGGTCGCGGCCGAGCCGGTGGCCTGCGCGTTCACCCCGTACGCGAAGACGGTCCCGCCCGAGGGCATCGCGAGCGCGCGCGGCGGCGGGCTGGTGGACGACGACTCCTGCGCGACCCCCGGCATCGATACCCTGCGCTACCGCCTCCCCGGTCCCGCGCGGGCGACCGATCCGGGACCGCCGGTGGTGATCTAGGGGACCGAGCCCGATTGTGGCTCGGTGATGCGTGGCTGGTATCGTGGTCCGCTGGTGTGTGGAACGTTTCCCTTCTCGTGAGGGAGACAGCACGTCGAAGTCCCGGGTCTCCACCGGCCGCCGGGACGCTTCGAACCGCACCCCGTGGCCGGCAACACCGACGACAGACAGGGAACGACTGTGCCTACGTACAGCCCCAAGGCAGGTGACGTCACCCGCAAGTGGTACGTCATCGATGCCACTGACGTAGTCCTCGGCCGTCTCGCCGTGCAGGCCGCTGGCCTGCTGCGCGGCAAGGGCAAGCCGACCTACGCACCGCACGTCGATGGTGGCGACTTCGTCATCATCATCAACGCGGACAAGGTTGCCATCTCCGGCAACAAGAAGCAGGACAAGCTGATCCACCACCACAGCGGACACCCGGGCGGCCTCAAGTCGCGCACTGTCGGCGAGGTGTTGGCGACCCGTCCCGATCGTCTCGTGGAGAAGGCCGTCAAGGGCATGATCCCGAAGAACAAGCTGGGCAACGCGATCGCGGGCAAGCTGAAGGTCTACGCAGGCCCGAACCACCCCCACGCCGCGCAGCAGCCGGTTCCGTTCGAGATCAAGCAGGTGGCCCAGTGACCGCTCCTGAAGAGTTCACCCCCGAAGAGTTCGACGCGGTCGACGAGACCGTGGTCGAGGTTGTCGAAGACGGCGAAGGCTACGAGGCCGAGTACGTCGAAGAAGCCACCTACGCCCCGATCGTGATCGATCGCCCGGTGCAGACCGTCGGCCGCCGTAAGGAAGCCGTCGTTCGCGTGCGCCTGGTGCCCGGCTCGGGCAACTTCGTGCTCAACGGCCGCACCATCGAGGACTACTTCCCGAACAAGGTGCACCAGCAGCTCGTGAAGTCCCCGCTGGTGACCGTCGAGCGTGTCGAGAGCTTCGACATCTACGCTCGCCTGGTCGGTGGCGGCCCCTCGGGTCAGGCCGGCGCGCTGCGTCTGGCCATCGCCCGTGCGCTGATCGAGGTCACCCCGGAGGACCGTCCCGCCCTCAAGCGTGCCGGCTTCCTGACCCGTGACCCGCGTGCCACCGAGCGCAAGAAGTACGGCCTCAAGAAGGCCCGTAAGGCGCCTCAGTACTCGAAGCGCTGATTTACGCACTGCCGACCATCGTCTTTCGCATTCGCTAGGTATGCTCCCCGCGAGAGCGGGGATGAGCCCGGTCGGCGGAGCACGTGTGCGAGAGCAGGCTTCCAGCACGGCTGGTTGCCTGCTCTCGTGCTGTATTCGGGGACCAACTACCAGTAGAGGGTTTTATGGGACGGCTGTTCGGCACCGACGGTGTTCGTGGACTCGCGAACGACACGCTGAGTCCGGAACTGGCGATGCGCGTCGCCGCGGCGGCGGCGCAGGTGCTCTCGCGCGGCAAGAAGCGCGCGGTCGCGGTGGTCGGCCGTGATCCGCGGGCCAGCGGCGAGATGCTCGAGGCCGCGGTGACCGCGGGCCTGACCTCGGTGGGTGTCGACGTCCTCTCCGTCGGTGTGCTGCCGACGCCCGCCGTCGCGTACCTGACCGGCCTCTACGACGCGTGCTTCGGCGTGATGATCTCCGCCTCGCACAACCCCATGCCCGACAACGGCATCAAGATCTTCGCGGCGGGCGGGCACAAGCTCGACGACGCCGTGGAACAGCGGATCGAGGCCCTGATCGCCGACGGCGTCACCGTGCGCCCGACCGGCGCCGGGATCGGCCGGGTGCGCGGTGACTACACCGTCGAGGGCACCCACGAACGCTATGTCGAGCACCTGCTGGAATCGACGGGCCAGCACCTCTCCGGGCTGACCGTCGTGGTCGACTGCGCGCACGGCGCGGCCGCCGAGGTGGCGCCCCAGGTGTACCGGGAGGCGGGCGCGACGGTGATCGCGATCAACGCCGAACCCGACGGCCTCAACATCAACGACGGCTGCGGCTCCACCCATCTCGACGCGGTGCGCGCCGCGGTGCTCGAACACGGCGCCGATCTCGGCATCGCCCTCGACGGCGATGCCGACCGCTGCCTCGCGGTGGACGCCACCGGCGAGACCGTCGACGGTGACGCCATCATGGCCGTGCTGGCGCTGGCCATGCGCGAGGCGGGCGAACTCGTCGACGACACCCTGGTCGCGACCGTGATGAGCAACCTGGGCCTGCACATCGCCATGCGCGCCGCGGGGATCACCGTGCTCACCGCCGCCGTCGGCGACCGCTACGTGCTCGAGGAGCTGCGCCGCGGTGGCTACAGCCTCGGTGGCGAGCAGTCCGGTCACGTGGTGTTCCCGCGCTTCGGCACCACCGGTGACGGCGTGCTCACCGGCCTGCGCCTGATGGCGAGGATGGCGCAGACCGGTCGCTCGCTGGGCGAGCTGGCCTCGGTCATGAGCACGGTGCCGCAGGTGCTGGTGAACGTGCCCGTCAGCGACAAGGCCGCCGTGGCCGCGGCCCCCGAGGTGCGTGACGCGGTCGCCGAGGCCGAGCGCGTGCTCGGCGAATCCGGTCGGGTGCTGTTGCGGCCCAGCGGAACCGAGCAGCTGGTGCGGGTGATGGTCGAGGCGACCGATCCGGCGCAGGCGCGACAACTGGCCGACGATCTGGCCAAGCGGGTCGCGGCCGTCTAGCTGTACGTCTGGCGGGCCGCGCCGGTCCGCTCTACTATCGGGCTACGCCGTAGGACCTGTGTGCCGGTGGCGCGTGTGCTGCTCGGCGCACCGGATAGTTTGGCGCGCAGCACGATTCGAAGGGGGCCGATCCATGGCGTCGCTGCCTGCCCGCAACTATCACGACCAGGACCGGTACCCGCTCGACTACAGCACCCCCGATCCCTATCACCGCTGCGGTGGCGCGTGTGGCAGGCCGGGGTGCCGGGATGTGCCGCAGGGCTATTCGCACCACACCGTCCCCATCCGGGACGAGGGCTACGGCCAGCCGGTCGAGCACTACGAACCGGTCCCCGAACCGACGCGCGGCTTGTCCCTGCCCATGCCGCGGGTGCCGCGGTCGCGCTCGCTCATCGCCGTGGTCGCGATTCTGCTCGCCACCGGTCTGGCGGGTCTGCTCGGCGCCAAGTTCGGTTCCGACATCGACCTGTTCGGCGCCGCGGAAACGGCTGTGGTGCAGTCGTTCTGATCAGAACTGGCCGGCGACGAAGCCGCTGAACAGCACCAGGAACCCGCCGATCTCCCCGGCGATCAGCCCGTACATCGACAGCCGCAGCCCGGCGGGAATCGCGCCGGCGAACTGGTTGGTGGTGTCGCGCTTGGCGCCGTGCATCGCGTAACTGGCGATCGCGCCCGCGAAGAACCCGAGGATCACCAGGTCGGCGCTCAGGTTGACAGCCGTCGGCCACGCGCTGAGCTCGGTGAACACCGCGAGCAGGATCCCGGCGAAGGAATACATCAGCGCCGCGCGATGCGCGATGTCGACGTAGACGTGCGCCGCGCCCTCGACGGAGGTCCGGATGCCGTGGTACTTCCATGCCCCGAGCAGCAGCGCGCTCAGGAAGATCAGGCCGGTGGCGAGCAGCGTGATACGGGTGTCGATGCCGAGGTCCATGCCGGGTCCTATTTCTCGATGAGCGTGCCGTCGGCCATGTGCCAACGTCGGGTCGCCCGGACAGAATCCAGCATCCGGCGATCGTGTGTCACCAGAATCAAAGTGCCGGTGAAGGATTCGACAGCCTGTTCGAGCTGTTCGATGGCGGGCAGGTCGAGGTGGTTGGTCGGTTCGTCCAGGACGAGCAGGTTCACTCCGCGCGCCTGTAGCAGGGCCAGCGCGGCGCGGGTGCGTTCGCCGGGGGAGAGCGTGTCGCAGGCGCGGGTGACGTGCGGGCCGCGCAGCCCGAACTTGGCCAGCAGCGTGCGGACCTCGGCGTCGGGCCAGTCCGGCATGGCCGCGCCGAAGGTGTGCGAGAGGCTGTCGGCGCCACGGAAGAGGCCACGCGCCTGGTCGACCTCGCCGATCGCGACGCCGGAACCCAGGGTGGCGGAACCGGAATCGGGGCTGATCTTGCCGAGCAGCAGCCCGAGCAGGGTGGATTTGCCCGAGCCGTTGGCGCCGGTGAGGACGATGCGATCGGCCCAGTCGATCTGGGTCGTGATCGGGCCGAGCGTGAACGCGCCGCGGTGCGCGACGGCCTGCACGGCGGTGGCCACCACCGCGCCGCTGCGTGGGGCGGCCGCGATCTCCATCCGCAGCTCCCACTCCTTGCGCGGTTCCTCGACCACGTCGAGCCGTTCGATCCGCCGCTGCGTCTGCCTGGCCTTGGCGGCCTGCTTCTCGGTGGACTCGGCGCGGGTCTTGCGGCCCATCTTGTCCGCGTCGTTCTTGCCCTTGCGCCGCGCGTTGCGCACGCCGTGCTCGAGCCAGTTGCGCTGCATCTGCGCGCGCGCCTCCAAACCGGCCTTGGTGTCGGCGAATTCGTCGTAGGCCTCGCGCGCGTGCCTGCGGGCGATCTCCCGCTCGGCCAGATACGCCTCGTATCCGCCGTCGTAGAGGCCGACCTGCTGCTGCGCCAGATCCAGTTCGAGCACCCGATTCACCGTGCGCGCCAAAAACTCTCGATCATGGCTGATCACCATCAGCGGCACGCGCACTCCGGTGACGAAGCGTTCCAGCCGGTCGAGGCCGTCGAGGTCGAGGTCGTTGGTCGGCTCGTCGAGCAGCAGGATGTCGAAGCGCGACAACAACACCGAGGCCAGGCCGGCTCGCGCCGCCTGCCCGCCGGAGAGTCCCGTCATCGGCGTGGCCAGTCCGCCGGCGAGACCGTCGGTGAGCCCGAGATCGGCGGCGACCTCCTCGGTCCGCTGATCCAGATCGGCGCCGCCGAGGGCGAGCCAGTGTTCGAGGGCAGGGGAGTAGTCGTCGTCACCGCCCTCGCCGAGCCGTTCCGCCGCGTCGTCCATCACCCGCTGCGCGTGCGCGACACCGGTTCGGCGAGCCAGGAATTCGAGCACCGTCTCGCCCTCGATCCGTTCCGGCTCCTGCGCCAGATAGCCGACCGTCGCGTCCGGTGGGCTCACCGTGATGCTGCCCGCGCCCGGCGCCCGCTCGGCGAGCATCCGCAGCAGCGTCGACTTGCCCGCCCCGTTCACCCCGACCAACCCGATCACATCGCCGGGCGCGAGGGTGAAATCGAGGTCGGCGAACAGGGTCCGCTCGGCGTGGCCGGCGGAGAGACCGGTGGCTTGCAATGTCGTGCTCACCTCCTAGAGTCTGCCCGCCTCGGGGTAGGACCCTGAGATCGGGCCCGGCGGAAATCAGGGTGCGAATGGGTCTGCCGACCGATGCGACCGGGGGCTCCCGCTCGGCACAGTGGAGTCATCACTTGCACGACAGGAAGGCAACACACAATGACTGCCCCCGCCCGCCGCTTCACCCGTTCGACCAGCGACAAATGGATCGCCGGTGTCTGCGGGGGGATCGCGGAGTACTTCGGCTGGAACGCCAACATCGTCCGCCTGGTCTTCGTCGTCTCCTGCCTCCTGCCCGGCCCGCAGTTCCTGCTGTACCTGGTCCTGTGGCTGATGATGCCCAAGAAGTAAGGCCCGACCCCTCCCGTCCCGGCTCGCGGATGACAAGATGGTGGCACCCCCGCCGCGCCGTCATCCGCGAGTTTCCCGTTTGAGGAGGAGTCCCATGGTCACCTCGGGCGACATCCCCGGCCTCGGCCTACCCGACATCGACGCCCACACCCCCCTGGGCAACCTGGGCCCCGTCGAACTCCACCAGCCGTCCCAGGACCTCGACGGCGACGGCGTCGTCGACTCCATCACCAACGCCACCCCCCACGACACCAGCATCTGGTCCGACTACGACCACGACGGCATCGCCGACCACGTGACGGTGGTCGAATCCGACGGTGACTACGCGGCCTGGGAGTACCACCGGAACCCGGACGGTACCTCGGAGTGGAGGCGGACGGACCAGGGAAACCTGGGGGAGTGATTTTTCGGTCGGCGGAGGTGGGAACCGTCGGGCGCCGCGCCGCGTCGAAGTAGGTAGCGCGCTGCTGCGGCGTGCCCGGAAACGTGGAGGTGGGGGATGAGCACAACCGTCTCGAACGGTGTCGTGGTGAACGAGGCCGCGATCACCCAATCGGTCAACGATCTGCGGGGCACGGTCGGCGAGCTGCGCAAGGCGGCGGTGAACGTGAACGCGTGGGGCGCGGGCAGCGAAGCAGGGCGGGCCTACGCCGATCGTGGCCAGCGGATCGCCACCGGGTTCGATCGGATCAGCGGCTGGCTGAACCGGTGGACCACAGCCACCGATGTGACGGCGAACGCGATCGGCAAGACGACCATCGAACTGGTCGGCGTCGACAACGCCGGCGCGCAGGACCAGAAGAAGCTCGCCGCCCAGGTGAACGCCAATGGCTGAGACGGTGGACGGCGTACTCGACGACGGCGCCGCGCGCGGTCTGGGCTTCTTCACCGACCTGACGCCACGATATCTGCGAGCGTTTCCCACTGCCCAGACGCTGTCGTTGCAGGCGATCTACACCACCTACGACGCGGAACGTCAACTGAACCTGCAGACCTTGTCCGCCGCGGCAGCCGGCCTGCAACTCGCGCTGACCACCGCGAATACTCAGAAGGACAAGCAGAAGCAGATCAGCCAGGTCCTCCCTGTCGCGTGGCAGGGCGAGGCGGCGACCAGCGGTATTCGCATCGTGGCGAACCTCGCCACCCACGCCGAAACCGATGCCACGGCGGTGCAGAAGGTTCTCGACGCGCTGAATGCCGCGAGCACGGCGATCCTGCAGACGGTCAAGGACAAGGTGCAGGCCATCGACGGGGCTCTGGTCGACGGCAAGGTCGAGGTCGCCACCCTCACGCCGGCGGACATCGACCAGGTGATCGACGCCAAGGCCTCCGGTGAGATCGACAAGGACGTCTGGCAGAAATTGATGCCGGGGGCCATCTTCCCCAAGAAGCAGCCAGAACTGATCAAGACCGAGTGCGAGCGCTGGCTGAAGGACGTCTTCGCGTTTCGATACGACAAGACGCTGACGGCCTTCACCACGGCCTGCTCGATCGCGCGGACCGCCATCGAGGGCAAGTACGACGCCATCATCACCGCACTCGACGCCGTCGATGAGAAGTCCTACGACGGGGCGAAAGACGTTTCCGGGACGCCGGGCGAGCAGAAGCAGCCGCAGGGTGATCCGCAGCAGCAACAAGCCCAGGGCGGCGACAACCAGTCGCAGGGCGATCAGACCGGTGGGAGCACTCAACAGTCCGCCGGAAATCCGACGACTACCGCCGGAACACAGACCGGCGACACCTCGGGAACGAAAACTGTCACGCAGAACACCGACGATGCGAGCACCGACGATTCGACTTCGACCGACGACTCCGACACCACCGAGGCCCTGGACACGCTCACCTCGACGATCAGCGAGCTCGGCACCACCCTGTCGAGCGCGTTGACCGGTGATCTCGGGGATTCGATCACCTCGGCGATCGAATCGGTGGGCACCTCCGTCAGCGACGGCATCGAGCAGTTGAGCGAGCAGGCGAGCAGTCTCCTCTCGGGCGAGCACGAGGCGTCGTTCCAGCTCGGCGATACGAAGGTCAGCATCACGGCGGGGGAGAACGGGCTGTCGTTGACCACGACGGCCGCCGACGGCACGACGACCGAATACTCGTTGACGTTGGACGAGAACGGGAACCCTGTACTCACACAGGATTCCGGCACTGCCGATAGCGAGGGCGCATCGACCGATCAGGGAGACGGCCAGTCAGCGGGTGAACCGGCCTCGGGCACACCACAATCCGAACCCGGCGCTGAGGAGACCGGCCAGCCGGACCCGGCGGGGCAAGACGCGGCCGACCAGCCGGACAGCGCAGTCCCGGATGCTCCGGAGCCCACCGATGACGGTGCGGGGGGCCAGCCTTCGGGCCCGGTGCCGGGCGGCATCCCCGCTGTGCCACGTTCGACGAACCAGGAGTCCGACGGCGAACACACTCCCAGTGTCGAGAACCACCCCGTGGGCGATTCCGGTGGCAGCGGCGCGGTTCTCGCCGAAGCGGGCCCGCTGTGACGCCGCCGTGCCTTCGCGGATCACACGTGACGCCGGGAGGGTGACCGATCATGGACTATGCGGCAGAGATCGAACAGATCGCGGCGGAGGCCCGTCGACGTTCGGCCATGCTGATGGACGACATCGAGGAGATCAACCGGCAGACCGCACTGCGCGCGGAGCGGTTCGCGATCGATGCGGCCGAGCGACTGCGCGAGGCGACCGAACCGGAATCGGAGCCTGACGCGAGTGAAACCGTTGAGCCGCAATCGATTCACTCTGGATCTGATCAGGAGATCGTCCGTACCGCGGTCCGGATTCCTGCTCCGTTCGTTCCCGACCCGACCATGTCACCGGACGAGCAGCGGCAAGCGGAGATCCGCGCGGCAGTCGCCCGAGCCAGGGCGGCACGCGAGGCGAGATCGACGGTGACACCGTCGGACGGCGACTTCGATTCCGAGTCCGAGTACTACCGGCGGTCGACTTGGTTGGACTGAGGCGATCCGATCGTGCACTCTGAGCACGTCTGGTGGGCACCGAAGAACCGGTGAATGCAGTGGGGGACAACAGAGTGTCTGACAACGGGTACATCGCCGGGTACGAGATCGAGCGGACGCTCGGGCGCGGCGGTATGGGCACCGTCTATCTGGCTCGGCATCCCAGGCTGCCACGGTCGGTGGCGCTGAAACTTCTGGACGAGCAGATGTTCGGTGACGAGGAGGCCAGAGCGAGGTTCGCCAGAGAGGCGGACCTCGCGGCACGGCTCGACCATCCGAACATCGTCGGGGTATTCGACCGCGGCATAGAAGGTAAGCGCCCGTGGATCGCGATGCAGTATGTGCGAGGCACCGATGCCGCGGAGGTCGGTGTCTTCGATCCTGCCCGAGCGGTCCACGTCCTCTGCGAGGTCGCGGACGCACTCGACTTCGCGCACAACCACGGGGTATTGCACCGGGACATCAAACCGGCGAACATCCTGCTCGGTGCCGCGGAGCCGGGGCGGCCCGAGCGCGTCGTGCTCGCCGACTTCGGCATCGCGCGGCTCCACGTCGACCACAATCCCCTGACCCAGACCGGCTCGTTCACGGCCACGCTGGCCTTCGCGTCCCCGGAACAACTCGCCGCACTGCCCCTTGATCCGCGATGCGACCAATACTCGTTGGCGTGCACGTTCTTCGCGCTGATGACAGGCTCGTACCCCGTAGCCGCGCCCAACCCCCTGGCCGTGATACACGCCCCCCAAGACCCCCCCCCCCCCGCCACCCCAAAATCTGGCGGGCGGGCTCCGTCTGCGCGCCTTTCCCCCCCTAGCCCAAAAACCGGGGGGCGGGCGCCGGTTCTGCCCCCTTCCCCCCGGCGCGCCGCCGCGCGGGGCCCCCAACCCGGTGGCGGTGATCCAGGCACACATGTCCGCACCGACGCCGTCGATCGTGCGAGCGAGGCCCGATCTGCCGGTGGCGCTGGATGCAATTCTCGCCCGGGCGACGGCCAAAAGCCCGGTGGACAGATTCGACTCGTGTGGCGAATTCGCAGCGGCCGTCCGGCAGGTCTTCGACGCCGCTCCGCTGCGACCGGTGGCCACCCGTCAGGACCTCCCCACCCGGACGGCGACGGCAGTGGCCGACGCGGCCCCGCCTCGGAGGCGTCTGGTCGACGCGGGCCCGGTGCGGCCACCGGTCGTCAAGGGCAAGCCCGGGTGGGTGGCTATGACGGAGCGGCGGCCAGTCGACGAACCGCAGCTGCGGGTTCCGCTCCCGATGCCACGCGCGCGACGATTGCAGCCGCGCCAGCTGTTGATCCTGTTCTACGTGTCGCTGTTGGTGATCCTGTGCATTCTGGTGTTCACCGACATCACCAACTGGTAGGAATGTCGACGATCACAGCGGGCCGGCCTCCGCAAGCTGCGCGCCGGAGTTGCCGGGCTGCTGCTCGGGCGGGGTCGCCAACTGCTGGGTGTCGGGCGTTTCTTCGGGTGTCCACGCCGGTCCTCCGGTGTATGTGCCCGGATTGTGTTCGTTTTCCTGGCCTTTGGCGTTGAGTGCGCCGGTGGGGTTCGGTGTCGCGTTCGCCGGATTGCCACCGTCGCCAGAAGCCGCAGGCCCTTGGTCAGCAGGAGCAGCGGGCGCGCCGCCGTCGGCTGAATCTGTCGAGGTGTTGTCGGTGACCACCGGGATTCCCTGCTCGTTGAGAGTGAGGCCGTATTGGTGGGTCGTGCCGGTGGAGTCCGTGGTGGTCAGCGCGAGTTGGCCGTTCTCGCCGGTCCCCACACTCAGTGTGGTTCCCGCGATGGTGAATTCGGTGGTTCCTCCGCTGTTGAACATGGTGCTCAGCTGCTCGATGCCACTGGTGATCGATGTCCCGAGCGAGCTGAGACCGGTGCCGATTGATTCGGCGATCGACTCGGCCGAGGTCGAGGAGCCCGAGGTCAGACTCGACAGCTCGCTGACCACCGAACTCAGCGTCGACAGCCCGCTCGAGACCGTGGACAACAGGCTGCTCAGGTCGGTGGACGAGTTGTTGTCGTCGTCGGTGTCATCGTCTGTGTCGGTGTCGTCCGTGGTGGTCGGGTTCACCGTTGCGGCCGCGGCAGTCTTGCCGTCGTCGGTCGTGTCACCGGTTGAGAGACTGCCGCCGCCGTTCGAGGTGTCGGTGGTGGTGCCCGCGGGGTTGGTTTTCGGGGTGCCGGTGTCCGGTTGATCGGCGGGCTGTGATTCGGGGGCTGGGGGAGTGGACAGATGCTCGACGTTGTTCAGGGCATCTGTGATGACTTTCAAGTATCCCTTGACTGCAGCGTCCGTCTCGGTACATAGGTTGGTATAAGCCCGGAAGAAGCCTTCGGCACTCTCGTGAAAATGGGTACGCCACTGGATGCAAAGCTGTACCGCCTGATCATCGAAGTATGCAGACCCAAGCTCGCTTCGGTCTTCGTTCTGCCATTTCGGCCCCTGATCCCAGGCGTTGGCATATCTGGCCAACCCGCCGCGGTTCGGGCCGAACACCCCTTGGTCTGCGAGTACCTGGATTCGAGCACGCACATTGTCGCCGATTCCGCTCCGGTCTGCGTATCTGAGAATCAGTGAGACATCGTCGTTTCCGGCCGCATCGTCATCCCCACCGTTGAGATTGATCCCTCGACCACCACTGTCCCCGTTCGCCATCTCGACACCGTTGATCTTGGTGATGTTGAACAGTTCGCCGAATGCATTGGCCTTCCGCTGCAGGCAGCTCTTGATCCCGTCGACGGCGGCGTTCAGAATGCCGGGCAGTTGGCCGATTTCGGTGGAGGCCTCGTCCGACCAGGTATTGAGGTTGCTCAGCTTGGTCTTCGCCGCCGTGCCACTCGCACCCTGCCAGGCGCCGTCGAGAACACGGACCACCTGCTCCTGATCGTTCTGGGCGGTCTCGATCTTCGGCATGGCGGCGGAAATGCGCTGAGCCGCACCGACGAGGTTGTTCAGCTTCATGTTGCTCTGTTTGAAGTACGCCTTGCTGATCGCGTCCTTCGATTCGAGCGAAATTCCGGTTGCTTTGCCGCCGGAGAACGCATAGCGCGCCTGCACGAGGTGGAACCAGAACAGAATGTCGTAGTTGCTCTGGGTGGAATAAACCTGGTTGGGGCTCAGGCCGTTTCCGCCGCACATGAGAATTGTGGCGGCATCGTATCCCGGGTTGTAGGCACCGGTATCGGCGGCCAGCGCCTCGTTGACCTTGACGTCATCGGCGGCATGATCGCCGTACCCCGCCCACACGGCGGACCCGTCGCGGCCGGTGCCGTTGATGGTTACCCACGATCCGGCATTTCCCTCGCCGAGTCCGAGCTTGGAGTCGTCTGCCATGCCCTACTTCCCCCCTACTGTCAGATCACCATTGCCGTCGACCGATACTTTGCCGATGGCGCTGGAGAACTGATCATCGGTGTACTGCACGCTGTTGGCGCTGTTGGTCAGGGCATCGCCGAACGCGGTGCACGCGCCCGACCAGTTCTTCACCGCGGTTGCCGTGTGTTCGAACCCGGTGACGATCGCCGCCGCCTCGGCCGCGTACTCCGTGCCCAGGTCGTTCTTGTCGAACATGTTCACCCAGGAGTTCGCGACCGCGGTCAGTTCTTGCGCGGTGCTCTGCAGCTTCGCGCCCTGTGCGCGAACGGTATTCGTGTCTATGTTCAGCATGTCACTCATCAGCGGCCCCTTCGAACGTGCTTACACCAGCCATGAATCGCGACCGAACCCTTCGGCTCGCGCCTCGTCGACGTCGGTCCAGTCCGAGGGCTGCACATAGACCTCGCGGTGGCGGCCCGGCGCCTCCGCTTGCTGCGCCCGCATGCGGTACTCGTACATCAAGCGGTCCCGCTCTTCCCGTGCCTCGCGAGCAGCGCGTTCTTCCGGTGTCTCCTGCCCGAATCCCATTGCCGCCACCCGCTCACCGATCCGCTGTGTCGCCTCTTCGGCTTCCCGCTGGACCTGTTGCACGCGCTCCTCGACCTGCCGCGTGGCGTCGATGTGTTCGTTGGTGATGCTGTCGATTCTGGCGAGCCAGTTCATCGCGCACTTCCTCCCCACGGGGTCGGCACAGCTTGCTCCTCTTGTTCGCGTAGCCGAGTGAGGGCTCGATCGATCCAGTTGGTGAACAGCTTGGTCAGATCCTCGGAACCGGCCGGGGTCATCCGCACGTGTTCACGGTTGCGTTGCATGAGGTAGCGACCGTCATCGCGGAAGTCGAACCAGCGTGCGCTGGACCATGGTTGAGGACGGTCGGTGATCTGGCCTGTCCGCAACTGCGCCCAGGCAGTACCTTCACGGGGCCGGTGGACGAACTTGTCGAAGCGTTGCCGCGGAGTGACCGACCAGCTGTCCGACTCGCGACCTTTCGATTCCAGCTCATCGAGATGGAACGTCTCGGTGGCGCCACGTCCGGCGGCGTATTCGGGAACAATCCACGACAGCCGACCGGGCAACTGTTCAGGCCGTAGCAGCCGGCAGCGAATCCGTTCCTCGACGCCCTCGAGCGTCGCTGTCTGGGTGAGCATCACCGCATGATGTGGCGTTCGAGCGCCGATGACGCGGTATTCCTTCGTCCCGCTCTTGCCGATGGCATTCGATTCGCCGAGGATTTCGATCCGCAGTTGAGAGGCCGTGAGGGTGTGGAAGGCGAGCTCGATCAGCTCGCGTTCGTCGGTGTCGTACCGGCTCTGGATCATCGAACGGTGCCGATCGACCTCGGCCACCGAAACCAGTCGACTGGTGTAGCCGAGCGGAAAGGGAAAGCGGTCTCGGCCGAGGCTGTACCAGAGCGCGGCGAAATCGTCCGGCTCCCAGGTCCATTCCGTCACAGGTCCAGGCCGATCACGCCGCCGGGCAACGTCTTGGGGGTTTCGCCCAGGAGTTCCTCGGTGTTCTCCATGTTTCTCAACCACTCGGGAATCTCGTGGGTCGATTCGTCGTCCTTGCCGCCACCGCGCCCGCCAGGCGCGCCCATGCCGCCCATCCCCGCCATGCCGCGGCCACCATTCGCGGCGGCGGTACCGAGACCGGCGGCAGTGCCGCCCGCCGCGAGGGGCGTGCCCGGCATCCCTTTGCCCGGTGCGGGCGCGGAAGGCGTTCCGGCGCCCGGGGATCCCGCGCCGCCTCCACCTGTCCCGCCGCCGGGCGAGCCCGATCCGGGAGCGCCGGCCGCCGCCGGGTTGGTTGCGGCCGGATTTGTCGCGGGCGATTCGGGATCCGTCGAACTCGGTTCTGTCGAATCGCCGGTATCCGGATCTGCACTGCTCGAGTCGTCGGTCGAATCGTCCTCGGAGTCGCCCTCGGTGGCGGTCGGATCTTCGGTCGTCGCGGGTTGATCAGTGGTCGGAGAGGTGGCCGACGGGTTCGTCGCCGTTGGTGTGGTCGGATTCCCGCCGCCGTCGGACGGAGTCCCGCCCGGGTCGCTGCTCGGATCGAAGGAGTAGAGGGGATCGACAGGGCTCACCGCCGTCGGGAACACCGGGATCTTGCCGTCGGTCACCTTGAACTTGTCGATGTAGTGGGTTTGCATCGCCTCGCGGGCTTCCGTCTTCGCCCGGTCGATTTCGTCTCGCGAGCGCGGTCCGTCGGTGACCCAGTCCGCGATCTTTCCCGTCAGATCCCATGTGCCGCGGCCATTTTGGGGTTCGTCCACCGACTGTTTGGTGGTGACGATCGAATTTGCCGCGACAGTCACCTCGGAGGCCAACGCGGACAACGCGGGTGAGAGCTCCAGTGCGCGCGCTGCGTAGTTCGTGATCGCTGTCCGGGAGGCTTCGGCGGCGGTTCCTTCCCAGGCCGCGGTGCTCGAATGCTTGATCCGTGCGGCGAAGTACTCGACGGCGTTGTTCCAGCCGTTCGCCAACGCCCAGTACTCCTGGGCGGCCGATTGCGCGGCATTGGGGTCGAGCGGGTTGAACGACCGGTAGATGTCCCAGTGCTCGAACTGGTCGGCGTGCTCGCGAATATCGTCGGTGATCTTCGGCTTCTCGGTCGAGTGCGTCATGACTGCCCCACCGCGATGGAAGTCGTGCCGGGCTCGATCTTGCCGGGCGGGTTCGTGGTGATCGGGCTGGCGGGCAGGTTCGCCGTCATCCGGTCGTACTCCGCGGCGAAGGCGGCGTCGGTTTCGCGATACTTCTGCGCGATCGTGCGATGCAGGATCTGGATGTCGTCGACGATCTTGTAGTGCTGCTCGAGGACGTCGTAGACGTTGTTGTCGGAATCTCTTGCGGGGTCGACGATCTTGGCCTTCCCGCGGAATCGGCCGACCAGGGTTTGGGCGGAGGCCAGGCGGTCCTTGTCTTCGCCGAGTCCCCAATTCTCGCGCTTCGAAATGCCTTCGGCGGTGCGTTGCAGGACTCGGATCTTGTCTTTGAAAGCCTCGCAGTCCCGTTCGATGTAGACGAACTCATCGGCATTGACTGCGATGTTGTCACTGAATCCGACGTTCAGGTTGCCGTTCCTGGCTTGCTCGATCAAACTCGCCAATGGCGTATCGTCAGCCACAACCCCCTCCTTATTTCTTGTTGAGTTGACTATCCGTGCCGGCTCGCCGTCAGCTTCCAGCCGGGATCGTCGGCGCCAACTGTGTTGCCAATGACTTCGCGATGTCGCAGGCGTGACGGCCCTTCGACTTTCTGGCGGACGGCTGGTTGAGCAACGTGATCTCCATGCTTCCCCCGCTCATCTCGACGTTGAGCATGCATTTTTCCGCAGGGTCGTCTACCGGTTGGCTGTAGGTGACCACAGCCCGATCTCCGATAGCGAACCGATCGCCGATCGTCCACGTGCTGCTTGGGCTGTCGAGAATGTTCTGGAGAGTGATTGTGGTTACCGTGACCCCTGCTGTGAAGCCATCACTCTGAACCCACGTGCAGCCCGACCATTTGCGCGAGCTCCCCGGGGAGTTCCAGTTCTTGTCCTCGCCCATGTTCTTCAACTGCTCCGCGGCGATCAACGACTGCGGCAGGTTGCATCCATCGAACCCGGTGGGCAGCGGCACGTCGCTCGACGTCGGCGCCGGCGTCGCCTCGTCGCTTGGCTTCTCCTGCCCGCATCCCCCCACCAGCAGCATCCCCGCCAGCGCCAGCCCAGCGACCGCCTGCGATCCCCGACTCATCTGCACAGGTTCCTCCCACCGACACCGGTATCCCGCGGGACTCCCCGCCCATTGCGGGTTGACATTACCGGACCGTGGTAGTGGGAACGAGGCTGCTCGTTCACGGTCGATGCACGGCGCGGTCGATCGGCGTAGGGATGCGCAGCGGAGGGGTCTCCGCTGTTGCCGGGGCCATCGTCACCCGCGCATGCAGACGTCTCGACATCATCGTCCACAGGGAATTTCGGGTGACCACACGATGATTGGACGCACCGACTCCACTGTTGGTTCCGCGTCAGTGACGTGGAACGACCAAATGTGTCGTAGCGCACAGGCTTGGGATGGCTCCATGGGCTGTCTGAGCCCTGTCGGTCACCTCGGCGAGTTCTCCGAAGTGGTCGCCCATCGAACCGTGTCGCAGCGGCGGACCTGTACAACCCGCGGGGTGGCCGAGTCGCCTCGACTCGGCTTGGGGTTCCAGATGTTGCGCGCGAGATCGCTGACCGAAGGCCGGCCTCCGTCGCCGGGGCGGATCTTGACCAGCCCGAAAATGAGGTCGCCGATGCTCGCATGCACCCAGCGCGGCAGGAGTATCGAGTTGACGGTGATGACGGTCGCGACGGGTAGGACCAGAACCGCTGCCACGATGCTTCCAGGCCCTTCGAGGAGCGCGATCAGCGATAGGACAGAGCCGAAGAATGTGGCCCACCACAGGAGGCCGTCTACCAAGCCGGCCATCGAAGCGCGCATTGCACGAGGTGAGGGGTACCTCGGATCCCCCGGTGCGCCATGATATTTCGCGGCTCGGCCGCGGGTGGTGACGGCACCTCCGCGCTCGACCTCGCTCTCGCCCACGTTCATCGCGCCATTCTGGCATAGGCACGTCACTGCCAGTCCTCGTTGACCGGGCGCAACGCCACCGTGGCTCTGAAGCTCGTCTGATTCGGCGGATGTCGCGAACGCCGGCCGCGGCTCACCACTCGGGTATCTGCTAACTTGACTTCGCTGTCATGGGTGTCGAGATTCGGGGTATGGGGAGGAATATTCTGGTGGAGAACAGGCTTGATCAGTCGATCGATCATGCTCGTCGATTCGCGGAGCAGCTCGAAGACGCGGCAAAGAAATATGACCATCTGCAGCGTTCGATGACCGAATTGTCTGTAACGGCAAAATCCGACGACGGCAGCGTCCAAATCACTGTCGACAGCAATGGGGTTCCCGTTGCCATTGAACTGGCCGAATCCACTCGGGGCAAGGATCCCGCGATGACATCTGCCGCCATCATGGAGTGCATGCGGATCGCTCAGGCGAAACTTCGCCAGCGGGTCACGAACCTTGTCAGCGATCTGGTGGGGGACGATTCGCCCGCGGTGGACATGGTCAGTCGATACGAGCAGCGGTTCCCGGATACAGATCCGGTCGACACCGCGGTGACACAGGATGTCGCCGCATCGAACAATTTCGTATCGAATTATGCTTCGCGGCCACCGGTTGCGGAACCCTTCGACGTGCCGCCGGTTCCGTCGAGCTCCGCGCAGCCATGGAGTCGCAAGCCCAATCGTGATCAGGTTGTGGCACCAGACGAGCCCGACGAGGACGAGCAGTACTACAACAGGAAGTCGTGGCTGGTCTGAAATGGGAAGTCCTGCTGATTTTTCGATCGATCCCGATGAAGTTCGCGCTCATGCCACCAAGATGACGAATCTGATGTCCAAGATGACGGCGGCCCTGCAAGCGGCCACCTATCTCGGCTCGGCCGACGACGGGTTCGGTGAGATACCCCGACCTTTTGTCGAATGGATATATGACGACGATCACGAGACTGCGATCGCGGCAATTCGAAAATTGGCTGAGTCGGTTTCGGTTCTGCCGGGCAAACTCGAGACTGTGGCATCGACTGTCGAAGACGTCGACGGTAAAATCGGTTCGAGCTTGGCCGGACTCAAAGCCGAGATCGGTAACTCGAACGGGGGTAAATAGCAGTGGTTGGTTTCGACGACCCGACCGCGCCCACAAACGGAATGCTTGCCAGTGGCGTGGACTCGAACGGCGCATACTATCAAGAGGGATTTCCGCTGCTCTCGAATGTGGGGCTCAACGGCGATCAGAAAACCGGTACGCCCGGAGTTCTGAAGGGCACGGTCGCGGGCGATGCATGGGACGTCTACGGAAACTTCGCATCGGGTCAAGTCGATGCGGCGATGCTCGGCATGCTCGGACTGGCTGGAACCGTCATGGAAGTCGCCTACAAGGTGTTGGATCCGTTCGCCTTCATCGGCAGTCAGGTCGCGAAATGGATCCTCGACCACGTCGAGTTCATGCGGAAAGGCCTGGACGAGCTGGCCGGTAACCCGGATATCGTCGAGGCGTATGCGAAGTCGTGGACGAAAATATCGACGGAATTGTCGGCTGTCGCCGTTGATTGGAAGGCCAGCGTAGAGCAGGATATCGAAGATTGGCAGGGTGCCTCCGGCCAGCAGTACCGTGTGAGTGCTTCGAGTCTTATCGATCAAATCGATGCCGCCAGCGGCATAGCTGCGTCCATGGGCAAGTCGATGGAATCGGTGTCCAAGGCTGTCGATGCGGTACGCACCTTGGTTCGCGACCTGCTCGCCAACCTTGTCGGCGCAGCGATCGGTTGGACGATCGAGCTGATCGCGACGAGCGGTGCCGCCGCCGCGCACGTAATCCCTGCTGCCCTGCGGCGTATCGCACGGGACAGTCTTTCGTACGCGGACATGCTGAGCGATCTGAAGAAGATCTTCACCGACATCAAGACGCTCATGGAGCCGATCGGCAAGGTCGGTGCGATTCTCACCGGTGGCTCTGGTCTGAACCAGGATCAACCGCAGCCTGCGTGATGCCCGCTGAGGTGTGGCCCTTCCACACTAGGCCTACTCGCGCATGACCGCGGTGAAATGCCCAGCTATCCCCGGATGAGCTTGGCGACCGTGCCGAGGGAGAGCTTCGGGGCCGCTTCTTCCACCGGGGCCGTCGGGTCGACCAGGGTGGTGTGGGGGATGACCGCTTCGGGGTCGGTGAAGGGGGCGTAGGTCTTGTCGGCGGCGAGGGTGTGCAGGAGGTAGCCGGTGAGGAGGGCCCGGGTGGTCTTTTCCGTCTTGTGTTCGTAGCGGCCCGCGCCGAGGGCGGCGAAGAGGCGGCGGCCCTCGATGATGCCGGTGTGGGTGGCGCCGTCGACGGTGCGCAGGAGCGAGGGGCCGGACCAGGCGGTGGCGAGGGCGCGGGCGTTGGAGTTGGAAGAGTCGAGGTCGAGCTCGCCCGCCAGGATCAGGCCGGGCGTGTCGAGGTCGGCGGCGATGTTCTCCGCGGCGGGGGAGGTGGGGGCGGGGAACAGCGCGGTGACCGCGGCGACGCGGCGTTGAGCGGCCGCGATGACGGCGGCGCCGGCGCCCATGCCGTGCCCGGCGAGGGCGAGGCGGTCGGGGTGCACGCTGATGGTGCCGTCGCCGAGGCGCACCTTGCTGACGATGTCGAGCGTGGTGAGCAGATCACTGGCGAGGTCGAGGTGCGACGGGATCGGGCCGCGTTCGGTGTCGGGCGCGGCGACGACGAAACCCCAGGACGCGACGTGTTCGAGCAGGCTCTTGTAGTTCTCGGAGCTGGTCAGCCAGCCGTGCGCGAACGCGACGGCGGGCAGATTCGACCCGGATTCGGGCGTGTACACCACGCCCGGCTGGCCAGCGATCCCCAGATTTCCGCGCAGCACCCGGTGGGGACCGCGCACGGACAGGGTGCTGAGGAGCGACTTCACCGACACCGACACGGAGAGAAGGGTATCGGATCGGTTCGTCGCGGACACCTACACCGCCCCGGCGAGATCCAGCCCATATCGCTAGGCTGGACCACCATGTGCGGAATCGTGGGCTACGTCGGGTACCGGGACGCGCTCGGCGTTGTCGTCGACGCGTTGCGACGCATGGAATATCGCGGATACGACTCGGCGGGGGTCGCGATCCTCGACGGGAACGGGTCGATCGCGATCGAGCGCAAGGCGGGCAAGCTCGCCAATCTGGAAGCGGAGCTGGACGCGGCGGGCACCGACCGGTTCGCGGGCACCAGCGGCATGGGCCACACCAGGTGGGCCACGCACGGCGCGCCGACCGACCGCAACGCGCACCCGCACCGGGACGCGAGCGGCAAGCTGGCCGTCGTCCACAACGGCATCATCGAGAACTTCGCGCCGCTGCGCCGCGAGCTCGAGGACGCCGGGGTCGAGCTGCTCAGCGACACCGACACCGAGGTCGCGGTGCATCTGGTCGCGCGCGCCTACGCGGAAGGGCCCACCGCGGGCGACTTCACGGCGAGCGCGCTGGCCGTGCTGCAGCGGCTGGAGGGCGCGTTCACGCTGGTCTTCACCCACGCCGATCATCCGGGCACGATCGTCGCGGCGCGGCAGTCTACGCCGCTGGTCGTCGGGGTCGGGCAGGGCGAGATGTTCATCGCCTCCGATGTCACCGCGTTCATCGAGCACACCCGTGAGGCGGTCGAGCTCGGGCAGAACCAGGCCGTGGTGATCACCGCCGACGGGTACACCGTCACCGATTTCGCCGGGAACACCGAGGGCGTGGTCACCCGGCCGTTCACCATCGACTGGGACCTCGCCGCCGCCGAGAAGGGCGGCCACGACTACTTCATGCTCAAGGAGATCGAGGAGCAGCCGTCCGCGGTCGCCGACACGCTGATCGGGCATTTCGTCGTCGACGAGAACGGCGGCCGGATCGTGCTCGACGAGCAGCGCCTCGCCGATCAGGAACTGCGCGAGTTCGACAAGGTCTTCGTGGTGGCCTGCGGCAGTTCCTACCACGCGGGCCTGCTCGCGAAGTACGCGATCGAGCACTGGACCAGAGTGCCGGTGGAGGTCGAGCTCGCCAGCGAGTTCCGCTACCGCGACCCGGTGCTGGACCGCTCGACGCTGGTCGTGGCCATCTCACAGTCCGGCGAGACCGCCGACACGCTCGAAGCAGTGCGCCACGCCAAGGAGCAGAAGGCGCGCGTGCTCGCGATCTGCAACACCAACGGGGCGCAGATCCCGCGCGAGTCCGACGCGGTGATCTACACCAGGACCGGCCCGGAGATCGGTGTCGCCTCGACCAAGGCCTTCCTCGCGCAGGTGGCGGCGAACTTCCTGGTGGGCTTGGCGTTGGCGCAGGCGCGCGGCGTGAAGTACCCGGACGAGGTCGCCCGCGAGTTCGCCGAGCTCGAGGCCATGCCGAAGCTGATCGGGCGGGTGCTCGAGACCGGGTCGCAGGTGCGGGCCATCGCGCGCGAGCTGGCTCACGTGCCGACCGTGCTGTTCCTCGGCCGCCACGTCGGCTATCCGGTGGCGCTCGAGGGCGCGCTCAAGCTCAAGGAACTGGCCTACATGCACGCCGAGGGCTTCGCCGCCGGTGAACTCAAGCACGGCCCGATCGCGCTGATCGAAGAGGGCCTGCCGGTGATCGTGGTGATGCCGTCGCCGAAGGGCAGGCCGGTGCTGCACTCGAAGCTGCTCAGCAATATCCGCGAGATCCAGGCGCGCGGGGCACGGACCATCGTGATCGCCGAGGAGGGCGACGAGACGGTGCGCCCGTTCGCCGACGACCTCATCGAGATCCCCGCGGCGCCGACCCTCTACCAGCCGCTGCTGTCGACGGTGCCGCTGCAGATCTTCGCCGCCGAGGTGGCGCAGGCCCGCGGCTACGACGTCGACAAGCCGCGCAACCTGGCCAAGTCGGTCACCGTCGAGTAGCTCACTCGACGGTGACGGTGCCGCGCATGTCGGGGTGCAGGCTGCACAGGTAGCGGTAGGTGCCGGGCTGGGTGAAGGTGTAGGACCATTCGCCCTTGTCGATGATGGGGCTGTTGATGCCCATCGCCTTGTCGCCGATGCCCTGCACGTTGTGCGGGGCCTTGTCGGAGAACTTCCAGGTGACCGTCTGGCCGACCTTGATGGTGGCGTCGGCGGGGGAGTACTTCATCCCCGACACCTCGACCGTGAGGTTGGTCGGTTTCTGCTCGGTCTGCGTGGTCGTGGTGCTGACCGGGCGCGGCTTGCGGGTGGTGGTGGACGCGGCGTCGTCCGCGTCGCCGGAGCAACCGGCGGCGAACAGGGTGGCGGCCACGACGAATCCGGTGAGAACCCGGGCGGATGCGGCGCGGTGACGAACCATCGACATGGTTGTGGAGCGTAGTCTGCCAACGATCGCGGGCCGGTCGTGGCCCGCGCCGGTGACCCGGGAGGCGACGATGGCGGATCGGCGCGGCTACTACACCGCCGACGAGGTACGGGCGGCCGAGGCGGAACTGTTCACCCGCGTGCCCGCGGGACTGCCCATGCGGCGGGCCGCGTACGGGCTGGCCACGGTGGTCGCCGACGAATTGCGTTCCGCCACCGGTGGTGTGGTCGGCCGAGCGGTGGGCCTGCTGGTCGGCTCCGGCGACAACGGCGGCGACGCGCTGTGGGCGGGGTCGATGCTGGCGCGGCGCGGGGTGGCGGTGACGGCGGTGCTGCTGAATCCCGAACGCGCGCACCGGGAAGGGCTGGCGGCGCTGCGCAAGTGCGGTGGCCGGGTTGTCGAGCGGCTGGGCGCGGTGGATCTGGTGATCGACGGGATCGTGGGGATCTCCGGTCGCGGCCCGCTTCGGCCCGACGCCGCGGAGCATGTTGCGGCACTGGATGTTCCGATCATCGCGGCCGATCTGCCCAGCGGCGTCGATCCGGATACCGGTGCGGTGGACGGGCCGGCGGTGTGTGCCGAGGTGACGGTGGCGTTCGGTGCCTACAAGCCGGTACACGCGCTGGCGACGCCGCAGTGTGGGCGAATCGTGTTGGTGCCGATCGGTTTACAGCTGCCGGAACCGGAGCTGGCCCAGCTCGAGCCCGCGGCGATCGGCGCGGAGTGGCCGGTTCCGCGCGCCTCGGACGACAAGTACTCCCAGGGCGTGGTCGGACTGTGCGCGGGCAGCGCGAAGTATCCCGGAGCGGGCGTGCTGAGCACCGGCGCGGCGGTGGCCGCGACTTCGGGCCTGGTGCGGTACGTCGGGGATGACGCCGAGGTGCTCGCGAAGCTGCCCGAAGTGATTGCCAGCCAGACCTTTTCGGACGCCGGGCGGGTGCAGGCGTGGGTGTTCGGGCCGGGCGCGGGGACCGACTCGGCGGCCCGCGACCGGCTCGCTGAGGTACTCGGCACCGAGCTGCCGGTGGTGGTCGACGCGGACGGGCTCACGCTGCTCGCGGCCGAACCGGCGCTGGTCCGTGGCCGCACGGCCCCGACGGTGCTGACCCCGCACGCCGGGGAGTTCGCGCGGCTCACCGGCGCCGACCCGGGACCGGATCGGGTGGCGGCCGTCCGCGCGCTCGCCGCCGAGTGGCAGGTGGCTGTGCTGCTCAAGGGGCGCGCGACGATCGTCGCCGGGCCGGGCGAACCGACACTGGTCAACGACGCGCGCGGATCATGGGCCGCCACCGCCGGCTCGGGGGACGTGCTGTCCGGGATCCTGGGCGCCCTGCTGGCGGCGGGGCACCCACCGGTCTGGTCGGCAGCGGCGGCCGCCCGGGTGCACGCCCTCGCCGCGAACCTCGCCGCCTACGACGGTGAACCCGCCGCCGCCCCGATCTCGGCGTCGCCTTTGCTGGACCACATCAGGCCCGCCATCCGCGTACTGCGCGAACTCGCCGAGGCGTGACCGGCCGCACTGTGGGCGGGCGAGGATCGCGCGGCAGCGGTCGGGCCGTGGCGACCCAGCTGCCACGAAGGGCGCGGGTCCTGGCAGGATCTATGCCGTGAACGCGCAAGTGGAAACCGTCATCGACCTGGATGCCATTGCCCACAACGTGCGCGTGCTGCGGGAGTTCGCGCAGGGCGCCGGGGTGATGGCGGTGGTCAAGGCGGACGGCTACAACCACGGTGCGGTCGAGGTGGCCCGGGCAGCGCTGGGGGCGGGGGCCGCCGAGCTCGGGGTGACCACCGTCGCCGAGGCGCTGGCCCTGCGCGCCGCCGGAATCACCGCGCCGATCCTGTGCTGGCTCAACACCGTCGACGCCGACTACGCCGCCGCGATCGCCGCCGACATCGAGATCGGGGTGTCCTCGCTCACACAGCTGCGCGCGGTCGAGCGGGGCGCCCGGCTGAGCGGCCGCACCGCGACCGTCTCGCTCAAGGTCGACACCGGCCTGAACCGCAACGGGGTCGCGGTCGAGGAGTATCCGCAGGTCCTGCGGGCCCTGCGCGCGCTGGTCGACGAGCAGGCCGTGCGCTTCCGGGCGATCTTCTCCCATCTCGCGCACGCCGACGAGCCGGAACACCCCATGCTCGACCGGCAACGGGAGCGCTTCGTGGAGACGATCGCGCAGGCCAAGGAGTACGGCCTGGAGCCCGAGCAGGTCCACCTGGCCAACTCCGCCGCCACGCTGACCCGGCCCGATCTGCACTTCGACCTGGTGCGGCCCGGCATCGCCGTCTACGGACTGTCCCCGATCCCCGAGCTCGGCGAGTTCGGGCTGCGGCCCGCGATGACGCTGCAGGCCGAGGTCACCCTGGTGAAGTCGGTGGCCGCCGGGCAGGGCGTGTCGTACGGGCACCGCTGGATCGCGCCGCGCGACACCACCGTGGCGCTGGTCCCCGCCGGATATGCCGACGGCGTCTTCCGTTCGCTCAGTGGACGTTTCGAGGTGTGGCTGGGCGGCACCAGGCACCGTAACGTCGGTCGGGTGTGTATGGACCAGTTCATGGTCGACCTCGGCGACAACGTCGGCGGCGTGCGCCCGGGCGACAAGGCGGTGCTGTTCGGCGGCGGCGCCGGGCACCCGCGCGCGCTCGACTGGGCCCGGCTGCTCGACACCATCGACTACGAGATCGTGTGCTCGCCCCGGGGCCGCGCGGTCCGCCGCTATGTGGGGACCGGCCGATGAGGCGCGCGAAGGTGCTCCGGCGCGGCGGCCTGGCCACCGCGGGCGTGCTCGGCGCGCTGGCCGTCACCCACACGCTGCGCCGGATCGGCGCGCGCGTGCTGTGGCCCGCCGAACGTGACGAGTACCGCGACGAGAACTTCGCGCTGATCGACGACGACCAGCCGGGTGTGGTGTTCGCCGACGACGGTGTGTCGCTGGCCACCCGCACGTACGGCACCGACGCGGCCGAGCTGACGATCGTGTTCGTGCACGGTTTCTGCAACAGCATGGAGTCGTTCCACTTCCAGCGCCGCGACCTCGCCGCACGGTACGGCGACCGCCTCCGGATGGTCTGCTTCGACCAGCGTGGGCACGGCCGCTCCGGTGCCCCGACCACCGACAGCTGCACGGTGCAGCAGCTCGGCCACGACGTCGCCGCCGTGCTGCGCGAATGCGCGCCGAGCGGGCCGGTGGTGCTGATCGGGCACTCGCTCGGCGGGATGGCCGTGCTGGCCGCCGCCGCGCAGTTCCCGGAACTGTTCGCCGCCCGCGTGGTCGGCGTCGGGCTGTTCTGCACGGCGGCGGCCGAGGTGACCTCGGCCGGGCTCCCGCAGCTGCTGCGCAACCCCGCGATCGACGGCTTCCGGCTGGCCGTGCGCACCGCGCCCGCCGTCGTCCAGGTGAGCCGCAGCGCGGGCAAGCAGGTCGTGGCGCCGTTCCTGCACGTCAGCTCGTTCCACGGTCCGGTGAGCCCGACGCTGTCGCGGTTCACCACCATGATGATCGACCGCACCCCCGTCGCGACCATCGAGAAGTTCCTGAAAGCGATTGAGCTGCACGACGAGTCGGCCGCGCTCGCGGTGCTCGCCGAACTGCCGGTGCTGATCCTCGGCGGCACCCACGACATGGTGATCCCGTTCCGGAACTCGCGTGCGCTGGCCGCCGCGCTGCCCGGCAGCGAACTGGTGCGGATGTCGGAGGCCGCGCACATGCCGCACCTGCAGTACCCGGAACGCACCGTCGACGCGGTCGACCGGTTGCTCGCCCGCGCCGGTTTCGGTGACCCGCGCGCCACGGAGGAGGTCGTCGGTGGCTGAGCCGCAGCAACGCGTCCTGACCACGGTCGAGGACACCGAGGCCTTCGGCCGCGAACTGGCCCGGAACCTGCGCGCGGGCGACCTGGTGGTGCTCGACGGCCCGCTGGGCGCCGGGAAGACCGCGCTGACCAGGGGGATCGCCGCCGGTCTCGGCGTCGAGGGGCGGGTCAGCTCGCCGACGTTCATCATCGCCAGGGCGCATAAGGCCGGGCAGCGGCCCGACGGCTCGCCCGGCGTGCCGCTGGTGCACGTCGACGCCTACCGGCTCGCCGGCGACCTCGACGAACTCGACGCCCTCGACCTCGACACCGACCTGCATCACGCGGTCGTCGTCGTGGAATGGGGCAAGGGTGTCGTGGAGCACCTCGCGGAGCGGCACCTGCGGGTGCGACTCGCCCGGGAGCCGGAATCCGATGTGCGCACGGCCATCTGGGAGTGGATCGGATAACCCGCCGTGCCCGTGGCACAGTGGCGCGCCGGGCGCGGATACCACCCGGTATTGTTGAGACAATCATGCTCGTACTAGCAGTCGACACCGCGACGCCCGCCGTTACAGCGGGATTGGTGCACCTGTCACCTGCCGCCGATGCGGACACCCGGCCCGCCGTGGCGACGCTCGCTGCCCGCGTGAAGGTCGACGCCCGCGCCCACGCCGAAGTGCTCACCCCGCAGATCCTGGAATGCCTCGCCGAAGCCGGGGTGCGCCGCGACGAACTCGACGCGCTGGTCGTCGGGATCGGGCCGGGCCCGTTCACCGGGCTCCGGGTGGGCATGGCCACCGCCGCCGCCTTCGGTGACGCGCTCGGCCTGCCCGTCCACGGCGTCTGCAGTCTCGACGCCATCGCCGCGGCGGCCGCCGGGGAACAGCGTGACGCGGGCGAACTGCTCGTGGTCACCGACGCGCGCCGACGCGAGGTCTACTGGGCCCGCTACCTGCACGGGGCCAGGGTCGCGGGCCCGGAGGTGTGCAAGCCCGCCGAGGTGCCGCTCGGGGACGCCGTGGCGATCGCCGGTTCGGCTGCGCACGTGGACTACTTCGACCTGCCGGTCGTGCCCGCCGAAACGCCGTCGCCGGCCGGTCTGGTGACCGTCGCGGCGACCGCGCTGCTCGCCGGTACCGCGCCCGAGCCGCTGGTCCCGCTGTATCTGCGCAGGCCGGACGCCGTGGAGAACAGCTTCCGCACCCTCGACCGGACCGGAGCGTGAGCGCCGTGTCCGGATACCGGATCGCCCCGATGACGGTGCTCGACATCGACCGCTGCGTCGAACTCGAACACCTGCTGTTCCCCGAGGACGACCCGTGGCAGGCGGTGTCGTTCCGGTCCGAGCTGGCCGGCGCGCACAACCGCTACATCACCGCCCGCGACACCGACGGCCGGATGGTCGGCTACGCGGGTATCGCGCTGCTCGGTGACGCCGCCCACCCCGAGGCCGAGGTGCACACCATCGGGGTCGACCCGCGGTGCCATCGCGGCGGTGTCGGCACGCTGCTGCTGGAGGCGCTGCTCGCCACGGCGGCCGAACGCGGCGGACCGGTCTTCCTGGAGGTGCGCACCGACAACGCGCCCGCCATCGCGCTCTACGCCAAGCACGGCTTCCACATCATCGGGCTGCGCAAGAACTACTACCACCCCAGCGGCGCCGACGCGTACACCATGCGGCGCCCGGAACTCACCGCCGCGGCCGACGAATGGGCCGCGCGCGACAGGCAGGACGAGGTGCTGTCGTGATCGTCATGGGCATCGAAAGCTCGTGCGACGAAACCGGAGTCGGCATCGTTCGGCGGCACGAGGACGGCACGCTCGAACTCCTCGCCGACGAGGTGGCCTCCAGCGTCGACCAGCACGCCCGCTTCGGTGGCGTGGTCCCCGAGATCGCCTCGCGCGCGCATCTCGAGGCGATCGTGCCCGCCATGCGCCGGGCGCTGGCGGCGGCCGGGATCAGCAAGCCGGACGCGCTCGCCGTCACCATCGGACCCGGCCTCGCCGGTGCGTTGCTGGTCGGCGTCGCCGCGGCCAAGGCGTACGCGGCGGCTTGGGATGTGCCGTTCTACGCGCTCAACCACCTCGGCGGACACGTCGCGGTGGACACGCTCGAACACGGACCGCTGCCGCCCGCGGTGGCGCTGCTGGTCTCCGGCGGGCACACCCACCTGCTGCGGGTCACCGACCTCGGGCAGCCGATCGCCGAGCTCGGCAGCACCGTCGACGACGCCGCGGGCGAGGCGTTCGACAAGGTCGCCCGGCTGCTCGGCCTCGGCTATCCCGGTGGCCCGTTCCTGGACGCGGCCGCCGCCGACGGCGACCCGAACGCGATCGCGTTCCCCCGCGGCATGACCGGCCCGCGCGACGCCCGCTACGACTTCTCCTTCTCCGGCCTCAAGACCGCGGTCGCCCGCTACGTGGAGGCCGCGCAGCGGCAGGGCATCGGCCCCGACCAGCTGCCCATTCCGGATATCGCCGCGTCCTTCCAGGAGGCGGTCGCCGACGTGCTCACCATGAAGGCCGTGCGCGCGGCGACCGACGAGGGCGTCGACACGATCGTCCTCGGCGGTGGCGCCACCCCCAACACGCCCCTCCCGTACCACCCCCAGGAGCGGGGTGGCGCGGCGGGGTTTTACCACCCCCGGGCCACACCCCCCGTGTGGACCGGCAACCGCGGGGTTATAGCGGCCCACGGCGCGCCAGTGATAG
>NZ_JARWOJ010000076.1 GCF_029868625.1 Nocardia neocaledoniensis | reverse complement strand
GCCCTACACGGCGGCGCCGGGGCTGTGGCCCGTCCGCACCGGCCGTGCTCCGTGGGCCGAGCCCGCCGTGCGGGTGGGCCCGGCCCAGGCGGGAGGAGGGGGGGGGGCGCGGCCGGGGCCCGGGGGGGGGGCGCGCCGGGGGGGGGGCGCCCACACCCCCCCCTCCCCCCCGGCCGCGGGCGCTCCCCCCCGTTTGGGGCGCCCCCCCCCCGATTCCGGTGTTCAGGCGGGAGTGGCGTGCCGGCAGACCGCGGCCAGGCGTAGCTGCAACCAATCGGCCTCCGGCCACGACGACGGAGCGCCCGCCCGCAGCCCGCCCGCGAATTCGGTGACCTGATCGAGCAGGCCGCGGGCATAACCGGCGAGCAGCACGGTGAGCGAGATGCCCGTCGATTCGCCGACGCCGAACGCGAGAATGTCGCGCACCGCCGCGGCGTGCTGATCGAGTTGGGCGCAGAGCCCCGGATGTTCCGAGGCGGCCAGCTCCGCAGGAATTCCGTACACGGTATTCAGTTTTTGCATATGACGTCGTGCCGAAACTTCGAGCAACGCGGGGCCGAGCGAGAACACCACCAGATGGTAGCAACCCCGCCGGATCGCCCCGACGGCGAACTCGTCGCAACCCCGCATTCCGCTCGAATTGTGTTGAGCGCAACCATGGTCGGCCGCGCGCGGCCCTGCTGGACTGGCCGACATGGCCACCGAACGCCGCAGATTGAAGACCGTCACCGGGGTGAGCGGATCGCCCGATGTGTACGCCGCCGCACTGGACCCGACCCGGTCGACCCTGAACGAGGCGGTGCGGATCGCCCGGATCGCCGAGGAGAACAAGATCGGGGCCCTGTTCGCCGCCGACCTGCTCGCGTTCGGGGCGCAGGGCGCGATCGGCGCGCAGGAACCGATCGTCCAGCTGGCCGCGTTGAGCGCGGTGACCAGCCACGTCGGCCTCATCGCGACGGTCACCACCACCTTCCAGCACCCCTACAACCTGGCCCGGCTGTTCGGCACCCTCGACCACGTGAGCAACGGGCGTGCGGCCTGGAACGCGGTGACCTCCTCGCTCGGCGAGGAGAACTACGGCGCCGGTGACCTGCCGAGCCCGGAGCGGCGCTACGCCCGCGCCACCGAGGCGCTCACCGTCGTCCACGCGCTGTTCGACAGCTGGCAGCCGGGCGCGCTGCGGCCCGACGGCCGTGGTGGCGCGGTCCTCGACCCCGCGCTGGTGCGGCCCATCGACCATGCGGGAGAACACTTCTCGGTGCGCGGTCCGCTGAACATCCCGCCGCTGCCGCAGGGGCGGCCGGTGCAGTTCCAGGCGGGTCAATCCGCGGGCGGCATCGAGCTCGGCGCCCGCTTCGCCGAGGTCGTCTTCACGTCGTTGCCGACGCTCGAGGACGCCGTCACCTACACGAAGCGGATCAGGACTCGCGCGGCCGAACTGGGCAGGGCCGACGGGCTGCCGCTGATCTTCAGTTCCTTCCACGCCACCTACGGCGCGACCGAGGCCGAAGCGCGTCGGCTGGTGCGGGAGGCCGCCGAGGCCACCGACTTCGTGGCGGGCCGGGCCCAGCTCGCCGACATGCTCGGCGGCGGGGTCGACCTGTCCGAGCTGCCGCTGGACAAGCCTCTCCCGGACAGCCTCCTGCCCCAGCTCGATTCGGTGCACCGACGGCGTGGCCGGGTGGAGATCTTCACCAAGCTGGCCGCCGGCGGCGCCACCTTGCGCGAGCTGATCGTGGCCGCCAAGGACACCGGCCACTGGGCCGCGGCGGGCACACCCGAGCAGCTCGCCGACGCCATCGAGGAGCGTTACCGGGCGAACGTGCTCGACGTGATCTCCCTCGGCGGCCTCGCCGACGCGCGCACCGGCGACTTCGTGCTCAACGGTCTGCTGCCCGAATTGCGCCGCCGCGGCCTGGTCGACACCGACTATCTGGGCGGGACCTACCGCGAGAACCTGGAGCTGCCCACGCCGGGCTGACGCTCAGAACGGCACCTCCGTGCGCAGCAGCCCGGTCCCGCTCGCGCGGCCGGACAGGATGCGGCAGAACTCCACCGCGTCCAGCTCCAGCGTCGGCCCGTCACCCTCCGCCCACGTGCCGCCCGCCGGGCCGTGCAGCGTCAGCCGAAAGGGGCTGCCGTGGCGCCGCGCCCATTCGCGCACCACGCCGTCGACGATGCGGCCGTCGTGTTCGGCGGTGAGCTCGTGCGGCTTACCGGTGGCCCGGCTCAGATCGATCCGGTGCATCCACGGGTCGCGGGTCAGGATCACGTCGGTGACGAACCCCACCGTCCAGCGTTCATCGATGCCGTTCACCCGCTCGGTGCCCGGCATCGAGAGCCCGCGCACGAAGCCGGGAAGGCGACGGCGCGCGGCGGTGGCGCGCGGGGCGAGGCGCGCGATCATCGCGCGCAGTTCGTCGGGGGAGTGGGCGCCGTAGCGGGCGACCTGGTGGGCGGTGAGCGCGTCGACGCGGTGTTCCTCGCCACCGGGGCGACGTTCGGCGATCCGGTTCTGCCGGATCATCTCGCGGATCGACGCCGTCATCGCCATCATGCCGACCACGTGTGAAATCAGCTGGTGCACAGTCCAGTCCGGGCAGTCGGTGGGCCGCTGCCAGTCGTCGGGCGCGAGGGCGGCGACGGCCCGGCCGACGCGGTCGTATTCGGTCGCGGCCAGGGCGATCGACGCGGTGTGGGGTGCCTCGCTACGGCGCGGCTCGGTCGGTGTCGGGGTCGAGGTGGTCATCGGGGTGCCTCGGTTCAGGGGGTAGGCCGACGCCGTCGGCCCACATGGTCATCGCCCGGTCGAGTAACCGGCGCCTGCTGTCGCCGGTGGGATCGTTGGCGAGTTGCTGGTCGATGAGGCCGCCGATCAGGCTGAACCAGATCTCGATGTCACCTCGATCGGTGACACCTGCCTCGGCGAACAGGGCGAGCGCGGCATTCATGACGCGCTGTGAGGGCTCGTAGGACTCGGGGGAAGGCTCGAATCCGGCCACCGTGCGCTGGTTCATCAGCTGGTAGCGGGCCAGATCGGCGACCGCGAAATCGAAGAATTCATACGCCACCGCGAGCAGTCGGGCTCGCGGTGCGGAGGGCAGGTCGGCGGTCACCCGGGCCGAGTAGGTCTCGAATTCGGACCAGGCCTGCCCGAACATCGCGTCGTAGATCGCGTTCTTGGACGCGAAGTGTGTGTAGAGCGACGGCGCTCGCATGCCGACCCTGGTGGCGACGTCGCGCAGGGTGAGCTGCGTCAGCCCGTGCTCCCTGGCCAACTCCCACGCGACCTGCAGGATCTCCCGCCGAGTCGCCTCACGGCGTTCGGCTTGCCTATCGCGAGTAGTTTCACCTAACACGATTAGAAGTGTGACGCACATCACTTGTCGAGTCAAGGGGTTATCGCGGGGTGTGGGGCGCGGCGGAGTTGCGTCAACCCGGCGCCAGGGGGATTCTGAGTGGGCAGTACCGACTCGAGACAACGTTCGGCTAATCGCCACGGCGAGCGGAGGGGCCCATAGTGAATGTCACCGAACCGGCTATCCAGCTGCTCGGCGCGATCCCGGTGATCCCCGCTGCCGCAGGGTATCTGGCACGCGAGGGTGTCGGCCGGACCTTGCGCCGGTGGCCGTACGCCCCGCTGTTCGGCCGGCTGGTGGCCGTGTTCGTCTGGGGCGCCGGTGGATTGGCGACTCTGACCGTGCTCGGCATCCCGACAGCGATCACCGTCCCGCTGGCCATCGCGGTGGCCGCCGTCGTGCTCGGGACGCTCGCCGTCGCCTTCGCGGGCGGCCTGATCCGCCCGGCGCCCGCGTCCGAGAACCTGCCGGTCGGCTGAACCGGCCTACCTACCGGAAGGCGTCGGCGTCGGTGAGCGCCTTGCCGAGGATCAGCTGGTGCACCTCCGCGGTGCCCTCGTAGGTGAGCACCGACTCCAGGTTGTTGGCGTGCCGCAGCACCGGGTAGTCCAGCGTGATCCCGTTGGCGCCCAGGATGGTTCGACATTCGCGGGCGATCGCGATGGCCTCGCGGGTGCTGTTGAGCTTGCCCGCGCTGATCTGCTCGCCGGTGATCTCGTGCCGATCCTTCAGCCGGCCCAGGTGCAGCGCGAGCAACTGACCCTTGCCGAGTTCGAGGGCCATGTCGGCGAGCTTGGCCTGGGTGAGCTGATAGGCGGCCAGCGGCTTGTCGAACACCTCGCGGGTGCGGGCGTAGTCGATCGCGGCGGCCAGGCAGTCGCGAGCGGCGCCGAGCGCGCCGAAGACGATGCCGAAGCGGGCCTCGCTCAGGCAGGCCAATGGTGAACTCAGGCCACGGGATTCGGGCAGTACGGCCTCGGCGGGCAGGCGCACGTCGTCGAAATCCAGTGCGGCGGTGAGGGACGCGCGCAGCGAGAGCTTGCGCTGGATCTCCCTGGTGGTGAAGCCGGGTGTGCCGGCGGGCACCAGGAAGCCGCGCACCCGCGGCCTGTCCTGGCCCGGTTCCTCGGCATACGCCCAGACCACGGCCACATCGGCGACCGCGCCGTTGGTGATCCACATCTTCGAACCGTTGAGCACCCAGTCGTCACCATCGCGCTTGGCCCTGGTGCGCATCCCACCGGGGTTGGAGCCGTAGTCGGGCTCGGTGAGGCCGAAGCAGCCGATCAACTCGCCGGCAGCCATCGCGGGCAGGTACTGCTGCTTCTGTTCCTCGGACCCGTAGAAGTGGATCGCGGTCATCGCCAGCGAGCCCTGCACCGAGACCATGCTGCGGACGCCGGAATCGACGGCCTCGAGTTCCTGGCACGCCAGGCCGTAGGCGGTGGCCGAGGCCCCGGCGCAGCCGTAGCCCTCCAGGTGCATGCCGAGCAGTCCGAGTTTGCCGAGTTCGGGGGCGATCTCCCTGGCCGGGAAGGCGCCTTCCTCGAACCAGTCGGCGATGTGCGGGCGCAGCCTGCGCTCCCCGAATCGGGCCACTGTGTCGCGGATTTCCCGCTCCTCGGGCGAGAGCAGCGGATCGATCGCGAACAACTCTTCCACAGTCACCATGGCGTCAGCCTAACCGCAGCCCTGGCCCCGAATCCGGCACTTCGTGCACCGCCGATACCCCAGCATCGGGCCACGGAACGCGCCAACTAGTCTGAGCCCATGAGTGAGCTGGGATTCTCGACCAGGGCCATCCACGCCGGATATGAACCCGATCCTCAGACGGGTGCGGTCAACGTCCCCATCTACGCGAGCTCCACCTTCGCCCAGGACGGCGTCGGCGGGATGCGCGGCGGTTACGAATACGCGCGCACCGGCAACCCGACCCGCACCGCGCTCGAAGCCAACCTCGCGGCCCTCGAATCGGGCACCTACGGCCGGGCCTTCGCCTCCGGTATGGCCGCGACCGACTGCGCGCTGCGCGCGGTGCTGCGGCCCGGCGACCACATCGTCATCCCGGACGACGCCTACGGCGGCACCTTCCGGCTCATCGACAAGGTGTTCACCCAGTGGGGCATCGAGCACTCGCCCGCGCACATCGCCGATCTCGACGCTGTCCGCGCGGCCATCCGGCCCAACACCAAGCTGGTCTGGATCGAGACGCCGACCAACCCGCTGCTCAGCATCGGTGACATCCCGGCCCTGGCCGACATCGCGCACGAGGCCGACGCCAAGCTCGTCGTCGACAACACCTTCGCCACCCCGTACCTGCAGCAGCCGCTGCTGCTCGGCGCCGACATCGTCGTGCACTCGACCACCAAGTACCTGGGCGGGCACTCCGATGTCGTCGGCGGCGCGCTGATCACCAACAGCAAGGAACTCGACACCGCGTTCGCGTTCCTGCAGAACGGCGCGGGCGCCGTGCCGGGTCCGTTCGACGCGTTCCTCACCCTGCGCGGGATCAAGACGCTCGCCGTGCGGATGGAGAAGCACTGCGACAACGCCGAGGTGATCGCGGAGTTCCTCACCAACCATCCGGCCATCTCGCAGGTCATCTACCCCGGCCTGCCCACCCACCCCGGCTACGAGATCGCGCAGAAGCAGATGCGCCGCAGCGGCGGCATGATCTCGGTGCGCCTGGCCGGTGGTCGTGAGGCGGCGCTGAAGTTCTGCTCGCGCACCCGGATCTTCACCCTGGCCGAGTCGCTGGGCGGGATCGAGTCGCTGATCGAGCACCCGGGCGCGATGACGCACGCCAGCACCGAGGGCTCGGAGCTGGAGGTGCCCGCCGATCTGGTCCGGCTCTCGGTCGGTATCGAGGACATCAGCGATCTGCTCGCCGATGTCGAGCAGGCTCTGAGCTGACGGGCACCCACACATGACGAAGCGGGGGCCGCCCGGGGAGCGTGAGGGGCGGCCCGCCGGGGGGGGGGGGGGGGCCCCGGGGCCCGGGTGGGGCGGCGGCCCGGGCGCGATCAGTCGGAACCTCTACTGCACCCCCGACGCCGCGGTCGACGAGGTGGCCGCCGTCGCCCGTGCCGTGAACGAGCGCACCAGGAGCATGGGCATGGCGCTCACCTCGTGCACCGTGCCCGCCGCGGGGAAACCGACGTTCGAACTCGGTGCGGACGAGATGGAGATCGGGATCGGCATCCA
>NZ_JARWOJ010000075.1 GCF_029868625.1 Nocardia neocaledoniensis | reverse complement strand
CTGCCCGCGGTGTTCGGCTTCCAGGCGGCGGGCACGATCGTGGATCTCGGCGCCGGAGTCGACCCCGCCCTGCTCGGCGTCCGGGTCGTCGCCGCCACCAGCGGTTTCGGCGCGTACGCCGAACTGGTTGCCGCCCGCGGGGCACCAAAAAACAAACCCACCCCCCCCCCCCCGGGGGGGGGGGGCCCCACCCCCCCCCCCCCCCACGACGTACTGCGTGTCAGTACTGGAGCGAGCCACCCCACTGGGTGGTGACACCTGCGACGTTCACCGTCTGAAGCAGCTCCCCCGGCACGGGCAGTGTAGCCTTCGCGGCCGCTTCCATCGCGGCGACGCCGCCCGGCTGCGCCTTGATCCAGTTCTCGACCGCCGCCTTGGCCAGGTTGGCCTGGGTGGTGTCGAGCACGGTGACCGTGGTGTTGTCGGCACGGCCGTCGCCACCGGTGTAGCTGGTGACCTTGACCGAGTTCTCGCCTATGTACTCGACCGAGACGCCCGCGTCACCGAAGCCGGTCGGCGTGCGGTAGCCGACGGTGCCGACGTAGCCGGAGGCGTTGTTGTAGTGGTGGGTGTTGACCACACCGGGCAGCACGCCGCCGCCGTCGACGGAGACGCCGATCTCCTGGTGCGGGCCTTCCATCTCGACGACCGGCGCGGCCGGGGCGTCGGCGAAGTGCGGCGCCTGCCAGGTCGGCGTCTGGACGAGCTGGTCGGAACCCTCGTCCTCGGCGCCCTCCTCGGACGGCGCGCTCGGCTGGGTCTGCGACGGCTGCGCGGGCTGACCCTGCGACTGCTGACCCGGGGTGGTGCCACCCTGCTGGCCCGGAGTGGCACCCGGCTGGCCGGGAGTGGTCTCCTGCTCAGGGGTGGTGCCCGCGCGCTCCGGCTGCACGGCCGACTGCGCCTCGCCGGGCTGACCGGTCTGGCCCGGCACCGGCAGCGGCGCGACACGCGGGGTGGTGACACCCGGCTGGCTCGGCGTCGGCGTGGCAGGCGTGGCCTGACCCGGCTGACCCGGCGCGGGGCTGGTGACGCCCGGCTGGGCCGGGGTCGGCTTGGTCTCGCCCGGCTTCTTCTCGCCCGGCTTGGCGTTCTCGGGAGTCTCCTGCTCGGGGGACTCCGGGGCCTCGCTCTGATTGGTGCCCGGCTGCGCGGGGGCCGGCGTGGCCGGCGTCGTCGGCTGGTCGCTGGGGACCGCGCCGGCGGGGGCCGCAAGGAGGGTTGCCACTGCGGCCGCGGCAGCCAGGGGCAACGACGTGCTTGCCATCGCTCGCTGCGCCCGACTCGGCTTACGATGCTTCACTTTTCGCTTATCCCTTTCCCGGAGGGAATCCCCCACTACTCCACCACGCGATCGATACCGATCGCGCCTCGGCCGTGAGTCAACCACATGACGCCGAGACAGGCAACGCGGCAGTAGGTTTCACGGAACCCCTGACGACCGTTGGCGAACAAGACAATTCGACACCTGCGCGCCAGAGTGATCCGTTTCACATTTCCGCGGCGGGCTCAGTCCAGGTCGTCGTGGCGCATCAGCAAACGCCCGGCTTCGGTGACCGAACCGGTGAGCGACGGGTACACCGAGAACGTCTGCGCCAGATCGGTGACGGTGAGGTTGTTCTGCACCGCCAGCGCGATCGGCAGGATCAGCTCCGAGGCGATCGGCGCGACCACGACACCGCCGATCACCACACCGGTCGCCGGCCGGCAGAAGATCTTCACGAAGCCACGGCGCAGCCCGGACATCTTCGCGCGCGGATTGGTGTTGAGCGGCAGCATCACCGTGCGCGCCGGGACCTCACCGTTGTCGATGGCGGTCTGGCTCACCCCGACCGTCGCGATCTCGGGACGGGTGAACACCGCCGAGGCGACCGTCTTGAGGCGGATCGGGCTCACGCCCTCACCCAGCGCGTGGTACATCGCGATCCGGCCCTGCATCGCGGCCACCGAGGCCAGCGGCAGCAGGCCGGTGCAGTCGCCCGCGGCGTAGATGCCGGGCACCGACGTGCGCGAGACCCGGTCCACGCGCAGGTAGCCGCCGCGATCGAGTTCGATGCCGACCTTGTCGAGGCCGAGGTTCTCGGTGTTCGGGGTGGAACCGACCGTCATCAGGGCGTGCGAGCCGGTGACCGTGCGGCCGTCGGACAGCTTCACCACGATGCCGTCGGCGGTGCGCTCGACCGCGTCGGCGCGAGCGTGCTTGACCAGCTCGACGCCGCGCTCGGCCAGCGCCTCCTCGAGCACCAGCGCCGCGTCGGCGTCCTCGCCGGGCAGCACGCGGTCGCGGCTCGAGACCAGCTTCACCCGCACACCCATCTCGGTGTAGGCGGAGACGAACTCGGCGCCGGTCACGCCGGAACCGACCACCACCAGGGTCTCCGGGAGTTCGTGCAGGTCGTAGAGCTGGCGCCAGTTCAGGATGCGCTCGCCGTCGGGCTCGGCGCCGGGCAGCACGCGCGGACTGGCGCCGGTCGCGATGAGCACGACCTCGGCCTCGAACTCCTCGCTGCTGCCGTCGGCCAGCGTCGCGCGCACCCGATGCGCCAAACCGGCGGCGGGCCCGACCAATTCGCCACGCCCGGCCAGCAGCTGCACCCCGGCGGCCTGCAGCTTGGCGCGGATGTCGGAGGACTGGGCCAGCGCGAGAGCCTTCACGCGGGCGTTCACCTCGGGCAGATGCACCTGCGCCTGGCTGGCGTCGAGGGTGATGCCCAGATCGCGGGCGCGGCGCAGATCGGTACGCAGGCCGGTCGAGGCGATGAAGGTCTTGGAGGGCACGCAATCCCACAGCACACACGCGCCGCCGATGCCGTCGGCGTCCACCAGGGTCACCGAGGCCCCGTGTTGCGCGGCCACCAGCGCCGCCTCGTATCCCGCCGGTCCGCCACCGATGATCGCAATCCGTGCCACAGCCACGCTCCCTGTATTCGCCGCAACGGCCGCGTCCCTTGTGGGGACCCGCCCGTACTGTCGCCCCATCATTTCAGGTGCGTGGCGACAACCCAGGGCCGGATCGGTGAACATGTTCGGCGTGTTCGACGGCGCCGCGACTGTGACCGTCAGCCGATCTGGGTGGGAGACGGGAATTCCGCTGCTGTTATTGGCTACAGTTCGTCAGGTGCCGATCTATGCCGCTTACGGGTCCAACATGGACTCGACGCAGATGCTGGAACGCTGCCCGCATTCGCCCATGTCCGGGACCGGGTGGCTGGAAGGTTGGCGCCTGACCTTCGCCGGTGACGACATCGGCTGGGAAGGGCCGTTGGCCACCGTCGTCGAGGATCCGGGCTCCCGGGTGTTCGTCGTGCTCTACGACGTGTCCCCCGAGGACGAGGAACGCCTCGACCGCTGGGAGGGCTCGGACTTCGGGATCCACAAGAAGATCCGGCTGCGCGTCACCGGCACCCAGGGCGAATCCCGACTGGCCTGGCTGTACGTGCTCGACGCCTACGAGGGCGGACTGCCGTCGGCGCGCTACATCGGCGTCATCGCCGACGCGGCCGAAAAGGCGGGCGCCCCCGAGGAATACGTGCACGCCCTGCGCACCCGCAACAGCAAGAACGTCGGCCCCGGCGCCTGAGCGGTCCCCGCCTCACCGCGCCTCCGACCAGACCGTCTGCCGCGGGCGTGGCGTCGGCGGGCGGCGGGCGGTCCCGGGGGGGGGTTGCCAGTTGTACAGTGGAGCTAGGGGCCGGGTGGGCGCCTTTGTCTTGGGCGTGCGGGGGGGCGCCGCTGGGGTCGCCGGCCTGCTCACCCCCGCCCTGCGCGAGCGC
>NZ_JARWOJ010000074.1 GCF_029868625.1 Nocardia neocaledoniensis | reverse complement strand
GTACCCCACAGTGAGCCAAGCAGGCCGTCCTGTAGTTCTGATCGCCGACAAGCTCGCCCAGTCGACCGTCGACGCGCTCGGTGACGGTGTCGAGGTTCGCTGGGTCGACGGCCCCGACCGCCCGGCCCTGCTCGCCGCGGTGCCCGAGGCCGACGCGCTGCTCGTGCGTTCCGCGACCACCGTCGACGCCGAGGTGCTCGAGGCGGGCAAGAAGCTCCAGATCGTCGCCCGTGCCGGCGTCGGCCTCGACAACGTCGACGTGCCCGCCGCCACCGAGCGTGGCGTGATGGTCGTCAACGCCCCCACCTCCAACATCCACACCGCCGCCGAGCACGCCGTCACCCTGCTGCTCGCCGCCGCGCGCCAGATCCCGGCCGCCGACGCCACCCTGCGCGAGAAGACCTGGAAGCGCAGCAAGTTCAACGGTGTCGAGATCCTCGGCAAGACCGTCGGCGTCATCGGCCTCGGCCGCATCGGCCAGCTGTTCGCGCAGCGCCTCGCCGCGTTCGAGACCAAGATCGTCGCGTACGACCCCTACACCTCGCCCGCGCGCGCCGCCCAGCTGGGCATCGAGCTGCTGAGCCTGGAAGAGGTGCTCGAGCGCGCCGACTTCATCTCCATCCACCTGCCGAAGACGCCCGAGACCAAGGGCATGCTCAACGCCGAGACCCTGGCCAAGACCAAGCCGGGCGTCATCATCGTCAACGCCGCCCGCGGTGGCCTGATCGACGAGCAGGCCCTGGCCGACGCGATCAAGTCGGGCCACGTGCGCGCCGTCTGCACCGAGCGGCCGAGGGTGTCGGCCAGTTCGGGCGCCGACCGGTTCACCGCGGACGCCGCCGCGCCGAGATCGCCGAGCAGCGTGCCGATCCCGGGCAGCGCGCGGACCTCGGTGATCCACTGGTCGAGCCGTTCGATGGTCGAACCGGGCAGGCGGGTGTCGCCGTCGAGCGCGTCGGCGAGGGTGGCCAGCACCCGCGCCAGCTTGGCGGGCTGTATGCGGTCGAGGACGTCGCGCAGGGTGGTCAGCGTGGTCTGCAGGGCGACGGTGGCGCCGCTGGTGTCCTGTTCGACGACCGCGCCGGCGCGCAGGGCCGAGGCGGCGGCGCCGTTGTCGACCAGTTCGATCGCGGTGACGCCGAAGATGTTGGCGGGCACCACGCGGGCGGTGACCGTGTCCGGAATGGACGCGGCCGCCGCCGGTTCCAGCCGCAGGCCGACCCGCTGCCGCAGACCCTTGTCGGCGATCTCCACCTCCGCGACCGTGCCGACGAGCATTCCACGAAAGCGCACGTCCGCCCGAGCGGGCAGGCCGTCCCCGGTGCTGGTCATCATGGCCGTCACCGCGACGGTGTCCTCGAAATGGCCGCCGTAGCGCAGCCCGAGCAGGGCCACCACGGTCGACAGGCTCGCCGTCATCGCCACCCCGGCCAGGCCGAGACGCCGGCGCGACCAGCCGCGCCCACTGGGATCCGGATACACACCGACCACCTATCCCGAGATCCGGATACCCGGGTCGACGCCCCAGATAGCCATGGTGAGAAGCAGATTGAGGAAGACGACGACGATGATCGTCATCTTGATGGCCCGGCCCGCCGCGACACCGACACCCTCGGGGCCACCGGCGGCGATATAGCCGTAGTGGCATTGGACGAACGTCGCGACGAGCACGAACGCGACCGCCTTGAGCACCGAGTACGCGATGTCGCCCGGGTCGAGGAACTGGTGGAAGTAGTGGTCGTAGGTGCCGATCCCGCTGCCGCCGAGGAAGAACACCGTCACCTTGGTGGACAGGTAGGCCGTCGCCATGCCGATGCTGTAGAGCGGCAGAATCGCCACCGCCGCCGCGAGCATGCGGGTGGTGATCAGGTAGGGCAGCGGGCGGATGGCCATCGACTCCAGCGCGTCGATCTCCTCCGCGATCCGCATCGAACCGATCTGCGCGGTGAACCGGCATCCGGCCTGAGCCGCGAACGCGATCGTCGCCAGCAGCGGGGCCAGCTCACGAGTGGTGGCGAAACCGGAGACGGCACCGGTGAGCGGGCTCATGGTCAGCAGATCCAGCGCCGTATGCGATTCCATCCCGACGGTGACCCCGCCGAAGCCGCACAGGATGAGCACCACGCCCACCGTGCCGCCACCGACGACCAGGGCGCCGTTGCCCCAGGTGACGTCGACGATCAGGCGGACGACCTCTTTGCGGTAATGGCGCAGGACGAACGGGATCGCGAGCAGCGCCTCCAGAAACACCATGCCCTGATGTCCCAGACGGATATTCGCGTCCGTGACCGGCTGGGTGACCTGCCGCATCGCGCGCAACGGCCGCAGCGCGGGCGGGAGATAGCTCGCCATCTACAGCACCTTCGAGGGGAACACGGTGTTGTAGATCTGCGTCAGCGCGATGTTGGCCGCGAACAGCACGATCGCCGAACTGACCACCGCCGAGTTGACCGCGTTCGCGACCCCGCCGGGGCCGCCCTGGGTGTGCAGCCCCACGTCGCAGGCGATGATCGCGGTGAGCGCGCCGAACACCGCCGCCTTCACGATCGCCACGATCAGGTCGCTCGCGACCGCGAACGAGGCGAACGTGCTGATGTAGGACCCGGGCGTGCCCTCCTGGACGAAGACGTTGAACACGTACCCGGTGGCGAAGCCGATGAAGACCACGAATCCGCACAGCAGCATGCTCACCGACACGGCCGCGAGCAGGCGGGGTGCCACCAGCCTGCGGACCGGGTCGACGCCCATCACCCGCATCGCGTCGATCTCCTCACGGATCGTGCGCGAGCCGAGGTCCGCGCAGATCGAGGAGCCGACCGCGCCGGCGATCATCAGCGAGGTCACCAGGGGTGCGCCCTGCCGGATGATGCCGAGCCCGTTGACCGCGCCGATGAAGGTGGTCGCGCCGACCTGCCCGACCAGTGACCCGATCTGGATCGAGACCACCACCGCGACCGGAATGGCGACCAGCAGCGTCGGCGTGGCTGAGACACTGGCCATGAAGGAGCACTGACGGAGGAATTCCCGCAGTGGAAAGCGGCGACGGGTCAGTGCGAGAACCAGCTCCACGCTCGCCTGCCAGCCCATGGTCACCTGTCGGCCCGCGGTCTCGATCGACCGCTGGGGGTGAGTGCGCCACCAGCGACGGCCGAATTCGGAGATGACCTCGCGATCCGTTGGTGTACTGGCTGTTTCGGTTGTCGTGACGATGACGATCACCCCGGGGTTCGGTGTGGCCGCCCGCACGCGCGGCCAGATCTGACTGACGAGCTACGCCGCCGTAGAAATAATTCCTACGGTCGTGTAACCAACAGTCTGAGACAGTAGCAATACCTGGCGCGACTGTCCGCGAATTGGGCATGATCGCTGCGTGAGCGTGCAGCGGAAGTCGGCCGGGGTGTGGCAGGTGTCGGGCGCGGGGCGTCCCCGGGGGCGCAATACGCCCAGGCTGCCGCCCGCGCAGCGCAGGGAGCAGCTGCTCGACGCCGCCCTGCGCGTGGTCGCCAGGGACGGGCTGGCCCGGTTGACGATGCAGGCCGTCGCGCAGGAGGCGGGCGTGGCCAAACCGGTGCTGTACGCCCTGTTCCCCGCGGCACCGGAACTGGTCGCGGCCCTGCTGCGCCGCGAGCACGCGGCCGGGGTGGCGCAGGTGTTCGCGGCCATGCCCGCCGACCTGCGCGGCACCGATCCCGACGAGGAGTTCGTGGCGGCACTGATGGCGTTCCTCGACGCGGTGGCCACCGACCCGGCGCGCTGGCGGTTGATCCTGTTACCCAGCGACGGTGCGCCCGTCGGCTATCGAGAACTCCTCGGCACGGCCAGGGACGAGATGGTCGGCCGCGGGACGGATCTGCTCGATCAGGGGCTGCGGCTGCGCGGTGGCGCGGCCGAGGTGGACGTGGAACTCATCGGCCACGCCCTGTTCGGCTTCGCCGAAACCCTGGGCAGGATGGTGCTGTCCGACCCGCGCCGATTTCCGCCGGACCGGCTGCGACCCGTGGTGCGGTCCCTGTTGCGGACCGTGCCCAGGGCGCCCCGCGACCGCTGAGGCGTGCTGGTTCAGCTCGTCGGCAACCGGCGCCACGCCCAGTCGACGCGGATGTCGAGCGGTGCGTCGACGGTGACCATGCGCGGGTCGGAGTTCAGCCCGTCGGGCGGGCCGGACTGGGCTTCGACCGACAGCGACTCCGCGGGCAAGGTCCACACGACCACGTCGGAAACCGGGCTGGTGATGGTGAATTCGAGGAAGCCGGGCCAGGTGAGGCGGGCGTGGACGCCGTCGGGCATGGCGAAGCAGTCGTCCCACGGCGGCGGCGCCGGCGGGATGTGGCGGCCGGTGGGGAGGTAGTTCTCGCCGCGCTCGTACTGCCAGGCGGGCTCGAACTCGAGCTCGAGCGGACCGGTGGCCGGCGCGAGGTCGCGCAGGAACCACGGATGCCAGCCGCCCTGCGCCGGGAACGGGTCGCCGTCGGTGGCGATGCGCATGGTCAGAGTGAGGCCGGTGTCGGTGAGCGCGAAGGTCTGGGTGACGGTGCCCGCGAACGGCCACGGGTCGACCAGCCGGTACCGCAGCGTGGCCTCGACGGGGGAGACCGCCGCCACCTCCCACGCGCCGTCACGGACGGTGCCGTGGATGCTGTGCGGGCCGTTGTTGATCGGCATCCGGTACGCGCGCCCGTCGACGGAGAAGGTGCCGTAGCCGAGCCTGCCCGCCCACGGCGCCATGACGAAACAGCCGGTGCCCGGGTCCTGTCGGAGCAGTTCGGTGCCCTCGACGGTGAGACTGTGCAGGGCCCCGCCGTCTGCGGGAGCGAGGGTGAGGGTGGCGGTGCCCGCGCGCAGCGTCACCTCGTCGGCGGCCATGCGCGGAGACTAGCGGTTCCGGCCGGGTGCGGGCCGGAACCCACGCCGGTCAGTTGAACGGGTACTGGCCCCCGCCGCCACCGCCGCCCGGATTGTTCG
>NZ_JARWOJ010000073.1 GCF_029868625.1 Nocardia neocaledoniensis | reverse complement strand
ATCGAGGTGTTCGGCTTGATGAAGATCACCGGGTCGACCGGCGCCTCGCCCCCCATCTCGGCCGCGGGGGGGGCGGTGTTATTTGCGGTTCAGAAGCACAATCTGGGCCCGGAGCGCCCCCGCCCGCCGGCCAACCCCCCCCGCGGCCCGCGGTTTCCACACCCTGGGGGGGGTGCCTCCCCCGGGCTAACCCGCCCCGCTCCCGCCGGCCGCGGGCCGCGTCCCGGGCGCGTTCGGGCAGGTGAGCCCGCCTCGATAGACTCCGGGGCATGCGCTTAGGTCGAGTTGCCAGTCCGGATGGAGTCGCGTTCGTCAGTATCGAGGGCGAGGGAAGCGATGCCACCGCCAAGGAGATCGCCGAACACCCGTTCGGCAATCCGACGTTCACCGGGCGGAGCTGGCCGCTGGCCGATGTCCGCCTGCTGGCGCCGATCCTGGCCAGCAAGGTGATCTGCATCGGCAAGAACTACGCCGCCCACGCGGCCGAGATGGGCGGCGAGGCGCCGGTCGACCCGGTGATCTTCATCAAGCCGAACACCTCGATCGTCGGCCCGAACGCACCGATCATCCTGCCGCCCAGCTCTTCCCAGGTCGATTTCGAGGGTGAGCTGGCCGTGGTCATCGGCCGTCCGTGCAAGGACGTGCCCGCGGCCAAGGCCGCCGAGGTCATCCTCGGCTACACCGTCGCCAATGACGTCACCGCGCGTGACCAGCAGCGTCACGACGGGCAGTGGACTCGCGCCAAGGGCTACGACACGTTCTGCCCGCTCGGGCCCTGGATCGAAACCGCGCTGGACCCAGCCGATCTGGAACTGGTCACCGAGGTCGACGGCGAGGTCCGCCAACGCAGCCGCACCTCGCTGTTCCTGCACGACATCCCGAAGATCATCGAGTGGGTGTCGACCGTGATGACCCTGCTGCCTGGCGACGTGATCCTCACCGGCACACCGGAAGGCGTCGGCCCGCTGCAGGCCGGGCAGAACGTGTCGGTCACCGTCGAGGGCATCGGCACCCTCACCAATCCCGTTGCCACCAAGCGCTGATACCGCGGAGAGAGAGTCATGACTGAAGTACGGGTCCGTTTCTGCCCGTCGCCGACCGGCACGCCGCACGTCGGCCTGATCCGCACGGCGCTGTTCAACTGGGCGTACGCGCGCCATCACGGCGGCACCTTCGTCTTCCGCATCGAAGACACCGACGCCGCACGCGATTCCGAGGATTCCTACCAGGCGATCCTGGACGCGCTGCGCTGGCTCGGGCTGAGCTGGGACGAGGGACCCGAGGTCGGGGGCCCGTACGAGCCCTACCGGCAGTCGCAGCGCCGCGATCTGCATCTCGAGGTCGTCCGCAAGCTGGTCGAGGCGGGCGAGGCCTACGAGTCGTTCTCGACGCCGGACGAGGTGGAGGCGCGGCACCGCGCCGCGGGCCGCGACCCGAAACTCGGCTACGACAATTTCGACCGCGATCTCACGGCCGAGCAGATCATGGCCTACAAAGCCGAGGGGCGACCCGCGGTGATCCGGTTGCGGATGCCCGATATCGATCTCAGCTGGAACGATCTGGTGCGCGGGGAAACGACCTTCAAGGCCGGGACCGTGCCCGATTTCGCGCTCACCCGCGGTAGCGGTGATCCGCTCTACACGCTGGTGAATCCGGTCGACGACGCGTTGATGAAGATCACGCACGTGCTGCGTGGTGAGGACCTGTTGTCCTCGACACCGCGTCAGCTCGCGCTGTACGCGGCGCTGGAGCGTATCGGGGTCGCCGAGTTCACCCCGGAGTTCGGTCATCTGCCATTCGTGATGGGCCAGGGCAACAAGAAGCTGTCCAAGCGCGACCCCGAATCGAATCTGTTCGTCCACCGGGATCGCGGATTCATCCCCGAGGGTTTGCTGAATTACCTCGCCCTGCTCGGCTGGAGCATCGCCGAGGACCGCGACGTGTTCTCCATGGCGGAGATGGTCGCCGCGTTCGACATTTCGACCGTGAATTCGAATCCGGCCCGATTCGATCAGAAGAAAGCCGACGCCATCAACGCCGAGCAGATTCGATTGCTCGAGCCGGGTGATTTCGGCCACCGGCTGCGCGAGTACCTCACCGCGCAGGGTCATATCGGCGCCGAAATCGACGAGAAGACGTTCCTGGCCGCCGCCGAACTGGTGCAGACCCGCATCGTGGTGCTCGGCGACGCCTGGGATCTGCTGAAGTTCCTGTTCGTGGCGCCCGCGGAGTTCGCCGTCGACCAGGCCGCCGGGAGCAAGAACCTCGGCGCAGAGGCCGATCCGGTCCTCGACGCCGCCATCGCCGCGGTGGAGCCGCTGACCGAGTGGACGACGCCGGCGCTGGAAGAGGCGCTGAAGAAGGCGCTGATCGAGGATCTGGGGCTCAAGCCGCGCAAGGCGTTCGCGCCGGTGCGGGTGGCCGTGACGGGCTCGCACATCAGCCCGCCGCTCTACGAATCGATGGAGTTGCTCGGCCGCGAGGTCTCCCTCGATCGGCTGCGCGCGGCGCGGGGCTGGGTGCCCACAGCGGAGTGAGCGCGTCCGGGGCGGGGTTCCGGCCCCGCCCCGGAGCGGAAAACAGCCAAAAATAGGCTTCTGACCAGGCGATTTGTAGTTTACCCCACTGTGTTTGGTAATCTTCTTCTCGCCGCGGAACACGGCCTCGCAACACCGACAACCACTCGGTGAGATGGGGGCCGAGCGTTTCCATCCTTGGGGTATGGTGTAATTGGCAACACAGCTGATTCTGGTTCAGCCATTCTAGGTTCGAGTCCTGGTACCCCAGCAAGGTTTCACTTCGGTGAGATCGTCCTGGCCCCGTCGTCTAGCGGCCTAGGACGCCGCCCTCTCAAGGCGGTAGCGCGGGTTCAAATCCCGTCGGGGCTACAAAGAAAGACCCCCGGTCGATATTCGACCGGGGGTCTTTCTCGTTCACAATCGCTTGTGCAGCGCCTCGGCGGCGGCGACCAGATCCGCCGCCCAGCGCGCGCCCGGCCGCCGGCCCATCCGATCGATCGGACCCGACACCGATACGGCGGCCACGACCGCGCCCGCCGCGTCGCGCACCGGCGCGGAGACACTGGCCACGCCCTGCGCGCGCTCCGCGGCACTCTGCGCCCAACCGCGCTTGCGGACCTCGGCGAGCGCCCGGTCGCCGAACACCGCGTCGGCGAGGACGGTCCGCTGCAGCTCCGGGTCGGCCCACGCCATCAGGACCTTCGCGGCCGAGCCCGCGGTGAGCGGTAGTCGCGAGCCGACGGGCACCGTGTCGCGCAGGCCGACGGGCGGCTCCAGCGCGGCCACGCAGACGCGCGCGTTGCCGTCGCGGCAGTACAGCTGGACGCTCTCGCCGGTGATCTCGCGCAGGCGGGGCAGAATGGCCCCTGCCGCCTCCACCAGTGGATCGGTGGCCCCCGCCGACAACTCGGTGAGGGCGGGGCCGGGACGCCACAGCCCGTTGCCGTCCCTGGCCAACAGCCGGTGCGTCTCCAGCCCGACCGCGAGCCGGTGCGCCGTGGCACGGGGCAGGCCGGTGCGGGTGCACAGGTCGTTGAGACCACATGGCTCGTCGGCGACGGCGTAGAGCACCGCCACGGCTTTGTCGAGAACACCGATACCGCTATGCTGTCTCATAGAACGATACTAACGTCTCATATCTTGAGATACCAAGTATGTCCGTCGAAAGGTGATCAAGCAATGGCCGAGCGCGCCCGCACACTGGCCGAGAAGGTGTGGGAACAGCACGTCGTCGTCCCTGGCGAAGGCGATGGTTCCTCCCGTGAACCCGACCTGATCTACATCGATCTCCACCTCGTGCACGAGGTGACCAGTCCGCAGGCCTTCGACGGGCTACGGGCGGCGGGCAGGCCGGTGCGCCGTCCCGATCTCACCATCGCGACCGAAGACCACAACGTCCCCACCGCCGACATCGACAAGCCGATCGCCGACCCGATCTCGCGCACCCAGGTGGAGACGCTCCGCCGCAACTGCGCCGAGTTCGGCGTGCGCCTGCACCCGATGGGCGACGCCGAGCAGGGCATCGTGCACGTCGTCGGCCCGCAGCTCGGCCTGACCCAGCCGGGCATGACCGTGGTGTGCGGTGACAGCCACACCTCCACGCACGGCGCGTTCGGCGCGCTGGCCATGGGCATCGGCACCAGCGAGGTCGAGCACGTACTCGCCACCCAGACGTTGTCGCTGCGCCCGTTCAAGACGATGGCCATCACCGTCGACGGCGAATTGGCCCCCGGGGTCACGAGCAAGGACCTGATCCTGGCCGTGATCGCGCAGATCGGCACCGGCGGCGGCCAGGGCTATGTGCTCGAGTACCGCGGCGAGGCGATCCGCAAGCTGTCGATGGAAGCGCGGATGACGATCTGCAACATGTCCATCGAGGCGGGCGCCCGCGCCGGCATGATCGCCCCCGACGAGGTGACCTACGAATTCCTGAAGGGCCGCCCGCACGCGCCGCAGGGCGCCGACTGGGACGCCGCGGTGGCCGCCTGGGAGGCGCTGAAGACCGACGAGGGCGCGGTTTTCGACGCCGAGGTGCACATCGACGCGAACGAGCTCACCCCGTTCGTCACCTGGGGCACCAACCCGGGGCAGGGCCTGCCGCTGGGCGCGAACATCCCGGATCCGGCCCAGATCGCCGACGAGTCCGAGCGTGAGGCCGCCGAGAAGGCGCTGCGCTACATGGACCTGACGCCGGGCATGCCGTTGCGCGAGGTCACCGTCGACACCGTTTTCGTCGGTTCCTGCACCAACGGCCGGATCGAGGATTTGCGCGCGGTCGCCGATGTTTTGAAGGGACGCCACGTCGCCGACGGCGTGCGAATGCTGGTCGTACCCGGGTCGATGAAGGTGCGGGCGCAGGCGGAAAAAGAAGGACTCGGCGAGATTTTCACCGCCGCGGGCGCGGAATGGCGCCAGGCGGGCTGCTCGATGTGCCTGGGCATGAATCCCGATCAGCTCGAGCCCGGCCAGCGCTGCGCCTCCACCTCGAACCGTAATTTCGAGGGCAGGCAGGGCAAGGGTGGCCGTACCCACCTGGTCTCCCCGCTGGTGGCGGCCGCGACCGCCGTCCGCGGAACCCTGTCCTCGCCCGCCGATCTGGCCTGAGCGCCCGACCTCCACGATCGAAGGAGAATCGTTATGGAAGCCTTCACTGTTCACAAAGGCATCGGGGTGCCGCTGCGCCGGTCCAATGTCGACACCGACCAGATCATCCCCGCCGTTTACCTGAAGCGGGTGACCCGTACGGGTTTCGAGGACGGCTTGTTCGCCGGTTGGCGGGCGGATCCGGACTTCATTCTGAACACCGAGCCGTACTCCCGCGGCAGCGTCTTGGTCGCCGGACCGGATTTCGGCACCGGCTCCTCCCGGGAGCACGCGGTGTGGGCGCTGTCGGACTACGGCTTTCGGGTCGTCATCTCCTCGCGTTTCGCCGACATCTTCCGTGGGAATGCGGGGAAGGGTGGCCTGTTGGCCGCGCAGATGTCACAGAACGATGTCGAAATGCTGTGGAAGCTGATCGAGGAACAGCCGGGTCTCGAATTGGTTGTCGACCTCTCCGCGCGCACCGTGACGGCGGGAACCGTCGTGTTGCCGTTCGATATTGACGACTACACCAGGTGGCGTCTGCTGGAGGGTTTGGACGACATCGGGCTCACGCTGCGGCGGGCCGAGACGATCGGCGAGTTCGAAAAGGCTAGGCCGTCATGGAAACCCGTGACGCTGCCGGAGCCTATTTCGCAAGCGTAATCACCACCGACGATTGGCGGGGCATCCCCTGGGGGCGGTAGCTGGACGTGTGCTAAACCACATGAATTTTGGCGTGGCACATAGACTCTTGCCCAAACTGGGTTTACCGTGGTACCTAGTCGGTCCGACGACGGGCCATTAGTCTGCGGAGGATTCAATGAACAAGGCGGAACTGATCGACGTTCTGACCGAAAAGTTGGGTACGGACAGGCGCACGGCTACTGCGGCTGTCGAGAACGTGGTCGACACCATCGTTCGCGCCGTGCACAAAGGTCAAAGCGTCACGATCACCGGATTCGGTGTGTTCGAACAGCGCAAGCGTGCCCCCAGGGTTGCCCGCAACCCGCGTACCGGGGAAACCGTGAAGGTGAAGGCGACTTCGGTGCCTGCCTTCCGGCCCGGTGCTCAGTTCAAGGCGGTGATCGCGGGCAAGCAGAAGCTGGCCGCGTCGGGACCCGCCGTGAAGCGGGGCGTGAACGCCCCTGTGGCGGCGAAGAAGGCGGCCGCCAAGAAGACGGCGGCCAAGAAGACCGCCGCCAAGAAGGCGACGCCGTCGAAGGGCCCCGCCAAGACCACCGCCCGTAAGGCAGCCACCAAGGCTCCCGCCGCCAAGAAGACCACGACGACGGCAGCCAAGAAGACCGCCGCCGCGAAGAAGACCACGGCGGCAAAGAAAGTGACCGCGGCCAAGAAGGCGCCCGCGAAGAAGGTGACGGCGGCCAAGAAGACCACCACGACCGCCGCCGCCAAGAAGACCACGGCCGCCAAGAAGGCCCCTGCCAAGAAGACAGCTGCGAAGAAGACTGCCGCCCGTCGTGCTCGTTGATGTTGATCCCGCCGCAGCGGGATCAGGTCGGGGAATGTGCACGTAGGCCGCATCACCCACCACTGGACCGAGAACGGCCCCGGGGATTCCGGGGCCGTTTCGGCTGTTTCGGGTCGGGCCGCCCTCAGGCTTTGACGAATCCCGTCGTGAGTGCGCGGTCCAGATGGTCGGCCGCGACTAATCGGTCGTTGCTGAACGACAATGCCCAGACGCTGCCCTTGCGATTGCGCGCGGGCGGCAGGGTGAGCTCACCCTGCTCGGCGAGCCATTGCACGAGATCGGGAATCACCCCGCCCTGGCTGCACACCACCGGTACCCCGCGATCGGTGATCAACGACAGAAAACGTTGCCGCGCCGCGTCTTTCGCTGAATCGTAACCTTGCTCGGAAAACATTGGCTCGCAATTGATTTCGGCGTTCAGCGCTTCGGCCAACGGGGTCACGGTTTGCACGCAGCGCAGCGGATCGGCCGAGTGGATCTCGGATGCGCCGAACGCCAGCAGATTCGGCGTCAGCGCCTTCGCCTGCGCGGCGCCCGTGGGTTCCAGCGGACGCTGGGCGTCGGGTCCGTCGAACTTGCCGCGCTTGCCCGCCTTGGCGTGGCGCACCAGCAGCACCGTGTCGGTGCGCGCGGGCAGCCGGGCGAACATCCGCACGACCTGACGGTCCATCGGATACGACAGCTGATCCATCACCCGGTCCAGCGGATACCAGCGCAACTGGTCGACCTCGGCGTTGACGGTGAACTCGCCCGCCTTCGCCTCGGCCGCCCAGTAGTACACCCGTTTGAGCTGACGGTGGCCCGGGATCGGATAGGTGACGTGCCCGAGGAACCGGCCGAGGACGCACGGCAGGCCGGTCTCCTCGCCGACTTCGCGCACCGCGGCGATGACCGGTGTCTCCCCGGGGTCGAGCTTGCCCTTCGGCAGCGACCAGTCACCGTATTTCGGCCGGTGGATCACGGCGATCTCGGGGCCGGTGTCGCCCGCCCGCCACACCAGCGCCCCCGCCGCGTAGATATTGGCCCGCACACGGGGATCCCGCATGGACAGCCCTGCGCCCTCGCTCACTGCTGATCGGGGCGTCGCAGCCGCATGAGGAACTGCTGATGGTCACGGACCTGCTCGCCGTCGGCATCGGTCGGGCTGGCCTGCCATCTGCCGTCCGGGCGTAGCACCCAGCAGCGTGTCATCGGGTCCAGCGCCGAATCGAAGACCACCGAGAGCTGTTCGGCGAGGCGGGGGTCCTTCACCTGCACCATCACTTCGACCCGGCGGTCGAGATTGCGGTGCATCATGTCGGCGCTGCCGATCCAGGTCTGGGCCTGCGCGCCGAACTCGATCACCCGGGAGTGCTCGAGGAACCGGCCGAGGATCGAGCGCACCTCGATGTTCTCGCTCAGGCCGGGAACACCGGGGCGCAGCCCGCAGATGCCGCGCACCACGATCTGGACCGGCACCCCGGCCAGGGAGGCCCGGTACAGCGCGTCGATGATCTGCTCGTCGACGATGGCATTGGCCTTCAGCCGGATTCGGGCGGCGGTATCGCCCTGTTCGGCCAGTTCGATCTCGCGGTCGATGCGTTCGATGATGCCGTCGCGCACGCCCAGCGGCGCGACCATCAGGTTCCGGTAGTCCTCCTTGCGGGAGTAGCCGGTCAGCGAGTTGAACAGGTCGGTCAGATCGGCGCCGATCTCCGGTGCGGCCGTGAACAACCCGAAGTCCTCGTAGAGCCGCGCGGTCTTCGGGTTGTAGTTGCCGGTGCCGATGTGGCAGTAGCGCCGGATGGTGGAACCCTCGCGGCGCACCACCAGGCAGGTCTTGCAGTGGGTCTTGAGGCCGATGAGGCCGTAGACCACGTGCACACCCGCCTGTTCCAGCGCGCGTGCCCACTTGATGTTGGCCTGTTCGTCGAAGCGGGCCTTGATCTCCACCAGCGCGACGACCTGCTTGCCCGCCTCGGCGGCCTCGATCAGCGCGTTGATGATCGGCGAGTCACCGGAGGTGCGGTACAGGGTCTGCTTGATCGCCAGCACCTGCGGGTCGGCGGCGGCCTGCTCGATGAAGCGCTGCACGCTCGTGGAGAACGAGTCGTAGGGATGGTTCACGAGCACATCGCCCTCACGCAGCGCCGAGAAGACATTGCGCGGGGTCTCGCGTTCGCCGAAAGCGGCGGGCGTGGCCGGAACATAGGGCGCGTCTTTGAGATCGGGCCGGTCGACGCCGTACACCTGCATCAGGCACGACAGGTCGAGCAGGCCGGGCACCTGGATCACGTCCGCCGGATCGACCTCGAGCTCGCGCAGCAGCAGTTCGAGCATGTGCTCGGTCATGTCGTCGGAGACCTCGAGCCGCACCGGCTTGCCGAAGCGGCGCCGCGCCAGCTCGCGTTCCATGGCCTGCAGCAGATCCTCGTCGCGGTCCTCGTCGACCTCGAAATCGGCGTTGCGGGTGATCCGGAACGAATGGGTCTCCACCACGGTCAGCCCGGGGAAGAGCAGATCGAGATGCGCGGCGATGAGCTCTTCCATCGGCAGGAACGCCGCGATCGCCGAGGGCGCCGCGGTGCGCCGCACGCGCACGAACCGATCGACGTTGTCGGGCACCTTCACGCGGGCGAAATGCTCACCGCCGGTGTCGGCGTCCTTCACCGTCACGGCCAGGTTCAGGCTCAGCCCGGAGATATAGGGGAACGGGTGCGCGGGGTCGACGGCCAGCGGTGTGAGCACGGGGAACACCTGATCGGTGAAATAGCCCGAGAGGCGCTGCCGTTCGTCGTCGTCGAGGTCGGCCCAGCCGATCAGGTCGATGCCGTGGGCGCTGAGCGCCGGATTGACGTCGTCGATGAACACGCGCGCGTGCCGGGCGGCCAGTTCCTGGGCGCGCGCGGCGATCATCTCCAGCTGTTCCGACGGTGAGCGGCCGTCGGCGGAGCGGACCGACAGTCCGGTCTCGGCGCGACGTTTGAGCCCGGCGACGCGGACCATGTAGAACTCGTCGAGATTCGAGGCGAAGATCGCCGCGAATTTCGCGCGTTCGAGCAGCGGCAGGGAGGCGTCCTCGGCGAGCGCGAGCACGCGGGCGTTGAAGTCCAGCCAGCTCAGTTCCCGGTTGAGGTAGCGATCCCGGGGCAATCGCTGGGTGGTGGTGTCGGAGCCCGCGCCGTTGGCGGCCGCGGGTGGCGGGGAAATCGGGGCCTGCTGCTTGATGGTTTCCGTATCGCTCACGTCCTCAATCATCCCCTACGGACCGGGCAGTTCGCAGTACGACATCGGGGGACTCACACCGAGGACTCGGTCGTGGCGACCATCTAGCACACCGTGCGCACGGGATCGCCGCCGTGCACGGACAATCCGAACGCGCGCAAAGTGTCCGCGGTATGGGTCCCGACTCCGATCGTACGGACCGTGTCGAGATCCGCCGGCGTATCGACATCGCAGCGCAGCCCGGGCCAGTGCCCGGTGAGCGCGTGCGCGCCCGCCGCGCGGTGGGCGCGGGCCGAATCGGCGCCGAAGCGGGGCGCCAGGTCGGCGGTGGTGTCGCGCACGAGCAGGGCGGCGGTTCCGGTGCCGGTGTGGTCGACGACGACCGAGCGCACCCCGTGCGGCGCCACCGTGAGCACCTCGGCCAGCTCGGCCGGGCGCAGCGCGGGCAGGTCGGCCTGGAGGGCGAGCAGATGGGCCGGACCGTGTCGGTCCCGCACCTCGGCGGCGCCGGCGGCCAGCGCGGAGTTGAGCGGATCGGGAGCGCCGGCCGGCTCGTCGATGACGTGCGCGCCGAGCGCCGCGGCCCGGGCGGCGACCAGCGGATCGGGCGTGACCACGGTCAGCGACAGCACCTCGGGCACCGCCGTCGCGGCGACCACCGTGTCGGCGAACATGGCGAGCACGAGCCGCTCCCGCTGTTCGGGACTCAGCATGTCGGCCAGCCTGCTCTTGGCCCGATCGATGTGCTTGACCGCCATCACGGCGTGCACGGTGTGCGGACGCATGTCCTCAATCCTTGCATGGCATATTGAGCAGATGACGAGGGCGGCGGTTATGGGCGCGGGGTCGTGGGGCACCGCGTTCGCGAAGGTGTTGGCGGAGGCGGGGACCGAGGTCACGATCTGGGCCAGACGCGACGAGGTGGCCGAGGCGCTGAACAGCGAACATCGCAACCCGTTCTATCTGCCCGGCGTGCAGTTGCCGCCGGTGCGTGCCACCGCCGACGCGCGGGCGGCGCTCGACGGAGTCGACCTGGTGGTGCTCGCCGTGCCGTCGCAGTCGCTGCGCGCCAATCTGGACCGGTGGAAAGGTGACATCGGACCCGACGCCACCCTGCTCAGCCTGGCCAAGGGCATCGAGACCGGCACGCTGCTGCGGATGAGCCAGGTGATCGAGGAGGTCACCGGCGCCGACCCCGGCCGCATCGCGGTGCTGTCCGGGCCGAACCTGGCCGGCGAGATCGTGCAGTGCCAGCCGACGGCCACCGTGATCGCCTGTACCGATCCCGCGCGCGCCGAGGTGGCCCAGCGGGCCTGCGCCACCGGCTACTTCCGGCCCTACACCAACACCGACGTGATCGGCTGCGAGATCGGCGGCGCCTGCAAGAACGTCATCGCGCTGGCCTGCGGGATCGCCGCCGGGATGGGGCTCGGCGACAACACCATCGCGAGCCTGATCACCCGCGGGCTCGCCGAGGTGATCCGGCTCGGGGTCGCGCTCGGCGCACAGCCGGTCACCCTGGCCGGGCTCGCCGGCGTCGGTGATCTGGTGGCCACCTGCACCTCGCCGCTGTCGCGCAATCGCTCCTTCGGCGCGGTGCTCGGCGCGGGCGGGTCGATGCAGGCCGCGCAGGAGGCGACCAATGGCCAGGTCGCCGAGGGTGTGAAGTCGTGCACATCGGTGCGCGCGCTGGCCGCGGCGCACCAGGTGGAGATGCCGCTGACCGACGCCGTGCACCGGGTGTGCCACGAGGGACTTTCGGTGAGCGAGGCGGTCGGCAGTCTGCTGGGCCGGCGGATCAAACCCGAGTAGGGCGATAGCGCCCCACGCCGGTCAAACCGTTACGGTGACGTTCATGACGAACCGGATCAAGGTGGCCGTGGTGTTCGGCGGACGCAGCAGCGAGCACGCCGTCTCGTGTGTGTCGGCGAGCAGCGTGCTGCGCAACCTCGATCCCGCGCGCTACGAAGCGGTACCGATCGGGATCACCGCCGAGGGTGGCTGGGTGCTCGCCGACGGCATCGGCGAACTCGCGCTGAGCCACGGTTCGCTGCCCGCTGTCGACGCGTCGGGCACCGCCCTCACACTGGCGGCCGACCCGAGCCGGTCCGGCACCCTGGTGGCGCTCGACGACGCGTCCGCCGCGCTCGGCCGCGTCGACGTGGTGTTCCCGATCCTGCACGGCCCGTTCGGCGAGGACGGCACCCTGCAGGGCATGCTCGAACTGGCGGGCGTCCCGTACGTCGGCGCCGGTGTGCTGGCCAGCGCCGCGGGCATGGACAAGGAGTTCACCAAGAAGTTGCTCGCCGCCGAGGGGTTGCCGGTGGGCGTGCAGGTCGTGCTGCGGCCCGGTACCGCCACCATGACCGCCGCGGAACGCGAGCGGATCGGGCTGCCCGCGTTCGTGAAACCGGCGCGCGGTGGGTCCTCGATCGGGATCACCAAGATCACCGACTGGGCCGAGCTGGACGCGGCCGTGGCCGCGGCCCGCGAACACGACCCGAAGGTGATCGTCGAAGCCGGCATCATCGGCCGCGAAGTCGAGTGCGGCGTCCTGGAATTCGCCGACGGGCAGGTCCGCGCGAGCGTGGTCTCCGAGATCCGGATGCCCGACGCCGACGCCGCCGCCCCCGAGTTCTACGACTTCGCCACCAAGTACCTCGACGACGTCTGCGAATTCGATGTGCCCGCCAAGCTCGACGACGACGTGGCCGATCAGATCCGGGAGCTGTCGATTCGCGCGTTCCGTGCGCTGGACTGCCAGGGGCTCGCCCGCGTCGACTTCTTCGTCACCGCGGACGGCCCGGTGATCAACGAGATCAACACCATGCCGGGTTTCACCCCGATCTCGCAGTACCCGCGCATGTGGGAGGCGACCGGTATCGACTACCCGGCGCTGGTGTCGACGCTGATCGAGACCGCCATCGCCCGCGGCACCGGCCTGCGCTGAGTCGTGGGGGGGGGGGGGCGCGGGGGGGGGGGGGGGGGGGGGGGGGGGCGCCGGGCGGGGGGGGGGGGGGGGGGGCGGGGGGCGGGGGGGGCGGGGCGCGCGGGGGGGGCGGGCGCGCGGGCGGGGGGGGGGGGGGGGGGGG
>NZ_JARWOJ010000072.1 GCF_029868625.1 Nocardia neocaledoniensis | reverse complement strand
ACCGTCACCCTGGCCGGTGGCATCGACGTGCAGGATGTTCATGCCCATCACCTGCATATCGCCATCGATGACCACGGACGCGGGCGCCGCGGCCGCGTGCCCCGCCGCGGGGGGGGGGGGGGGGCGGGGCGGGGGGCGCGCCCCCCCCCCCGGGCCGCCCCCCCCCGCGGCGGGTCACGCGGCCGCGGCGCCCGCGTCCGTGGTCATCGATGGCGATATGCAGGTGATGGGCATGAACATCCTGCACGTCGATGCCACCGGCCAGGGTGACGGTCCCGCCACCGGCACCTACGTCGCCACCGCCAAGCTCGGCGACATGCCACTGCCGGTGAAGGTCACCGGTCCCGTCACCTGTCTGCGCGTGCAGGGCGACACGGTCTCGCTGGTCTACCCCATCACCACCACCGAACCGGTGATGATCTTCGCCCCTGATTCGATGGCCATCCAGATCACGGTCACCAAGGGCCGCGACGGCGCCCCCGACATGATCGGCTACGGCACCCCGATGCCGACCACGTCCTTCCGCGACTGCCTCCCCGGGCCCACTCCCCTGGTCTTCAACGGCACGATCGCCATCAGCTGACCCCCGCTGAGCCGCCACCGCCGGTGCGGCCGGTAGCGCCGGCGACGGGCGTCCCGACCGCCGAAGGATGGTGCCGGACGCCCGTCGCGAGCTGGATCGTGGCGACCAGTCGACAGACTCCTCCATCTCCAAGGCGCCGAACCGATCTCGGCGAAGCCTCCCGGTGAACGGGAGACGCCGGCTCGGATCGGGGACGCGGTGCCGAAGGTGGGCACGACGCCGTGAGCCCGCTCACCGCACCGTTTCGACGAGGAGACGCACCATGTGGAGCCCCAGTTCGATGAGATTCGGCGCCTTCCTGGCCCCGTACCATCCCCTCGACGCCGATCCAGCACTGCAACTGCGGCGCGACCTCGACCTGATGGAGCACCTCGACCATCTCGGTTTCGACGAGGCGTGGATGGGCGAGCATCATTCCACGGGCGCCGAAATCGTTCCCGCCCCGGACGTTTTCATCGCCGCGGCGGCCGAGCGCACGCAACGCATCCGATTCGGCACCGGGGTGACGTCGCTGCCGTACCACCACCCGCTGATCACCGTCGACCGCATCACCCAGCTCGACCTGCAGACCCGGGGCCGGGTCATCCTCGGCACCGGTCCTGGCAAGATCCCGCTCGACGCCCACATGATGGGTATCGATCCCTCCGATCAGCGCCGCCGCCAGGGCGAGGCGCTGGAGGCGATCACGCGGCTGTTGCGCGGTGAGGTCGTCGACATGCGCACCGACTGGTTCACCCTGCGCGACGCCCGGGCGCAGTTGCCCACCTACGACCCGGCCGGGCTCGAGGTCGCCGCGGCCTCCACCATCTCACCGAACGGCTCGGTGCTCGCGGGCACGCACGGGCTGTCCCTGCTGTCGCTGGCGGCCGGCTCACCGGCGGGTTTCGCGGCGCTGGACCGCAATTGGGGCGTCTACGAGAAGACCTGCGCCGAGCACGGACACCACGCCGACCGCGCGGGATGGCGACTGGTCACCCCGATGTTCCTGGCCGAATCGCGGGCCGAGGCCGAGCGTGCCGTCGCCCGCCGCATCGGATCCATGGCCGCCTACGTCCACCGGCAGACCGGGCAGCAGCCCGAGTGGGCGCGCACCTCCCGCGGCATCGTCGAGCAGTGGCGCGAGGACACCCTCGGCGAGTTCGGGCAGGCGATCATCGGCACACCCGCCGAGGCCATCGACCGGATCCAGCGGTTGATCGACAAGACCGGCGGCTTCGGCACGCTGCTGATCCTGCATGTGGACATGGCCGACTGGGCGGACACCCGACGCAGCTTCGAACTGTTCGCCGCCGAGGTGATCCCGCACTTCAAGAACCGCAACGCCGGACGGCAGGCCAGCCTGCAGTTCGCCGAGGACCACCGCGACGCGTTGATCGGCGGGCTGGTCACCGCGATCACCAAGGCCCACACCGACTACTACGGCGCCGACGCCGCGACGGGGGCGTGAACATGCGCGCCGTGCGATTCCGCGACGGTGATTTCACCGCCGGCGAGGTCCCCGAGCTCCCCGCGACCGGTCCCGGCCAGGTGCGCATCGCCGTGGCCGCCTGTGGCATCTGCGGCAGCGATCTGTCGGTGTCCAAGGACGCGTGCCGCTTCGTGGAGGTGGCTCGGGCCGGCGGCTACCCGCTCGCGGACTTCGACCCCGAGCAGCCCGTGGTGCTCGGCCACGAGTATGCCGGCGTTGTCACCGAAATCGGCTCGGATGTCACCGATTTCGCGGTGGGCGACCGGGTGTCCGGCATCGGTCTCGCGACCGAGACCACGACCGGCGTTCCCACCATCATCGGCTACTCCAACACCTACCACGGCGCGTTCGGCGAGGCGATCGTCGTCGACGCGTACTGGGTCCGCAAGGTCCCCGACTCCCTGTCGCTGGACCACGCGACGCTGGCCGAACCGCTGCACGTGGGCGAGATGCATGTGCAGCAGTCGCAGCTCACCCCCGCCGACTCGGCACTCGTGATCGGCTGCGGCACCATCGGACTCGGCGCGATCGTGGCGGCCCGCGCGCACGGCGCGAAGCGGGTGATCGCCTCGGAGCCGTCGCCGCGGCGCCGCGCACTGGCGGCGCGACTCGGGGCCGACGTCGTCGTCGACCCGGCCGTCCAGGATCCGATCGATGTGTGGCACACCCTGATCGCCGACGACCCCGTGGTCGGCGCGGCCGAGAACGGAATCCTCATCGCCTACGAGTGCAGTGGCCGCGCGGGGATCCTGAACGAGCTCACCCACCGGATGCCGTTCAACTCGCGCATCCACGTGCTCGCGGCCGGCTTCGCCCCCGAATCGCTCACCCCGGTGGTGCCCCAGTTCCGGCGTATCGCCGTCAATTTCGGTCACGGCGACTACCGGGACGCCTACGACATCACCTTGCGCCGATTGGCGTCGGGAGCGATCGATGCCGAGTCGATCATCACCGGCCGGGTCGGCCTCGGCGGGGTGCGGGACGCGTTCGCCGCGCTGCGCAGCCCCCAGGAGCACGTGAAGATTCTCGTGCGTCCCGGCCTCGCCGAATGATCAACGCCCGCACCGGGATTGCGGCAATATCAAGCCGCAATCCCGGCCATTGATGGTGACGCCCCCGCCGCTCGGCGGTGTCGGTGGCGGCGCCGAGCGCCGGCGGCCAGATCGCGCTGCAGGGCGCGGTCAACGTCCGCGACATCGGCGGCCACCGCACCTATGACGGCGCAACGGATCGGACCGGGTTCCTCAGCTACGTGGTGCTGCGCGCGGTCGGTGTCCCCGAGCAGACGGCGCGCCAGGACTACCTGCGGTCCAACGACTTCCGTGCCGCCGCGGACGCGAAGCTGCGCGAGCAGGTGAAACAGGCCGGCTACATGCAGAACCCCGACCTGCTGATCCCGCTGCAGGAAGTGCGCGACGACTATCTCGACACCGCGGTGCGGGGACTGGAACAGCAGTACGGCAGCTTCGGCAAGTTCCTCACCGACGGCCTCGGCATCGACGGTTTCACCCTGGTGAAGTTGCGGAAGAACCTCGTCAGCTGATCACCACCGACATCACGACCCGCGTGGTGGGCTGGGGCTCGCGAGCCTCGGCCCACCACGCGCCGCGCATCGCCGGTGTCACCGCTGGTGAGCTCGCCGACCCACCGCCTGCTCGGCCTCGTCGGCGGCGTCGACCAGGATCTGCGCCCACCGTCCCGTCCGTGGCGCGCCATCCGCGCCGATCCGGCCCGACAGCGACAACGCCGCGCTCCCCTGCTCCGCGCCGACCCGTATCGGTACGGCGACACAGACGACGCCGGTCATCGACTCCGCGCGGTCGAGCGCGATCCCCTGATGACCGCGCACCCGGTCCAGCTCGCTGTGCAACTCGGCGCGGTGGCCGATGGTGTGCGCGGTCAGACGCGGCAGGCGCGGCGGGAAGGCCAACTCGATGAGATGCGGGCGCAGGGTGGCCAGCAGCGCCTTGCCGACGGCGGTGCAATGCGCGGGCATCCGTCCGCCGAGGCGCGTCGGTACCGGCGCGGCGCCGCGGCCGACCGCCTTGTCGATGATGAGCACTTCGGGCCCGTCGAGCACGCCGAGGTGAGCGACCATGCCGGTGCGCGCGCACAGCTCGTGCAGCATCGGCCCCATCGCATCGCGGATCTCGTTGTGCTCGATGGCGAGTCCGCCGAGTTCCAGTGCCCGCGTCCCGAGGCGATAGCCGCCGGGCGCGTGGGCCAGCCAGCGCAGCCGGATCATCTGATCGATGATGCGGTGCACGCTCGAGCGGGGCAGTCCGGTGCGTTCGGCGACGTCGACCAGGGTGCGCATGGGCACGGGCCCGTCGAAGGTGTCCAGGATCAGTGTCATCCGTTCGATCATCGATACCGGTGCGCCACCGGTGTGTGCCATCGACCGGGGCGCGATGCGCTCGTCGACCGTCATGGGCCACCTCACTGCTGTTCGCTGCGCTGTCGGCATCACCTTGCCGCCGCGGCGGCGCCCGGGAATCGCGGAAACTACGGAGAGGGCGTGCGGCGACTACGGAGATCGGTGATCGCGGTGGGGCCTCACGCGGTGACGCGGCTGACCCAGGCGGCGATCCGGGTGCGGGAGGTGAAGCCCAGTTTGGTGAGGATGTGGTCGACGTGGCTCTCGGCGGTCCGGATCGAGATCACCAGTTCCCGCGCGATCTCGCGATTGCCGTAGCCACGGGCGACCAGCAGCGCCACCTCGCGCTCCCGGCGGGTCAGCACGTCGAGTCCGGCCGGTTCGTCGGCCGTGCCCGGCGTCGGCGTCGTGTCCATGGCGTAGTCGACGGCGTCCTCGACCGCCAGCGCGGCGCCCGCGTCGAAGCAGGCGGCGAACTCGCGCGCGCCGAGTGCGTCGTGGACCCGGTCGCGGATACGGCCGCCGATGAGCTGGGTCATCGCGTGCGCGAGCCGTTGCGAACTGCCGCGGCGGATCGCCGATGCCGCGCCCATCAGCCGCGCGGCGCGGTCCGGGTCGCCGTCGTCCGCCGCCGTCCAGGCCAGGCCGTCGACACTGGTGGCGATCCAGGCGCACCGGTCGAACAGCCGGAACAACTCGATCGACCGGCGCAGGGCCGCGACCGCGCCGCGCGGATCACCGTCGCGCCGCCGCTGGGTGCCGACCGCCCAGTGGGCGAGACCGCCGAGCAGGTGGGAGCCGTGCTCAGTGGTCAGGGTCAGCAGTTGCTCGGTGAGGGCACCGGCGAGCGGGTCGTCGAGCGCCAGTGCGCACACGGCGGCGAACGCCAGGCTCTCCATCTCCACCCGGGGGTGGTCGCACGCGTGCGCGGACACCGAGACCCGCACGGCGATGTCGAGCGCGTCGCGCAGCTCGCCTGCCCCGAAAGCCAGGACGGCCCTTGCCATCTCGGCCTCGGCCCGCACCCGCACCGATCCGGTTTCGGCGGCGATCACCGCGCTGGCTTCGGCGAGCTCCGCGGCCGTGTCGGTCTCCGAGCGCATGGCGGCGATCACCGCGCAGACGGCCAGCGCCCTGGCTCGGACGACGGTGCGCTCGGTGTCCCCGGCCAGCGCCTCCGACAGCCAGCGGTAGCCCTCCAGCAGCAGGTGGCAGTGCTCCCAGAACGGCCACAACTCGGTCGCGAGCTCGAGCGCGCGCCGAGCGCCGGCGGGATCGTCGAGCGAGAATTGCAGTGCGGCACGAAGATTGGCGTGTTCGCGGGCGACGTCACCGAACCAGGTTGTATCGGTGGCGCTCCAGTATTCGCTGCGGCCGCGCCGCGCGAGCCGGTAGTAGTACTCGCGATGGGCGAGGCGGACGGCGTGTTCGTCGCCGCGCGCCCGCAGTCGGTCACCGCCGAACTGGCGCAACGGTTCGAGCATCGTGTACCTGGCCGTGCCGTCGGCGCCGGGTCCGTAGCCAAGGACGGACTTGTCGACCAGGCCCGTCAGCGCGTCGAGCAGGGCCGGTGGCTCGCCGACCCGGCAGACCGCTTCGGCGGCGGCGAGATCGACACCGCCGGCGAACACCGACAGCTGCTCCCACAGCCGCTGTTCGTCGGGCGTGCACAGGTCATAGCTCCAGCGGATCGCCGAGGCCAGCGTCTGCTGGCGTTCCGGTGCGGCGCGCGGTCCGGTGGTGAGCAGCCCCATCGCGTCGTCGAGCCTGGCCAGGACCTGGTCGGGGGTGAACATCCGCAGCCGCAGGGCGGCCAGTTCCAGCGCGAGCGGGATGCCGTCGAGGCGGCGGCAGATCGCGGCCAGGGTCGCGGCGTCGGTGGCGCGCTGCCGGAAGTTCGGGTCCGCCGCGGTGGCGCGGTCGATGAGCAGCCGGGTCGCGGGGCTGTCGAGATCGGTGTGCTCCGGGTCGGGCACCGGCAGTGGCGTCACCGGCAGGATCTGTTCGCCGGGGACGCCGAGCGGTTCGCGGCTGGTCGCCAGGATGCGCAGTCCGGTGGTGGCGGGGATCAGCCGGTCGGCGAGTGCGGCGCATGCGCCGATCACGTGCTCGCAGTTGTCCAGGATCAACAGCAGGCCGGCCTCGGCCAGGTGCGTGGTGAGGGCGCTCAGCGGCGCGGTGGTGTCGTCGCGCACCCCGAGCGCGCGGGCGACGGTCGGGGCGACGAGATCGGGGTCGCTCACATGGGCCAGTTCCACCAGCCACACGCCGTCGGGGAACGCCCGCCCCGCCACCGCACCGACCCGCCTGCTCAGCCGGGTCTTGCCGACTCCGCCCACCCCGGTCAGTGTGAGCACCCGCGTCCCACCGAGCAGCTTCCTGGCCGCCGCGACATCGTCGTCGCGACCCACGAAGCTGGTCACCTCCGCCGGAAGATTTCCCGGCACGCGCCTGCCCACGCCCTACTGTCGCACACCCCGATTCGCCGTACAGGCATACCGCGACGGTCGATCTTCGGCGGGATCCCCCGGGAGATCGACCGGCCGCCGCGTCACCACCGGAGCCGCGTCGCGGCGGCCACACCCTGCCCCGCTGCTGTTCGACAACGACCAAGCCCTCGCGGTCGCGATGGCGCTGCAGACCGGGTCCTAGGCGGCGTGCAAGTACACCGGAACGGTGGTGTGCCCGTTGGAGATGAAGCTCGAGACCGGCACCAGTTCGCCGGGCGTCGTCGCCAGTCTCATCTCGGGGAACCGCTCGAACAGCGCGGGCAGCGACACCGTCGCTTCCAGCCGGGCCAGGGACGCGCCGATGCAGTGGTGGGCGCCGTACCCGAAGGCGAGGTGTTGCTCGCGGGTGGCGCGGGTGGGGTCGAACTCGGCGGTGGTGGCGCCGTGCACCTTCGGATCACGGCCTGCGCCCGCGTAGGAGGCCAGGATGGCCTCACCCTTGGCGATCCGATGACCTCCCGCGATCTCGATGTCCTCGACTGCGTAGCGCAGCGGCAGGTGCGCGACGGGTGCCTGGAAACGCAGCGTCTCCTCCACCACATCGGCCCACGGCACCTCCCCCGCGAGTACCGCGGCACGCTGCTCGGGATGCGTGAGCAGGGCGACGATCGCCTGGTCGAGCAGATTGACCGTGGTCTCGTGACCGGCGTTGATGACCAGCATCAACGTGTCGACGAGCTCCTTCTCCGACAGCGGAGCGTCGTCGTCGCGGGTGGCGATGAGCACGCTGGTGACGTCATCGCCCGGGTGCGCCCGCCGGTAGGCGACGAGTTCGCCGACCAGTCCGTACATCTCGAGATAGTTCGCCTGGGCCTGTTCCGCGGTGAACGTGCCGTCGAAGAAGCCGTCGACGCACTTGTGCATCGACGGCCCCAGCTCGTCGGGCACCCCGACCAGTTCGGTGATCACCCGGATCGGCACCGGATAGGCGAACCCGCTCCGCAGGTCGACCGGCTCGTCCACCGGCGCGGACGCCAACCCGTCGAGCAGTCCCTCGGTGATCTCGGCGATTCGCGGGCGCAGCGCGACACTGCGACGGTGGCCGAACGCCGGTGCGACCAACCGGCGCAGCCTGCGGTGGTCGGCGCCGTAAGCGGTGAACATGTTGTCGACCGCCACCCAGGGCAGCAGCGGCCACGCCTCCGTGATCTCGCCGTTGATGAACGACATCCAGTGCTGCCTGGGATCTTTCGACACGCGCGGGTCGGCGAGCAGGCCGCGCAGCACCGCCTGGTCGGTGACCGACCAGGCGGGCACCCCGCCTGGCAACTCCACCAGCGCGACCGGGCCGCGCTCCCGAATCCGATCCGACTCCCCCTGGATGTCGGCGCCGGTCGAATCGAGCACGATCGGTTCCATGACCATCTCCTCCCCTACGCCGGCGCGGCCGTGATCGCCGGTGCCGCAGCCACTTTCACCGTAACCTACCCCGCGCGGAGGACGGCCCACAGCGAATCGGGGATCACTCCAGCGAGAACCCCTGATGGAGATGGCCCTCGGCGTCGAGCTCCACGACCGTGTCGATGCCGAGGCGCCGCAGGAACGGGTAGTCGTGGCTGACCACCAGCACGGCACCGCGATAGGCGGTCAACGCTTCGACGAGTCGATCGACGCTGGCGATGTCGAGATTGTTGGTCGGCTCGTCGAGGATCAGCAGCTGGACGGGCGGGTCGGCGAACAGCAGCCGCGCCAGGGAGACACGGAAGCGTTCGCCGCCCGACAGCGTCGCGACCGGTCGCTCGACGCTGTTGCCGCGCAACAGCATCCGGGCCAGGTGGTTACGGATCACCCCGGGCGCGGTCGCCACCGCCGCGGCGTGCACGTTCTCGAGCGCACTGGCCTGCTCGTCCAAACCGTCCAGACGTTGCGGAAGATAGCCGACGCGGTCGGTGAACAGAACCCCGCGGGCCGGATCGCGACCGTGCAGCAGGTCTTCGATCAACGTCGTCTTGCCCACTCCGTTGCGGCCGACGATCGCGACGCGTTCCGGCCCCTGGATGCCGATCGTCCGTTCGCCGTCGCGTAGTTCCGCGATACGCCTGCCGCGCTGCACATCAGGATCGGGTAGGTCGAGGCGGATGTGTTCCTCCCGGCGCACCCGGTCGGCCGCGGCGTCCAGAACTTCTTGGGCTGCCGCCACTTTCGCGTCGAGCGTGGTGCGCATGGCCCCCGCCGAGGCTTGCGCCTTGCTGGCGCGGTTACCCGCCATGATGCGGGGGATGCCGCCGTTGCGCTGGGTGGCGCGCCCGGTCCGTTCCCGCCGGGCCAGCTTGGTCTCGGCCTCGATCCGTTGCCGCTTCTCGACCTTCAGCGCTTGTTCGGCCGTGCGCGCCGCCTGCGCGGCCGCGGCCTGCTCCTGTTCGAGGTACTCTTTCCAGGCGCTGTAGGGCCCGCCGAACACCGCGAGGTTCGTTCCGTGCAACTCCGCTGTGGCATCCATGTGCTCGAGCAGTTCGAGGTCGTGGCTGACCACCACGAGGGTGCCCGGCCAGGAATCGACGAAGCCGGTGAGCGCGGCGCGGGTTTCCCGGTCCAGATTGTTGGTCGGCTCGTCGAGCAGGGTGATCGGCGTGCGCTGGATCCGCAGCCCCGTGATCGCGACGAGTACAGCTTGGCCACCGGAGATCTCACCGACGCGGCGGTCGAGATCGGCCGCGCTGAAACCGATTTCGTGCAGCTCTTCGTCCGCACGGGCTTCGATGTCCCAGTCGTCGCCGATCGTCTCGAAGTGTCCGTCGTCGACCTCGCCCGCTTCGATCGCGCGCAGCGCCGCCAGTTTTCCCGCGATGCCGAGCAGGTCCGCGATCGTCTGATCGCGGCCGAGCGTGAGGGTTTGTGGCAGATATCCGACCGTGCCGGTCGTATCGATGCGTCCGGCGGTCGGCGTCAGCAGCCCGCCGATCAGGCGCAGCAGGGTGGATTTGCCCGCGCCGTTGCGGCCGACCAGACCGGTGCGCCCGGTGCTGAACGCACCGTTCACTCCGGCGAGCGCGACGGTCCCGTCGGGCCATTCGAAGGTCAGGTCGTGCAGCGTGATCGCGGAATGGATGGATGATGACATGGGTCGTTCGACTCTTCCTGCTCGTCGACACGAGCGGCCGCAAAGGTTCGGAATTCGCGGAAGCCGTCGAAGGCGACGAGAGGCGCGCGGAGCGCGGGCTCGATCGGGTACGCCGAAGACACATTCCCGCACGAGCGGGAATGTGAGTTCGGGAGCGCCGCCTTCGAGAGGGCGGCTAGAGTCTGTCGACCTCGATGAGCACGTGATCAGGCTAGCATCCGGCTACCGGGCCACGGTTCCGTCGCCGAATATCGGTTGAGCAGCGGTGGCTGCCCGTGCTTGCATACAGTGATGGTGTCCGCCGACCGTGTGCTCGCCTTCGCGGCGATGTCCTTCCTGCTGATCGTGATTCCCGGCCCCAGCGTGCTGTTCGTCATCAGCCGGGCGCTGGCGCAGGGGCGGCGCGCTGCGCTGACCACGGTCGTTGGCAACACCGCGGGCGCCTACGCGCTGGTCGTGGCGGTGGCATTCGGCGTCGGCGCGGTGGTGGAACGCTCGGTCCTCGCGTTCACGGTCATCAAGCTGGTGGGTGCCGCCTACCTGGTGTACCTCGGCGTCAAGGCCTGGCGTGAGCGCGGATCGTTGCGGGCCGCAATCTCAGGGGCGAGCAGCGAGCAGGGCGGGCTGCGGACGTTCTGGGAGGGTTTCGTGGTCGGTGTCACCAACCCGAAGACCATCGTGTTCTTCGCCGCCGTCCTGCCACAGTTCGTCGACCGTGCGCAGGGCGCTGTCGCGGCGCAGATGCTGCTGCTCGGCCTGGTGTTCAACCTCATCGCCGTGGCATCGGACCTGGTGTGGGGCTTGGCCGCGGGCACCGCCCGCGACTGGTTCGCCCGGTCGCCGCGACGGCTGTCGGCGGTCGGTGGGGTCGGCGGGCTCACCATGATCGGACTCGGCGTCACCATCGCCGCGACGGGACGCAAGGACTGACCCGAACCGGGTCGGCCACCAGACTCTGGTAGTCGTCATCGGGAAGCATGTTGTGGCCCTGGCTCCCGTCTTCGGGAACCAGGGCCAGGTTTCCTGACGTTCGTTCAGAGGGTGTTCAGGTCCACGGCCGCGGCCATGGCGCGGTAGCCCGCGGCGTTCGGATGCTTGTGGTCACCGGAGTCGAAGGCGGGGTTCAGACGATCCGGGTCGGCGGGGTCGGCGACGGCGGCCGAGAAATCGGCGACGGCGTCGAATTCGCCACTGGTGCGGATCCATTCGTTGAGCGCGCGCAGCTTGGCGGCTGAGGTCGGCGTGTAGTACTCGGCACCCTTCATCGGCAGCAGTGTGCCGCCCACGACGGTGATTCCGGCCCGATGGGCACGGGCGATCAAGTCGCGGTAGGCGCCGATCAACTGCTCCACCGACACCACCGGGTTCGGCTTGTAGGTCGGCAGATCCACTTCCGAGAAGCCGATGTCGTTGAGCCCGCCCAGCAGCACGACGGTGCGCACGCCGTCGTGCGCCAGGACGTCACGGTCGAAGCGACGCGTCGCGCTCTCGCCGTACCACGGCGAATCGCTGAGCAGCGTGTTGCCGCCGATGCCCGCGTTCAGCACCGCGCGGGGCGTTCCGGCGGCGGCGAGGCGATCCGCCAACGCGTCGGGATAGCGGTTGTTGCCGTCGTTGTCCGAACCGAAACCGTCGGTGATCGAGTCCCCGAACGCGACGATCGCCCCGTCGGGAACACTGCGGCCGGTCATCTCCACACTCGACAGGAAGTACCACGAGTGCGTGGAATCGGTGAAGGCAGCACCGGCGGCGTCATCGACGTGGTTACCGGAAGCCCGATAGGACGTGGCGTAGCCCTGCGCGTGGAAGGTGGCCGGACCGGACGGTTCACGCAGGTAGAGCGTGATGGTCGCGGATTCGAAAGGGGCCAAGCGCAGTTCGACCGGATCGCTGGTGAGGTCGGCGCCTGGGGCGATGCCCGCGGTGTCGCTGCCGTGGAAACGCAAGGGCCGCAGGCTGTCCGCGTGCACGTCGGCGCCCGATTCGGTGCGGCCGATGGTGGCGGCGGCGATGCGGAGTTCCTCCCGCCCGTACCGGTTGGACAGGGTGATGCGCGCGGAGTCGCCGCCGGTGGTGACCCGGACGACCTGGCGGAGGGTGTGTTCGGCGAAGCCCTCGCGGGACCAGTTCGGTTCGAAACCCTCGCTGGGCTGCTGCATCGGCACCGACCAGGCGACGCCGGGTTCGGCACCGGGCGCGGCGGAGGTGTCGCCGCAGGCAGCGGTGGCGACGGTGGCGGTGATCGCCAGGGCAGCGGTCATCATCTTCTTCCAGACGTTCATGGTGTGTCTCGTTTCTCGGGAGTGGGGGTTATCCGCGGCTGTCCAGCGCGCGGGAGACAAGGGTGACGACCAGCGCGGCGCCCGCCAGGAAGGCGCCGATCCAGGCGGGCGCGGTGAGACCGAGCCCCCGGTCGATGGCGGCGGCGCCGAGCCAGGAGGCGGCGGCGATGCCGATGTTGAAGGCGGAGATGTTCGCCGCCGAACCGAGCGTCGACGCGCGGCCCGCGGTGTCGAGCACCCGCATCTGCACCGCGGGGACGATCGCGAAGCCGGTCGCACCGAGGGCGAGAATCGACACGCCGGCGCCGACCGGGTGCCCGGCGACGACAGCGAAGATCGCCAGCACCGCGGTCAGCGCGGCGAGCGCACCGATCAGCGTGGGCAGTACCGCGCGATCGGCGAGTCTGCCGCCGACGATGTTGCCGCCGAACAGGCCGATGCCGAACACGACGAGCAGCCAGGGCACGGCCGCGTCCGGCAGGCCGGTCACTTCGGTCAGGATCGGTTCGAAGAAGGTGAACGCCGCGAAGACGGCACCGAAGCCGAGCGCGGTGATCAGCAGCGCCAACCACACCTGGAGCCGGGCGAACACCGCCAGCTGCGCTCGCGGATCGACGGATTCGCGTGGTTGCGGCGGGACCAGGGCGACGACGGCGGCCAGTGCGGCCACGCCGACGGCGGTCACCGCCCAGAAGGTCGAGCGCCAGCCGAGGGCCTGTCCGAGCGCGGTGCCGAGCGGCACGCCAGCCACATTCGCCAGCGTGAGCCCGGTGAACATGGTGGCGATGGCGCCGGCCCTGCGCTCGGGTGCGACCAGCCCCGCCGCGACGACGGAGCCGATCCCGAAGAACGCGCCGTGGGTGAGCGCGGCGACGATCCGGCCCGCCAGCAGTAGTTCGTAGGTCGGTGCCACGGCCGACAGCAGGTTGCCCGCGACGAAGATCCCCATCAGCGACGCGAGCATCGTCTTGCGGGGAACGCGGGCGCCCAGCGCGGTCATCAGCGGCGCGCCGACGGCGACACCGGCGGCGTAGCCGGAGACCAGCAGTCCGGCGCTCGGTACCGAGATCGACAGGTCGTCGCCGATCACGCCGAGGAGACCCACGATCACGAACTCGGTGAGGCCGATGCCGAACGCGCCGAGTGCCAGTGCGCCCAGCGCGAATTCGGGTCTGTGGCGGGTCAGCGCCCGGGGTGGGGCGGTCGATATCGATGTCATGCGCGGACTCCTCGGGTATGCGAGATCTGCAGCTCAGCAAGCTGTCGGTGGCGATCGTTAGAGTGATCGTGTTTTCAGATTGCTGGCGAGATGCCGAACCATCAACGGCCAGTGGCGACATGACCGATTAGCGAGAGTTATGGAACGGCAGGAGATCGAGATCTTCCTGGCGCTGTGCGAGGAACTGCACTTCGGCCGGGCCGCCGAACGCCTGTTCCTGTCGCAGGCCAGGGTCAGTCAGACGATCAAGAAGCTCGAACGGCATTTCGGCGCACCGCTGTTCGAGCGCACGAGCCGGCAGGTCCGGTTGGCACCCGTCGGCCGGATGCTGCGCGATGACCTGCTACCGATCCGCGCCCAGCTGGACCGGGCCGTGGAACGGGCCAGGGCGGCGGCGCGCAGCGTGGAAGGCTCACTGCGCGTGGGATATCTGGGCGGACTCGCGGCCGGTGTGCTGGTCGACTCCGTCGTGACCTTCCGCGGCCGTCACCCCGAATGCGAGGTGCATGCCCGCGAGGTGCATCTCGGCGATGTCTTCGGCCCGCTTCGGCGCGACGAACTCGACCTGGTCATCAGCCACTCCCCCGTCGGCGAACACGACCTGGTCGCCGGGCCCGCCCTGCTCACCGAACCCACCGGGCTCGTGGTCCCCCGCGATCACCGGCTCGCCCGCGCCGGCTCCCTGAGCACCACCACGACCGGCATCGACGTGATCTCGATCGGTGGTCCGTCCGGCACCTACTGGCAGCGCTACCTCGACGAGACCTGGCACATCACCCCCGCCAACCCCATCGGCGCGCACACCTTCGAAGACGTCCTCACCGCCGTGGCCTTCGGCGCCGGCGTCCATCCCGCGGGCGCCCACGCCGAACGCCACTACCCGCGCCGCGGCGCCGTCTACGTCCCCTTCGACGACGGCCGCGGTCACGTCTGGCGACCGGTCTGGTTACCCGGCGCCGACAACGCCCGGCTCCAAGCCTTCGTCCGCGCCGTGGTCGACACCGTGGCGGATCGGGGTGCCGAGCACTACTTCACCGCACCCCCGGATCACCTGGCCGTGCGGTGAGTCGCGTGGCCTAGGTCGGCGGCCGATAGGTGACGTCCACCGCGACGGCTTCATCGACCTGCGCGGGCGTCAGCAGATTCACCGTGTGCGACACCGCGGCACCGGCGGCGGCCGTGCGAATCGCCAGCGCCGCGGCCGCGACCTCGTTCGGGACGTCGCCGATCACGAACAGATCGTCCTCACCGAAGGCGAAATAGCACGACTCGACCGATCCCCCGACGCTCTCGACCATCTCCGTGATCGCCGCCTGGCGCGCGCTGCCGCCCTGCGCGAGCAGCCCCTGCGCGCCTTCCTGGAAATAGCTGACCCGCCACAGGTACTTGGGCATCTCCACCATCCTCCTCGGTCGGACACGATCTCGTCGAGACCGAGCCTAGGCGGACCGAGGTGCGGCAAACGTCCAGCACGAATCGCTGTCGCCGCACTGATGCGGCACCGCAACTACCGCGATACCTCGAGGGCCCGGACACACCTTTCGATCCCGCCGCCGTTCCGGTACCGCCGGTCTTCCGCCGTCGCCTATCCGTGCGCGCGCATCAGGCCCTGGGCGTCCGCCGAGGCCACCAATTCTCCCGCGCGCGTGAAGATCTGGATGCGGGAGTACATGCGCCCCGCGCCCGCGAACGGGCTCTCGCAGCGCAGCAGCAGCCAGTCGTGCACGGTGAACGGCCGATGGAAGGTGACAGTCTGGGTGAGCATGGCCGATCGCCCCCGGCCGCCGCGCCGCGCGATCTCGGCCTGCGGATAGGGGCGCAGGCTGACCGGGCCGAGGAATCCCTCGCTGCCGTGGGCCAGCAGGGCCCGCGAGAACACGGGCAGATCGGGAGCCTTGTCGCACCGCATCCATACATCCAGCGACGGCGGGCCCGCGAGGTCGAGTGCCAGCGCGTCCGCCCCACCGGGCGTGCGGACCTCCCACGGCAGCAGGGCGCACGGCAGGTCGCCGCATTCCTCCGGGCCGGGCACCTCCGGCGGCAGCGCGGCTCGATGTGCGAGGAAATCCGGCTCGTCGACGCTGAGCATGATCAGCACCCGCGCGTGCTCGCGCCCTTCCTGCCGGAACGACACCTGCACGGTGGCCAGCGAGCGCCCCGACTGGACGACCTCGACATCAACGTCGACCGCGCGCTCGGCGTATCCGCCGCGCGGGAACACGCCGTGCAGCGACTGCACCGCCATGTGCGGCACCGTGCGCTCGGCCGCGACCACCGCCTGCGCCAGCGTCTGACTACCCAACGTGGTCGGCAGCGTCGACGTCACGTTCCTCGCCCGGAATCGTCCGGGCGCGATCTCGTCGAGCTCGAGCACGTCGAGGAGGTCCGCCAGGTCGACGACCGGCCAACTATCTGTTCCACCAGCCACCGCGGAATGCTCGCACACCCCGCGGCGACCGGGGAAGTCACGGTGAGCGATGAGCGGGACACGTTCTCAGCCGGACGTGTCCGCCGGGTCCGGGTCGGGGCGATTGCCTTGCAGGAACTGGGTCGCGGCATCGTCGATCAGCCCATCGAGCAGTTCTGGTGCCACGAAACTTCCGTTGACCAGGGCGGCGATGCCTTGCATGGTGGCGAACAGAACGATGCCGACCCGCTCCGGTGCGCCCGCAGCGAACCACCGAGCCCATCGACATCGTCGTCAACAACGCCGGCGTCATGATTCCCCCGCTCACGCGCACCGCCGACGGATTCGAACTGCAGTTCGGCACCAACCATCTCGGCCATTTCGCCCTGACCTACATCGGCCCGAACGGATTCCTACAGGGCCGCGGCGCACCGACACCGGTCGGCCGCTCGGCCGCGGCACGAAACCCGGAGCACGCCCGCCGCCTGTGGGCAGTCTCCGAACAATTGACGGGAGTCAGCTTCCCGGCGGCGACTGTGCCCTAAGGCGGAGCGTCGGCCGGGACCTGCCGAACTCACCCGACCACGACGGATGCGCTGTCGGCCGTCGCCCGATTGACCCAACAGCTTTCGGACTACGTGAAGCGCGCGATCGCGCGCGCGACAGCTTCGCCCATGGCGGGGCTGCCGGTGTGGCCGGCGTCGTCGATGACGTGCAGGCAGCTGTCGGGCCAGGTCTTCGCGAGTTCCCATGCGGTTTCGAGCGGGGCACTGAGGTCGAGGCGGCCGTGGACGAGTTCGCCGGGAATTCCGGCGAGCCGTCCGGCCTCGCGCAGCAGCACACCTTCGTCGAGCCACGCCGCGTGTGCGAAGTAGTGCGTGCAGATCCGCACGAAGGCCGACCTCGCGGTGTCCGGCTTGGCGCTGTACTGACCGGGGCGGCCGAGGGATTCGTGCGCGATCACCGCGTCTTCCCACCGGCACCACTCGATCGCGGCGGTCTCGCGCACCACCGGGTCCGGGTGTTCCATCAGTCGCCGATAGCCCTCCACCAGGTCACCGCCGCCGGGCACCGCGGCGCGGAATCGCTCGTATTCGGCGGGTAACAACCGTCCGACTCCGCCGTACAGCCAGTCGATCTCACGACGGCGGGTGGTGGTGACGCCGACCGACACGATGCCGGTGACCCGCTCCGGGAACCGCTGCGCATAGGCCAGGATCAGCGTCGAGCCCCAGGATCCGCCGTAGAGCAACCACCGGTCGATCCCGAGGTGGGTGCGCAGCTGTTCCATATCGGCGATCAAGTGCTCGGTGGTGTTGACCGCCATGTTCGTGGCGGGGTCGGCGGCACTCGGGATGCTGCGTCCGCATCCGCGCTGATCGAACTGCACGATCCGGAAGACGTTCGGATCGAACGCCTTTCGTTGTCGCGGGCTGCTACCGCTGCCCGGCCCACCGTGCACCACGAGCACCGGGCGCCCCGCCGGGTTGCCGCCGGCGCACCAGTACACGCGATTTCCGTCGCCCACCTCGAGCGATCCGTCGAGGTACGGGTCGGGCGCGGAAATGGGTATCGGCATGATTGCCGAGGCTAGTGGATGCCGAGGCGGCCTTCCCAGCGCCCGGAACAGGGCACCGAACCGCTGCTCTACGCCGCGATCCGACCGAGCTTGTCCGGATTGAGCACCCAGTAGATCCGATCGATGCGCTCGCCCTCGGTGCCCACGGTGAGCCACGCGACGGTCTCCTGGCCACGGCTGATGAGCACCGACGCCAGGCCGTTGGCGTCGATCCACTCGACGGTCACGCCGTCCCAGAAGTGGCCGGCGAACGCCGCCACGTACTTCGCCACCCGGAGACGGCCCACCACCGGGATCCGAGAGGCGTTGCGCACCTTGCCGTTGCTGTCGGTGTAGCTCGCGACCTCGGCCGTGAACAGCGCTTCGAGGTCGTCGAAGTCGCCCGCACGAGCGGCGGTCAGGAAGGCGCCGAGAAGGCGACGGTGATGGCCGGCGTCGACCGGCGCGTGGCGTTCGGACTCGATACTGTGGCGGGCCCGGCTCACCAGTTTGCGCGCGGTGAATTCCTTGACCCCCAGGACCTCGGCGATGCGCGCGTACGGGTAGTCGAACGCCTCACGCAGGATGAAGGCCGCGCGTTCGGTGGGAGTCATCGTCTCCAGTACCACCAGCACCGCTGTCTCGAGCGCCGCCACCCGTTCCGCGCCGAGCAGCGGATCGGCGCCCGTGTCGACCGGTTCGGGCAGCCACGGCCCGATATAGGTTTCCCGGCGCACGCGCGCGGTCTGCGTGGCGTTGATCGACAGCCGCGTGGTCATCGTGATCAGGAAGCCCGCCGGATCGTGGACCGAGGCCCGGTCCGGGTACGACTGCCACTTCACCCAGACGTCCTGGACGAGGTCCTCGGCGTCGGCGACCGTGCCGAGCATGCGGTAGGCGATGCCGAACAATCGCGGCCGCAGCTCGGCGAAGTCGCCGAGCGCGCGGTCGAGATCGGTGTCGATGGGTGTGTCCGTCATCCGTTCATTCGACCAGCTTGCCTTCGGTCGAGACATCCCGCATCAGCCGGGCGATCTCCTCGGGCACCGGCGGGATCGGCTCGCGCTCGATCCGGCCGGGGCCCGACCAGACCAGATTCACGCGCATCGCGGGGTCGAGGTCGGGGTGATCCGCGCGGTTGTGGCAGCCGCGCGTCTCCCGCCGCTCCAGAGCGGCCTCCAGGGTGGCCCGCGCCGCGAGTGCCGCCGACTTCAGGTCGAAGGCATGGGCCAGGTCCTGGAACCCGGCCGCGTCCGGATGCACACCGATCTCGGTCATGCGGTCCTCGATCTCGTCGAGTTCGGACAGTCCGGCGCGGATCCCGGTGTCGTCGCGCACCACACCGGCGTGCTCGGTCATGGTGTCGCGCAGGGCCCGCTGCAGCGCTCGCACGTTCCCGGGGCCGTCGGCCGACAGCACCGCGTCGATGTCGGCGCGGGCCTCGGCGAGTGCGTCGTACGATCGTCGCTGGGTCTCCAGTTCCGCGGAATAGCGCGCGGCGGCCTCGCCGACGATCCGGCCGTAGACCAGCAGTTCGATCAGCGAATTGCCGCCGAGACGATTTGCCCCGTGCAGACCGCTGGAGGCCTCGCCGATGGCGTACAACCCCTCGACACCGGTGCCGTGGTCCTCCGAGCGCACCCACACCCCACCCATCGAATAGTGGGCGGTGGGCGCGATTTCGATCGGTTCGCGGGTGATGTCGAGCATCTGCAGTTCCAGCATCGTCTGATAGACGCGGGGCAGTCGCCGCAGGATGGTCTCGCGCGGCAGATGGGACACATCCAGCCAGACACCACCTTTCGGCGTTCCGCGCCCTTCCTTGATCTCCGTGTAGGCGGCCAGCGCCACCCGGTCGCGCGTCGAGAGTTCCAGGCGCTCGGGGTCGTAGCGTCGCATGAACCGCTCACCCTCGGCATTGCGGAGGATGCCGCCCTCGCCGCGCGCGGCCTCCGAAACCAGTGTCCCGGCGGCATTCTCGGGTTCGATGAGCCCGGACGGGTGGAACTGCACGAGCTCGGGGTCACGGATCCGGCCGCCCGCCAGGACAGCGAGCCGGAAGGCGTCCCCGGTGTTCTCGTCGCGCCGCGACGACGTACGCCGCCAGATCCGCGTGTGCCCGCCCGCGGCGAGAATCACCGCGTCGGACCGGAACACCGTGCGCGCACCGGACTCCAGATCGAACCCATACGCACCGAACACCACGTTGTCGCGCACCAGGATCCGGGTGACATAGCAGGTGTCGATGATCCGGATGCCGAGCTGGGCAGCCCGGTTCACCAGGGTGCGCTGGATCTCGAGGCCGGTGTAGTCACCGGCGAACGAGGTGCGCCGATAGGTGTGCGCGCCGAAGAACCGCTGCGAGATCCGCCCATCGGACTCCCGCGCGAACGGCATGCCCCAGCGCTCCAGATCCTGGATCCCGCGCTCGGCGTTCTCGGTGACCACGCGCACCGTGTCCGGGCGCGCCAGCAGGTAGCTCTCGGTGATGGTGTCGGCGGCGTGCTGCTGCCAGCTGTCCTCCGGGTCCATCGTCGACAACGCGGCGTTGATCCCGCCCGCGGCGAGGGTGGTGTGGGCGTCGGCTTTCGGGCGTTTGCCCAGGACGAGCACGTCCACGCCGCGTTCGGCCAGTTCGATCGCCGCCCGCAGCCCCGCGCCGCCGGTGCCGATCACGAGCACCGAGCTCGCGATCTGCCGCTCGGTCGAAGAGTCGACCATAGGTTTTCCTTCCCTGCTCGAGCGAGAACACGCGGGCGGCGGCAGCCGCCCCCGTGCGCGATTAACAGACGCGCCCCCCCCACCCCGAGCGTGGTGGGCGCGAGTTTGGCACCCCCCCCCGGCCGCAGGCGGTCCCGCCCCAGG
>NZ_JARWOJ010000071.1 GCF_029868625.1 Nocardia neocaledoniensis | reverse complement strand
GTCCCGGCCGTGTCCCGCTACTACGGCCTACAATTGCTAGAACAATAAACCCAGACCTTGGGCTATGTCGGCACCCGCGCGAACGGATCGGGGCCGGGCGTGGTAACCAAAGCCGGACCAAAAAGGTCCGGAACGACGCCCGCCGGGCCGCCCCCCCGGGTCGGGGGGCTACAGGCGGGCCGCCAGGCGGGTGCCCTGGTCGATGGCGCGCTTGGCGTCGAGTTCGGCGGCCAGGTCGGCGCCGCCGATGAGGTGCAGGTCGACACCGGCCGCGCGCAGCGGCTCCTCGAGCTCGCGCACCGATTCCTGTCCGGCGCAGACGATCACATTGTCGACCTCGATGACCCGCGGCTTCTCGTGCTTCTCGCCGAAGCTGATGTGCAGGCCCTGATCGTCGATGCGCTCGTAGTTCACGCCGCCGACCTGCTCGACGCCCTTGGCCTTGAGCGCGGCGCGGTGCACCCAGCCGGAGGTCTTGCCGAGGTCCTTGCCGAAGGGGGTCGACTTGCGCTGCAGGAGCACCACGTCGCGGGCGGCGGGGGAGGGCTTGGGCTGCTTGAGCTGGCCGCGGACCTGCTCGTCGTCGGCGTCGACACCCCACTCCTCCTTCCACTCGTCGAGCTTGAGCGTGGGATGTCCTTCGACGGTGAGGAATTCGCTCACGTCGTAGCCGATACCGCCCGCGCCGATCACCGCGACCTTCTTGCCGACCGGCTTGTCCTCCTTCACCAGCTCGGCATAGGACAGCACCATCGGGTGGTCGATGCCGGGGATGTTCGGGATGCGCGGGCGCACACCGGTCGCCAGCACCACCGAGTCGTAGCCGCCCGCGAGGAGTTCCTCGGCGGTGACGCGCTTGGCCAGATGCAGTGCGACCCCGGTGAGTTCGATCTTGCGGCGGAAGTAGCGGATCGACTCGTCGAATTCCTCCTTGCCGGGGATGCGCCGGGCGATGTCGAACTGGCCGCCGATCTTGTCGTCGGCCTCGAACAGGTCGACGTGATGACCGCGCTCGGCCAGGCTCACCGCCGCCGACAGCCCGGCCGGCCCGGCGCCGACCACCGCGATGCGCTTGGCCCGCCGGGTCGGCAGCAGCTGCAGCGTCGTCTCGCTGCCCGCGCGCGGGTTGACCAGGCACGACACCTTCTTGTTGCCGAAGGCGTGGTCTAGGCAGGCCTGGTTGCAGGCGATGCAGGTGTTGATCTCGTCGGCGCGGTCACCCTTGGCCTTGTTGGCCCATTCCGGGTCGGCCAGCAGCGGCCGGGCCAGCGAGATCAGCGCCGCGTCACCGCGGGTGAGGATCTCCTCGGCGATCTCGGGCATGTTGATGCGGTTCGAGGCGCACACCGGGATGTTCACCTTGCGGGCGATCTTCGCGGTGAACTCGACGAACGCCGCGCGCGGCACCGAGGTGACGATGGTGGGCACGCGTGCCTCGTGCCAGCCGATGTCGGTGTTGAGGATGTCGACCCCGACGGCCTCCAGTTCCTGTGCCAGCGCGACGATCTCGTCGAAGGTCTGGCCCTTCTCCACCAGCTCGGCCATCGAGAGCCGGAACACGATGATGAAATCGGGCCCGACCGCGGCGCGGATGCGCTTGGCGATCTCCACCGGCAGGCGGCGCCGGTTCTCCGGCGTGCCGCCCCACTTGTCGGTGCGCTTGTTCACCCGCGGCGCGAGGAACTGGTTGATGAAATAGCCCTCACCGCCCATGATCTCGCAGCCGTCGTACCCGGCGAACTTGGCCAGCTCCGCGCAGCGGGCGTAGTCGTCGATCGTGTTCTCGATGCCCTTGGCCGAGAGCGCGCGCGGCTTGAACGGGTTGATGGCGGACTTGATCGCCGAGGCCGAGACGCTGGTCGGCATGTAGGAATAGCGGCCCGCGTGCAGGATCTGGATGGCGATCTTGCCGCCCTCGGCGTGCACCGCCTTGGTGATCCGGCGATGCCGGTAGGCCTCGGTCCTGGTGGTCAGCTTGCCGCCGAACGGGAGCAGCCACCCGGTGCGGTTGGGCGCGTAGCCGCCGGTGATGATCAGGCCGACCCCGCCGCGAGCGCGCTCGGCGAAGTAGGCGGCCAGCTTGTTGGTGTCCCAGGCGCGGTCCTCCAGACCGGTGTGCATGGAACCCATGACCACCCGATTACGCAGGGTGGTGTGGCCGAGGTCGAGTGGTTCGAACAGGTGGGGGTATGCGGTCATGGGCGATGGTCACCTTTTCGCGGTCGCAGGGCCTGCAGTACTTCGTCGCACCATTCGACGTAGCCGGACTCCGCGCGGATACCCGCGCGCAGCACCAGGTACTGGTGCAGAGCGGTGCCGGAGAGCTGATCCGGCGCCGGGAAGAATTTCTTTTCGCTGAGCTGGTACTCGTCGAGGCGGCGGGCGTGCTGCTCGCGATGGCGGGCGACCTCGGCGCAGACGGCGTCGATATCGCCGTACGCGGCGCCACGCACCTTCACACCCAGCTCGGAGTTGGCCGGGCTCGACTCGGTGGGTTCGGCGATCCAGCGGGCCAGTTCGGCGTGGCCGGCCGGCGCGACCGAGTACACCTTCTTGTCGGGTTTTCCCTGCTGCGCGACCGATTCCACGGTCACCCAGCCGGAATCCTCCATACGCTTGAGTACCCGGTAGATCTGCTGGTGGGTGGCACTCCAGAAGTAGCCGATCGACTTGTCGAATCGGCGCGCGAGCTCGTATCCCGACCCGGCGCGCTCGCTGAGCGAGACCAGGAGAGCGTGTTCGAGTGCCATGGGGTGAGCGTATCCGGAACGCTCGGTACTATGCAACCAGGTTCATATGATCGGCGGCGTGCCGAAACGCCGATGTGTCCTGCCGTGCGCGCCGGGGCGCATTACGCTTCGGCCATGACCGAGGTGAACGCGTCCGCGACCGTCGGCGAGGCGGCCGGACGCGGGCAGGTAGTGGCGTGGGGACTGTGGGACTGGGGATCGTCGGCCTTCCAGGCCGTCACGCTCACCTTCGTGTTCTCGGTGTATCTCACCGACAAGGTCGGCGACGACCTGCCGGGCGACACCCCCGCCAGCGCCTGGCTGGGGTGGGCCCTCGCCGCCGCGGGCCTGGTCGTGGCGTTGACGGCGCCGGTCTGCGGGCAGTACTTCGACGCGGTCGGCTCACGCAAGCGCGCGCTGGCGACCCTCACCGCGCTCACCGTCGGCGCGATGTCGCTGATGTTCTTCGTCCACGACGACTACCACGACCTCTGGCTCGGTCTGGCGCTGCTGGCCTTCGCCTCGGCGGTGTTCGAGCTGGCCGGGGTGCCCTACAACGCCATGATGCGGCAGGTCTCGACCCCGGCGACGGTCGGCCGGGTCTCCGGATTCGGCTGGGCGATGGGCTATTTCGGCGGCATCGTGCTGCTGCTCATCTGCTACGTGGGCTTCCTCGCCGGTGACGGCGACACCCGCGGGGTGCTGGGGATGCCGACCGATCAGGGCCTCAATGTGCGGCTGGCGATCGTGCTGGCCGCGGTCTGGTTCACGGTCTTCGCGCTGCCGGTGCTGTTCGCCGTGCCCGAACTGCCGCGCACCACCGCCGATCCCGGCGCGGCGCGGGCCGGGTTCCTCGGTTCCTACCGGGTGCTGTGGCGCGACGTGCGCGAGCTGTGGGACAGCGACCGGCACACCGTCTGGTTCCTGCTCGCCAGCGCGGTGTTCCGGGACGGGCTGGCCGGGGTGTTCACCTTCGGCGCGGTGCTGGCGGTGCAGGTGTACGGCTTCGCCGACGCCGACGTGCTGCTGTTCGGCATCGCCGCCAATGTCGTCGCCGGCGCGGCGGCCATCGCCGCGGGACGCTTCGACGACCGGCTCGGACCCAAGCGGGTGATCGTTGCCTCGCTGATCGGGATGCTGGGGTGCGGGCTGGTGCTGCTCGTGGTCTCGGGATCGCTGATGTTCTGGATCTTCGGGCTCGCGCTCACCGTGTTCGTCGGTCCGGCGCAGGCATCGGCGCGCTCGTTCCTGACGCGGCTGGCGCCGCCGGGGCGCGAAGGTCAGCTGTTCGGCCTGTACACGACCACGGGGCGGGCGGTGTCGTTCCTCGCGCCCGCGCTGTTCGGGGTGTTCGTCTCGATCTTCCACAGCGACCGTGCCGGCATCGCCGGGCTGCTCGTCGTCCTGGCCGCGGGGTTGCTCGTGCTGCTGCCGGTGCGCGCGCCCGCCGCCGTGCGGGACGCGAAATAGTGCTACTTCACGACGCGTCACCGACCGGTGTTGTGTGTACGCCCGTACTCTGAGTTTCGCTCTATGCTCGGTGTGCGGTGTGTTACACCATGGACCGCATGCGGCCACAGCAGCGGAAACATCCCTCAGTCAGCGGTTTTGGGAATCCAGCCGCCGATGCCGAGCGCGATCAGGCGCATCTGCATGACGGTGCGTTCGACCACCGCCGCCTCCTCGCGCGGTGTCGCGGCGACATAGGCCGCGATCCCGTCGGTGACCGTGGTGACCAGTAGGTCGGCTGCGATCTCGAGCTCGGTGGTGCTCCAGTTGTCCAGCGCGCGCAGCCGGGACAGGTCGGCCACGATCTCGCGCACGATCAGCTGCATCTCCCGCGCGATCTCCTGGCGCAGCGCGGCGGGGCCGCCGTGGCGCTCGCGGATGAGGAAGCCGAACAGCGCGCGCTTGGCGCCGACCTGCTCGAAGACGAACCGCACGGTATCGGCCAGATGCGCATCGGGTTTGCGCCTGACCTCGCGCAATGCGAGCCGCAATGCCGTCACGCCCTCGTCGACCAGGGTGGCGCCGAGATCGTCGAGTGAGGCGAAATGGCGATAGAACGCGGTCGGCACGATCCCCGCCGAGCGGGCGATCTCGCGCAGGCTCAGCGCCGCGAATCCGCGGTCGGCGGCCAGCGCCAGGGTGCCGTCGAGGAGGGCCGCCCTGGTGTGCGCTTTGCGCTCGTTGCGGGTTCCTGCCTGCTCAGTCACATCGGTGAGCATACATCCGTGCACCATAGTCGCTTCCCTCGAGATGTTGCCCGGCTCACATCTTTGCCGGTTGACAGTGGGCCGGGGCCATCCGGCACACTAGTGAGTGTACAGGCGTGCACTGAAATGTGAATGGCATGCCGAAGGACTTCCGCAGAGGGGCAAGACGCATGGTTGGCCTGATCGATCTGGTGCAGACGTTGACGACGCCGCACCCGTTGGACCGGTATCTGGAGCTCGTCAGCCCGGCGCGCACGGCCAGGGAACTGCGCGCCGAGGTCACCCACGTCTCGCACGCGGTGCCGGACTCGGTGACCCTCACCCTGCGGGCTTCCCGGCAGTGGCGCGGCCATGCCGCGGGCCAGTACGTGCAGATCGGCGTCTCGATCAACGGTGTGCGCCACACCCGCTGCTACTCGCCGATCGACCCGGAGAGTCGCGGCGACCGCTTCATCCAGCTGACCGTCCGCCGTCACCCCGGCGGTCTGGTCTCGAACTACCTGCACGAGCACGCGAAGCCCGGCATGGTCGTCGACCTGGCGCCGGCCGCCGGCGTGTTCGCGCTACCCGAGCGGCGCCCCGACCGGGTGCTGCTGATCAGTGGCGGCAGCGGCATCACCCCGGTGCTGTCGATGTTGCGTACCCTCGACGCCGAGGGCTATGACGGCGAGGTCACCTTCCTGCACTACGCGCGTTCGCCGGAGCTGGTGCCGCATCGTGCCGAGCTGGCCGCGATCACCAACCGCCGCCCCAACGTCCGCGTGGAGTACCGGTACCCGGTCGAGCCGGGCACCGTGGTCGACGGCGAGACCTCCACCGGCAGCGGGTTCTTCGACTACGACGAGCTCGAGCGGGTGGCGCCCTGGTTCGCCGACGCGCAGACGTTCGTCTGCGGGCCGCCGCCGCTGATGCGCGCCGTGCGCACGATCTTCGAGGCCGAGGGTCTCGAGGACCGGGTGCACAGCGAGGAGTTCACCCTCACGACGGTGCCCACCGACCCGGCGGAGGCCACCGGCACCGTCACCTTCTCCGACAGCGCCGTCGCCGCCGACAACACCGGAGCATCGCTGCTCGAGCAGGCCGAATCGGCGGGTCTGACCCCGGAGTACGGCTGCCGCATGGGGATCTGCTTCTCCTGCACCGCGACCAAGGTCTCCGGCTGCACCCGCAACCTGCGCACCGGCGAGCTCGACGCCGATCCCGACAAGCAGATCCAGATCTGCGTGAACACCGCTGTCGGCGACGTCGACATCGCCCTCTAGACGCCCGAAGACAACCAAGGGGAGACACAGCCATGACGATTCTCACCGAAGGCAAAGACGGCCCGGTCATCCTGACCCCCGACCAGGTCGAGGAGCTCGGCCAGGCGCTCGACGACCTGCGCGCCCGCATCGAGGCCGATCTCGGCGAGCGCGACCGCGACTACATCTACAAGATCATCAAGACCCAGCGCGGCTTCGAGATCGCCGGCCGCGGCCTGATGTACCTGGGCTTCCTGCCGCCGTTCTGGCTGGCCGGCGTGGCCGCGCTCGGGGTGTCGAAGATCCTCGACAACATGGAGATCGGCCACAACGTCATGCACGGTCAGTACGACTGGATGCGTGAGCGCGGCATCAACTCCCGCGAATTCGACTGGGACACGGTCTGCCCGGCCGACCAGTGGAAGCACTCGCACAACTACATGCACCACACCTACACCAACGTCCACGACATGGACCGCGACATCGGCTACGGCATCCTGCGCATCGACGAGGGCCAGAAGTGGAACCCCTACTACCTGGGCAACCCGATCTACGCCTTCCTGCTGATGGTGCTGTTCGAGTGGGGCGTGATGGTGCACGACCTCGAGGCCGACAACATCATCAAGGGCAAGCGCACCTGGGCCGAGCTCAAGCCGCTGCTCAAGGGGCAGGCCAGGAAGGCGGGCAAGCAGGTCCTCAAGGACTATGTCGTCTTCCCGGCGCTCACCGGCCCGCTGTTCCTGCACACGCTGGCGGGCAACGCCGCGGCCAACCTCGTCCGCAACCTGTGGACCTTCTCGATCATCTTCTGCGGGCACTTCCCGGCCGGTGTACAGACGTTCACCAAGGAGGAGACCGAGGTCGAGACCCGCGGTGAGTGGTACGTCCGGCAGATGCTCGGCTCGGCCAACATCAAGGGCTCCAAGCTGTTCCACATCATGTCGGGCAACCTGTCGCACCAGATCGAGCACCACCTGTTCCCCGACATCCCGGCCAACCGGTACCCGGAGATGGCGCCCGAGGTGAAGGCGCTGGCCGAGAAGTACGGCCTGCCTTACAACACGGGCCGTTTCTCCAAGCAGATCGGCTCGGTCTGGGCCAAGATCTTCCTGCTTTCCGTGCCGGATCGCTTCGTCAAGAGGGCGCCCAAGCCCGGTGTTATCGTGGTGCGTAATCGGAAGGCGACCGAAGTGGGCGTGTAAATGATCGGGAAATTCGAAAGCAACAAAGATCTCGTCCAGGAATTGACGTCCTCCGGTGCCAGGCATGTCGGCAATATCGCGGCCCTGATCACCGGGGTCGTCGCCGAGGTCGCCAGGGAGATCGGTGAGTTCGTCACCGACGCGATCGAGATGAACGAGGCCGCCGCGGCCGCGCGCCGCGACGCCGAACAGCATCTCGACGTCGAACCGGAGTTCGGCCGGGCCGTCGACCTCGACGAGCCGGCGAGCGAGCCGGCTCCGACCGTGTTCGCCGACGTCGACGTCGCTCCCGGCGACAAGGCCGACAAGGCCGACAAGGCCTGAGCCCTCACCACACCGGCAGCCGCCTGCGGTGCTCGGTGACATCGGTGATCAGGTCCCGGTAGCCGTCGGTCAACTCGGCCAACCGGCACCAGTGCAGATGGGTGCGTGCCTCCCGTTGCCGCGGTGTCGTCATCTCGACCGGATCGGCCCCCCCCCCCGGGGGGGGCGGGGTGGCATTTTACGGGCGGGGGAAAGTTAACCCGCCCGGGGTGGGGGGATGGAGGCCCCCCCCCCCCCCGGGGGGGGCAAATTGGCCGGCCCCCCCGGCCCTCCGGGCGCGCGAACGGCGCCGGCCCCCGCACCAACCCCGACATCACCTCGAGCTGGACGGCTACGGCGCCTTCTCAAATTCCCAGCGGATCTCCGAGCTCTACACCGCCCGCGTGCTCGG